>NZ_QTQH01000011.1:0-237741 GCF_003853805.1 Burkholderia sp. Bp8994
GCGACTTCTGCTTCAACGGCAACCTGATCATGCGCGCGACCGGCGACCGGATGCTGCTGTCGCCGCCGCTCGTGATTTCGCGTCAGGAAATCGATGAACTCGTATCGAAGGCGAAGAAGGCCGTCGATGCGACCGCCCAGCAACTGGGCCTTTCGTAACGACTTTGCCTACAGGCGTGCGGCGGGTGCCGCGCGCCGCCATAACCCAGGGGAATTCCACCATGCGTGCCTGCTTTCTTCGCCAAGCCTGTTCCATCGCGGCCCTTGCCGCGGTGGCCGCGTTCACGTCGGTCGCCAGCCCGTCGGCGCATGCCGACGAGCTGAACGTCTACAACTGGTCCGACTACATCGCACCCGACACGATCCCGAACTTCCAGAAGCAGACGGGCATCCACGTCAAGTACGACAACTACGACAGCGACGACACGCTGCAGGCGAAGCTGCTGGCGGGCAGCTCGGGCTACGACATCGTCGTGCCGACCTCGAACTACATGGCCAAGCAGATCCAGGCCGGCGTGTACCAGAAGCTCGACAAGTCGAAGATCCCGAACCTCGCGAACCTCGACCCGCTGCTGATGAAGATGATCTCGGACGCCGATCCGGGCAACCAGTACGGCGTTCCCTGGGCCTACGGCACCGACGGCATCGGCTACAACGCGCAGGCGGTGAAGAAGGCGCTCGGCGACAAGGCGCCCGTCGACAGCTGGGCGCTGGTGTTCGACCCGGCCAACATGGAAAAGCTGAAGAGCTGCGGCGTGTCGTTCCTCGACCAGGCCGTCGACGTGTTCGCGGCCACGCTGCAGTACATGGGCAAGGATCCGAACAGCAAGAACCCCGGCGACTACCAGGCTGCGTTCGAAGTCCTGAAGAAAGTCCGCCCGTACATCACCCAGTTCAACTCGTCCGGCTACATCAACGACCTCGCGAACAACGACGTGTGCGTCGTGCTCGGCTGGTCGGGCGACGTCGGCATCGCGCACCGCCGCTCGTCGGAGGCGAAGCGCCCGTACGACATCAAGTTCTCGAACCCGAAGGAAGGCGGCCTGCTGTGGTTCGACGTGATGGTGATCCCGAAGGATGCACCGCACCCCGAGGCCGCGCTGAAGTGGATCAACTACGTGTCCGACCCGAAGGTCAATGCGGCGATCACCAACACGGTGTTCTACCCGACCGCGAACAAGGCCGCGCACCCGTTCGTCACGCCGGCCGTCGCGCAGGATCCGACCGTCTATCCGCCCGAGGACGTGCTGAAGAAGATGGTGCTGATGAAGCCGATGCCGGCCGACATCCTGCGCCTCGAGAACCGTCTGTGGGCGCAGCTGAAGACGGGCCACTGATCACGAACCATCACGGCGGCGCAGGCATCGGCTGAACGCCTGCCCGCCAGAGATCCGCGGACGCTTCGTCCGCCCGCGCGCACCGCGCGCTGTTCCATCCGGCACGAGCCGTTGTCCGCGAGTCGCGTTGTACGCCTCGCGCGGGAACGCTCACGCCTGCAATCCGTGAAGAACGAATGGTGACTCCCATGCAATCGATACCCTCTTCCGCTGCCGCACGCCACACCCAACCGGCCGCCGCGGCCCGCACGAAGAACGATGCGTTCGTGCGCATCGAAAACGTCGTGAAGAAGTTCGGCGACAGCACGGCCGTCGACAACGTGAACCTGACGATCGCGAAGAACGAGCTGTTCGCGCTGCTCGGCAGCTCCGGCTGCGGCAAGTCGACGCTGTTGCGCATGCTCGCCGGGCTCGAGACGGCGACCTCCGGCAAGATCTTCGTCGACGGCGAGGACCTCGCGTCGCTGCCGCCGTACCGCCGCCCGGTCAACATGATGTTCCAGTCGTATGCGCTGTTCCCGCACATGTCGGTCGAGTCGAACGTCGCGTTCGGGCTGAAGCAGGAAGGCACGCCGAAAAACGAGATCAAGGAACGCGTGGCCGACGCGCTCGCGCTGGTGCAGATGAGCAAGTACGCGAAGCGCAAGCCGCACCAACTGTCCGGCGGCCAGCAGCAGCGCGTCGCGCTCGCGCGCTCGCTGGTGAAGCGCCCGAAGCTGCTGCTGCTCGACGAGCCGATGTCCGCGCTCGACAAAAAGATCCGCCAGAAGACCCAGCTCGAACTGGTGAACATCATCGAGAAGGTCGACGTGACCTGCGTGATGGTCACGCACGACCAGGAAGAGGCGATGACGATGGCGAGCCGCCTCGCGGTGATGAGCGAAGGCAAGATCGTGCAGATCGGCACGCCGGGCGAAGTGTACGAATACCCGAACAGCCGCTTCTCGGCCGAGTTCATCGGCTCGACGAACCTGTTCGAAGGCCGGGTGGTCGAGGACGAACCCGATCACATCTTCGTCGAAAGCGACGACCTCGAGGCACGCATGTACGTGAGCCACGGCGTGACCGGCCCGCTCGGGATGCCGGTCGGCATCTCGGTGCGGCCGGAGCGCGTGCACGTATCGCGCGAGAAGCCGGGCTCGCATCACAACTGGGCGCGCGGCGTGGTGACCGACATCGCGTACATGGGCGCCTACTCGCTGTATCACGTGCGTTTGCCGAGCGGCAAGACGGTCGTGTCGAACCTGTCGAGTTCGCACCTGATGCACGACAGCGCGCCGGCGTGGAACGACGACGTGTTCGTGTCGTGGTCGCCGGCCAGCGGCGTCGTGCTGACGCAGTGAGGACGACATGATGAGAACTTCCGCCTCCACTCCGTCCGCGCCGGTTTCGACCGGTACCGCCGCAACGACACAGGCTTCGAAGCGCCGCAGCCGCTTCGCCGCGCTGTCGCGCTTCCTGCCGTCGGGCCGCGGCGTCGCGATCGGCGTGCCGTTCCTGTGGCTCGTGATCTTCTTCGCGCTGCCGTTCGTGCTGGTGTTCAAGATCAGCTTCGCCGACCAGGTGATGGGGATCCCGCCGTACACGTCGCTCGTCGAGATCAAGGACGGCGTCGTGCACTTCGCGCTGCAGCTGTCGCACTACGCGTTCCTGCTGCAGGACGACCTGTACATCGCGACCTATCTCAGCTCGCTGAAGATGGCCGCCGTGTCGACGCTGCTGTGCCTGCTGATCGGATTCCCGATGGCGTACTACATCGCACGCTCGGAGCCGGGCCGGCGCAACGTGCTGATGATGGCCGTGATGCTGCCGTTCTGGACGTCGTTCCTGATCCGCGTGTACGCATGGATCGGGATCCTGAAGGATGACGGCCTCCTGAACCACACGCTGATCGCGCTCGGCATCATCCACACCCCGCTGCGCCTCTATCACAGCGACGCGGGCGTCTACATCGGGATGGTCTATTCGTACCTGCCGTTCATGGTGATGCCGCTCTACGCGCACCTCGTGAAGATGGACCTCACGCTGCTCGAGGCCGCCTACGACCTCGGCGCGAAGCCGTGGGTCGCGTTCACGCGCATCACGCTGCCGCTGTCGAAGAACGGGATCATCGCCGGCAGCCTGCTGGTGTTCATCCCGGCAGTCGGCGAGTACGTGATTCCGGAACTGCTCGGCGGCGCCGACACGCTGATGATCGGCCGCGTGATGTGGGATGAATTCTTCAACAACATGGACTGGCCGATGGCGTCCGCGGTGACGGTCGCGATGGTGCTGCTGTTGCTGGTGCCGATGGCGCTGTTCCAGTACTACCAGGTCAAGGAACTGGAGGAAGCGAAATGATCAAGCCGAGCAAACCGCTGTCGACGGGCGTCCTCGCCTTCGGCTTCCTGTTCCTGTACATCCCGATCATCAGCCTGGTCGTGTACTCGTTCAACGAGTCGAAGCTGGTGACGGTGTGGTCGGGCTTCTCGCTGAAGTGGTACGCGGCGCTGTGGCAGGACGACGAGCTGCTCACCGCCGCGTGGCTGTCGCTGAAGATCGGCCTCCTGACGGCCACCGCGTCGGTCGTGATCGGCACGTGGGCGGGCTTCGTGCTCGCGCGCTTCGGCCGCTTCAAGGGCTTCACGCTGTACACGGGGATGATCAACGCGCCGCTGGTGATTCCGGAGGTGATCCAGGGGATCTCGCTGCTGCTGCTGTTCGTTGCGCTGGAGCAGATGTTCGGCTGGCCGAAGGGCCGCGGGATGGTGACGATCTGGATCGGCCACGTGATGCTGTGCGTGTCGTACGTGGCGATCATCGTGCAGTCGCGCGTGAAGGAGATGAACAAGTCGCTGGAGGAAGCCGCGCTCGACCTGGGTGCGACGCCGCTGAAGGTGTTCTTCGTGGTGACGCTGCCGCTGATCTCGCAGGCGCTGCTGTCGGGCTGGCTGCTGTCGTTCACGCTGTCGATCGACGACCTGGTGCTGTCGGCGTTCCTGTCGGGGCCGGGCTCGACCACGCTGCCGCTGGTGGTGTTCTCGCGCGTGCGGCTCGGGCTGAACCCGGAAATGAACGCACTGGCGACGCTGTTCATCACCGCGGTGACGATCGGCGTGATCGTCGTGAACCAGATGATGATCGCGCGCGAACGGCGCCGGGTGGCCGACATGAAGGCGGCGTTCGCGGCGGCCTGACGCCCCGCTTCCCTTTTCATCGATAACAAGACCCGCGCGCCGCGAGAAGCGGCGCGCGGGCCGATCACAGATTGACCAAGCGCACGACAAGGAGAATCCGCAATGAAGAAGAAACTGATCTGCCTGCTGGTGGCCGGCGCGTTGCCCGGCATCGCGCTGGCCGACTCGACCTCCGCCGAAATCAAGGCACTGCAGGCGCAGGTCGCCGCGCTGCAGAAGCAGATGAAGGCCATGCAGGCGCAACTCGCCGCGAAGCCGGGCGGCACCCCGGTCGCGCAGGCCGGCGCGACGATCGCGGCTAAGCCGGTGATCGTGGCCGCAGACCCGTCCTCGCCGGACTACGGCAAGGCTCAAGCCACGCTGACCAACGACGAAGTCAGTGAAATGAAGCAGCAGATCGCGAACCAGCAGCTGAAGGTCGACTCGCTGACGGACGCGGCCAACACCGGGCCGCTCGCGGGCCTGTCGGTCACCGGCTACATCGACCCGACCTACATCTACAACCGCGCGGCCGGCACGTCGTCGTTCCTGTTCGCGAACCACGAGAACGCGTACAACTACTTCAACAGCACGTTCGGCGATCTCTACCTCGACATCAAGAAGACCTTCGGCGTCGGCCCGATGGCGCCGTCGGCGGAGATCACGCTGATGCCGAACCGCGGCAACGGCATCACGCTGCTGCAGAACTCGCGCGGCTCGATCACCGACAACCTGCTGAACACCGCGGTCGTCAACGTGCCGATCACCGCCGAGACGACGCTGGTCGCCGGCTTGATCCCGAGCTTCGGCGGCTACGAGGTGCAGCAGTCGAACCAGATGCTCACGCTCACGCACAACCTGCTGTACGATTTCTCGGATCCGGGCAGCTACGTCGGTGTCGGCGCGAACTACACGAAGGGCGCCTGGGCGTGGAAGTTCTTCCTCGGCAACGAGCAGTACCGCACGTACGGTTCGGTCACGCAGACGGGCACCAACGCGCTCGGCGACCCGATCTCCACCAGCAACAAGGTGCCGACCTTCACCGCGCGCGCGGACTACACGTGGTCGAGCGCGCTCGACATCGGCGGTTCGTTCAACATCGGGCGGCAGACGCTGGCGAGCGCGATCGACGACCAGGGCAACGTCCACTACGGCCCGGGCGGCGCGGCACCGAGCGCCTACGGTTCGTTCTTCTTCGGCGAACTCGACGCGACCTACACGCTCGCCGACATTCAGTACAACGCCGAAGTCGACTACGGCCGACAGCAGCATGCGGCGTTCAACGGCGGGCTCGCGCAGTGGTACGGCCTGTCGCTGCTCGCGCACCGCAAGTTCAACGCGCCGGTGGTCGGCCGCATGGGCGTGACGCTGCGCTACGACCTGCTCGCCAACTCGAAGAACGGCGGCGGCGGCGGCGGTATCGCGCTGAACGGCAACGGGATGGATCCGAGCAACGGCTTCGGCGTCGACGCGGACTGTCTCGCGCAGTCGAAGGCCGGCGGCGGCCTGGGCTTCGAGTGCAAGGGCGCGGTGCGCCAGGACGTCGCACTCGACCTGCTGTTCTATCCGACCCAGCAGATCACCGTGAAGGTCGAATACCGGCACGACTGGGCGAACAACAAGGTGTTCCTGCGCAACGACGGTTCGTACGGCAAGTCCAACGACCTGCTCGCGACGCAGTTCATCTATTCGTTCTGATGCGGGCCGCGCGGGACGCCCTGCCGCGCGCATGGCGTCCCGCATCGTTTCACCCGGCCGGATCGCGGTGCGTCGCGCACCGGCGCCGGCCGTCTTCGACGGAGTCGGTTTGATGACGCAGTCTTTCACCCGCCGCGCCGACGCGCTCGCGCGCGACTCGTACTACGAAGCAACCGCCACGCGCCCCGTGGCCGACGACCCCGTGCTCGAGGAAGCGATCGACGTCGACGTGTGCGTGATCGGCGCGGGCTTCGCGGGCCTGTCGACGGCGCTCGATTGCCGTGCGCGCGGGCTGTCGGTCGCCGTGATCGATGCGCATCGGCCCGGCTGGGGCGCATCGGGCCGCAACGGCGGACAGGCGATCACGGGTTTCGCGAAAGACGAGGTGATCGAGCAGCAGCTCGGCGCCGCCGGCGCACGCGCCGCGTGGTCGCTGTCGCTCGACGGCGTCGCGCTGATCGCCGAGCGGATCGCGCGCCACGGCATCGACTGCGACTTCACGCGCGGCTACCTGACGGTCGCGACCAAGCCGCGCCGCATCGACGACCTGCGCGCCTGGATGGATGCCGCGCGCTCGCGCTGGGGCCATCCGTCGCTGTCGTGGCTCGATACCGGCGAAATCCGCGCGCGCATCGCGTCGCCGCGCTATCTGGCGGGCGTCTACGATCCGCTGTCGGGCCACCTGCATCCGCTCAAGTATTGCCTCGGCCTCGCCGAGGCCGCGCGCCGCGAAGGCGTCGCGCTCCACGCGCACACGCCCGCGCTCGACGTCGTGCGCGGCGCCCGGCCGGTGGTGCGCACGCCGTCGGGCGAGGTGCGCTGCCGCTTCGTCGTGTCGTGCTGCAACGCGGGCCCCGGCGGCATCCTGCCGGCCGCGACCGCCGCGCGCATCGCGCCGGTCGCGTCGTACATCATCGCAACCGAACCGCTCGGCCGCGCGCGCGCCGACGCGCTGATCGCGCAGCGCGAAGCCGTGTGCGACAACAACTTCTTCCTCGACTACTTCCGGCTGTCGGCCGACCACCGGATGCTGTTCGGCGGCCGTGCGAACTCCGCGGGCGCGTCGCCCGACACGCTCGCCGACACGATCCGGCAGCGCATGGTCGGCGTGTTCCCGCAGCTCGCCGACGTGCGCGTCGACCACGCGTGGGGCGGCTTCGTCGACGTCACGCGCAACCGCGCGCCGGACTTCGGCGCGCTCGATCCGAACTTCTTCTACGTCCAGGGCTTCAGCGGGCACGGCGTCGCGCTGACCGGCATCGCCGGACGCGCGATCGCTGGCGCGATCGCGGGCGACACGCGCGCGTTCGACCTGTTCGCGCAGCTGCGCCACCGGCGCTTTCCCGGCGGCGACGCATGGCGGCAGCCCGCGCTCGAACTCGGGATGCTGTATCACCGCGTGCGCGAGCTGTTCTGAGTCCCCTTCATTCGTTTTCCTGATCATGCAGACATTCGCCAACCAGCCGCACGTCGCGTCGTACTACGCGGCGACCGCCAACGATACGACCCGCCATGCGCCGCTCGCCGGCGCGACCGACGCCGACGTGTGCGTGATCGGCGCGGGCCTCACCGGCTTGTCCGCCGCGCTCAACCTCGCCGAGCGCGGCCATTCGGTGACGGTACTCGAGGCATCGCGGGTCGGATGGGCGGCGAGCGGGCGCAACGGCGGCCAGCTGATCGGCGGCTTTGCATGCGACATCGACACGTTCGGCAACTTCATGCCGGAAGGCGACGTGAAGCGGATCTGGGACATGGGGCTCGAAACGCTGTCGCTCGTGAAGTCGCGCATCGCGAAGCACGACATCGACTGCGCGCTCGTGCCCGGCTACCTGACCGCCGCGAACACCGAGCGCGACGCGGATGCGCTGAAACGCTGGCGCGACGAGGCCGCGAAGCGCTTCGGTTACGACCGCTTTCATTTCGTCGAAGCGGACGAACTCGGCGACTACGTGCAATCGGCGCGCTATCGCGGCGGCCTGTACGACCCCGACAGCGGCCACCTGCATCCGCTGAACTACACGCTCGGGCTCGCGCGCGCGGCCGCCGACGCGGGCGTGCGGATCCACGAGGACAGCTGCGTGACGCGCGTGCGCGACGTGTCGGGCGGCCACGTCGTCGAGACCGGCCAGGGGCAGGTGCGCGCGCGCTTCGTGGTGCTCGCGTGCAACACGTACGTCGGCACGCTCGCGCCCGCGCTGTCGAAGAAGATCATGCCGGTCGGCACCTACGTGATCGCGACCGAGCCGCTCGGCGCGGCGCGCGCCGCCGTGCTGATGCCCGCGCGCGCGGCGATCTGCGACAGCCGCTTCGTGCTCGACTATTTCCGGCCGGCGCCCGACACGCGGCTCGTGTGGGGCGGCAAGGTCAGCTATTCGACGCGGGAGCCGCGCAATCTCGCCGACGCGATGCGCGCGGACATGCTGAAGACGTTCCCGCAGCTCGCGGACGTGAAGGTCGACTACGCATGGGGCGGCTTCGTCGACATCACGATGAACCGCGCGCCGCACTTCGGGCGCGTCGCGCCGACGCTGTATTTCGCGCAGGGTTTCTCGGGGCACGGCGTGAACACGACCGCGCTCGCGGGCAAGCTGATCGCCGAGGCGATCGACGGCCAGGCGAGCCGCTTCGACCTGTTCGGCAAGATCCGGCATCGCGACTTCCCCGGCGGCGCGACGCTGCGCACGCCGGCGCTGGTGCTCGCGATGAGCTGGTACCGGCTGCTCGACGCGTTCGGCATGCATTGAGCGGCGGCGCACGGCACGACGCACGCGACGTACCGGCCACGCAAAACGGCCGCGCAAGCGCGGCCGTTTCATCGAATCTCGCGGCTTCGGCACGGCATGCAGGCGACCTTGCCTGCCCGACGCGCCGAAGCCGAGGTCCGCGCGCCGGTCAGTCGGTCCCGTACTTCGGCGAACGCGGCCCGTACAGCAGCCCGTTCGGCGGCCCCGCGGACAGCAGCCTGCTGCTCGTCAAACCGGCCACATCGTGCGCTTCGTCGGTCAGCGAATGCGCGACCTGCTTGACGGCCGCCTGCACCAGCATCCCGACGACCCCGAACGCGTTGACGCTCATGTTGTTGCCGACTTCCTTGCCGGTCGCACGGCCCTCGCCCTGCCACAGCACGTCGCCGGTCTTCAGGTCGACGAGCTTCGCCGACGCCGCGACCACCGTCGTGCTGTCCACCACCTGGTAGACGGATCCGTATTGCGTGATCTTCGCGTACAGCGCGGCGTCCGCGCCGAAGATTTCGCGCAGCTTCGCCGGCGACGTGCCCTGGATTTCCGCGGCGTTCGTGAGGCCGTTCTGCTTGAACGTCTCGTCCATCACCGCGACCGGCACCACGTAGTAGCCCGACTCGGCCAGCGGCTGCGTCATCTGCGACAGCACACCGTAGGTCGCGCCGACATCGGTCGTCTCGTTGAGCGGCGGCAGCACGAGGATCGAGCGCGGCTGGCTCTTCTTGAAGGCCGTGTAGTCGGGGCGTTTGACGGGCTGCGCGCACGCGCTCAACAGCGCGACGATCGACAGTACGGACAGCAGCTTGAATGAAAGTGTCTTGATCATGGCAGGCACGTCACTGTTTGGCGGGAGTCGGATCGGCATTCTTCTGGCCGGCGATCGTCTGGCCGGCGGCCGACGGATTCGCGGCCTTCGCGGCCTTCGCGTCGCCGGCTTTCTTCTTCATCAGGAAATCCATGAACGACGCGGATTCCGGAAAGAGCGCCTTCTCGGCCTGGAATTCCTGCGCGGCCTGCTGTTCGCTGCCGACGCTCGCGTAGAGCATCCCGAGATGCGCATGGAAGCCCGGCGGCGGCGTCTTGCCCTTCGCGCGAATCTCCTGCAGCGCCTTTTCGAGCGCGTCGATCTGCTCCTGCGGGGACTTCTGCCCCTTGAAGTATTCGTACACCTGCGGCTGATAGCCGTTCCATTGATAGAGCGGCGGCGTGGTCGGCGCCGCGCAGCCCGCGAGCAGCATGACGGCCGCCGTCGCCGGCAGCCAGATTCCCCGTTTCATGGTCTTGTCTCTTCTGGTTGGTGAATGATTCGTCGCGCCGTACTGCGCACGGCGCCTACTGCGGTGCCTTCAGCGTGCCGGCGTCGACCTGGTCGACGAGATGATTCACGGCTTCCTGGATCGCGAGGTCCAGCACCTTGCCGTTGAGCGTCGAGTCGTAACCGGCCGTGCCGCCGAAGCCGATCACTTCGCGGTTCGACAGGCTGAACTCGCCCGCGCCCTGGCTCGACGCGACGACTTCCGACGTCGTCGTGTCGACGATGTTCAGGTTGACCTTCGCATACGCGACCTGCGTCTTGCCGCGGCCGAGAATACCGAACAGCTGGTGATCGCCGACGTCCTTGCGGCCGAACTCCGTCACGTCGCCGGTCACGACGTAGTTCGCGCCCTTCACCGCCTGCGCCTTCTTCATGAAGCCGGCTTCCTGCTTGATCTCGTCGAGGTTCTCGCGATCGAGCACGTTGAAACGGCGGCTCTGCTGCAGGCGCGTGACGAGGATCGTCTTCGCCTGTCCGCCGAGGCGGTCGATGCCGTCCGAGAAGATGCCGCGCATGTAGCTCGAGCGGTTGTCGAACTTGCCGACCGCGATCGCGACGGGCTTGCCCGCGTACGGCTTCTGCGCGCTGCTCACGGCCGGCACGTCGAGCGTGCGCGACGACTCGGTCGCGCAGCCGGACAGCGCCGCGACGAGCGCCGCCGCCACGAGAACGGTGCGTCGTGTCTGAATGTTCACTGCGGGTCTCCTTACGTGAAAAGATTGCCCGGAACGGGCTCGCCGGCTTGCCGACAAACCGGCGGTCGATGCGATGATCGAAGCGGCCGGGGCGCGCATCGGCGCGCGCGCGACTTCATCGCCCGGACGGCGATGGAGATGGCGGCATGCGAAGGGAAATTGCACGCAACGGACGTGTTGCGGCGAGACGCGAACGCGCGGCGCATGGATCGACGACCCCGCTTGCGCCGGCTACCGCGTGATTCTGGTTACTGCGCTGTTGATCGCGCATGATCGGCCCCGTATATGATTTTGGCCGATCATACCAAGTCTGATTGTCGAGACGGGATTTCTTTAGAAGAATTGACGATCTTTACAAATCGCCGCGGATCCGTGGTGCGTCACACGCCAGCGGAGCGTGTGCGGGACGCCCGCGCCGGCCCGCGAGCCGGCGCGCCGCTGGCGGTCAGTCGGCCACCTTCTGCCGCATCGTCACGAACTCCTCGGCCGCGGTGGGGTGAATGCCGATCGTATCGTCGAATTGCGCCTTCGTCGCGCCCGCGCGAATCGCGATCGCGATGCCCTGGATGATCTCGCCCGCGTCGCGGCCGACCATGTGCGCGCCGATCACGCGCTGGCTGTCGCGCGCGACCACCAGCTTCATCAGCGTGCGCTCGTTGCGGCCCGACAGCGTGTGGCGCAGCGCCTTGAAGGACGTGCGGTAGATGTCGACGTCACCGTGCACGCGACGCGCATCGGCCTCGGTCAGGCCGACCGTCGCGACCTCCGGCTGGCTGAACACGGCCGACGGGACGTAATCGTGATCGGCCGCGACGCGTGCGCCGCCGAACAGCGTGCGCGCGAGCAGCGCGCCGTCGCGCGTCGCCACCGGCGTGAGCTGCGGCCGCGACGTGACGTCGCCGAGCGCATGGATCGAAGGCACCGACGTCGCCGAATACGCATCGACCGCGATCGCGCCGCGCGCGTCGAGCATGACGCCCGCGCGCTCGAGGCCGAGCCCTTCGACGTTCGGCACGCGGCCGGTCGCATAGAGCACCGCGTCGTACGGCCCGTGCTGCGCGTCGCCGACGTGCACGGAGAGCGTGCCGTCGTCCGCGCGCGCGATCGACTCGACCACCGCGCGCGCGTGGATCGCGACGCCCTGCTTCGTCATTTCGTCGGTGAGGAACTGGCGCACGTCGTCGTCGAAGCCGCGCAGGATCTTCTCGCCGCGATAGAACAGATCGACCTGGCTGCCGAAGCCGTTGAAGATGCCGGCGAACTCGACCGCGATATAGCCGCCGCCGACCACCGCGATGCGCTTGGGGCACGCCGGGAGCGACAGCGCCTCGCGCGACGTGATCGCATGCTCGATGCCGGGACGGTGCGGCAGCGCCGGCCGCGAGCCGGTCGCGATCGCGATGTGGCGCGCGCGGATGGTGCGCTCGCCGATCGCGACCGTATGCGCGTCGACGAGGGTCGCGCGTCCTGCGTGCATCGCGACGCCGGATTGCCGCAGCAGGTCGATGTAGATGTCGCTGAGCCGGTTGATCTCGCGATCCTTCGCGGCGATCAGCGCGGACCAGTCGAGCGTGCCGGCGCCGAAGGTCCAGCCGAAGCCCTTCGCATCGTCGAGTTCGTGCGGATAGTGCGATGCGTAGACGAGCAGCTTCTTCGGGATGCAGCCGCGCAGCACGCAGGTGCCGCCGATCTGCTCCTGTTCCGCTATGCCGACGCGCGCGCCGTATGACGCCGCCATCCGGGCGAGCCTCACGCCGCCGGAGCCGGCCCCGATGACGAACAGGTCGTAGTCGAAATCCATCGCAAGCCCTCATCGCAGTTCGGATGACGGCACGATAGCAAGATTCGGGAATTCGTGCGGAACGTGGCGCCGCAGGACGCGCGCGCCATAAAAAACGGCGAGAGACGTTGCCTCTCGCCGGTCAAACCGGCTGCCGGGTGTGCCATGCGTCACCGATCGACCACATGCCCGGCCTGCCGGCCGCGCGGCACCGGTCCGCCCGGATGCGCGAACGGCGCACCCGCGGCGGGACCAGCCGCCTTGCTCAGGCCTGCGACGTGTCGCTGCCGTCCGTCGCCTGCGTATCGTCTGCCTGCTGCGGCTGCTCTTCCTTCTTCTCGAGCATGCCTTCGATCGCCTCGGCGCCCTTGAAGCCGGCGACGGCCGCCGCCGCCTTGGTCAGCAGGCCCGCATCCGGATCGACCTTCTCCGCCGCCTCGACGGCTGCCACTGCGCCAGCGATTTCACCCACGGTGTTCAGGATACCCATCGTCATCCCCTTTCAAGAAATTCGTGAGCGCATCGTCCCACGAAAAAAAACCGGCGGACCGTGTTTGTCATCACCGGATACACAAGTTACGCACCAGGCCGGCCGCACGCGAAACGCGCGCCGGAACGACGCCCGCGCGTGCGTTGCGGCACGCGGCGGACCCTGCACGCAGCGTAGCGGAATCGCTTCGCGCGCACTGTCAAAGTATGTTCTGGAATGCCGACGGAACCCTTACGGGCGGCGTGTTCCCGATGGAGCAATCGCTGAATGGTCGTCTGCGCGCAGGAAGGCGCGTGGCGAAAAAAAAGAGGCTCCTTCCTGGAGCCTCTTCGATGCGCGCCGAACCGGGGCCGGCGCACGCGTTGACGATTTTCGTCAGAAGATATTGCGCAGGCCGATCGCGATGCCGGTCTGGTTGCTGCGACCCGGCAGCTCGACGTTCGCCGCGCCGTTCGTCTTGTTGAAGTCGACCGTGCCGTAGACTTCCGTGCGCTTGCTGAGCGCGTATTCGGCGATGCCGACGATCGCGTAGCGGTTTCCGCTCGCGAGCGTGCCGTTGGCGGTCATCGCGTTGCGCATGTGGTCGTAGTAGAACGCGCCCGTCAGCGTCAGCGGCGTGCTGACCTGCCAGCTCACGCCCGCGAACGGACCGTCGTCGATCCGGCCCGTGCCCTTCGCGACCGGAATCGACTGCTGCGCGAGCAGGCTGTCGACGAAACCGGTGTCGTCCTTCGAGCGCAGGTAGCCCGCATAGATCTTCGCCTTGCTGAACGCATACACGACGTTCGCGTGGTAGATCGTCTGCTTGCGTGCGGAGTTGTCGCTGTTCTGCTGCGCGCCGGCCGCGATGCTGAGCGGGCCCGTCACGTACGACAGCGACACGCCCCATGCGTTGCCCTTGCCGAGCGAGCCCGGGATCTGGCCCGAGAAGCCGCCGGCGCCGGTCGATTCGTAGTTGGTGCCCGTCGAGTACATCGCCTTCGCGGTCAGGCCCGCGAACGTGCCCGTGTACTTGATCTGGTTGTCCGCATACAGGCCGCCGCCGAGTGCGACCGGCAGCCATGCATTTTCGAGGTAGTTGCCGACCGTCAGCGGATCGTAGGTGTCCGACAGCAGGTCGAACAGCGGCGTCTTCTGGCGGCCGAGGGTCACCGTGCCGTACGGGCTGTCCAGGCCGACGTATGCCGCACGGTTGAACAGGCGGCCGCTGTCGGCGAATGCGCCGTTCTGCAGGTTCACGCCGCTTTCGAGCTTGAACACGGCCTTCAGGCCGCTGCCGAGGTCTTCCGTGCCGTAGATGCCGAAGCGGCTGTTGGTGATCGCGCCGTTGGACATCGACAGCAGGCCGTCGTTCTTGGCGTTCGCGTTGGTCAGGTAGCGAACGCTGACGTCGGCGACGCCCCACAGCGTGACCGAGCTTTGTGCTGCTGCGTACTGGCTGGCGAAGGCCAGCACCGCGCCCCCTGCGATGGCTGCGAGCCGGGTGGTCTGCTTCATGAGCTTTCCTTTTTGTAGGTGTCTCCATTCATGGCCGGCCGCGTGCGCAGCCGGGTGGCGATCGCGGACGCTCATGGCGCGCGCGATGTGGGCTGAATCATAAGACCAGTGCGCACGCCGAAAGAAATTGAAACGCGCGGTCGCGCGCGATTGTCGCCCTGGAACAACGTTTCCCGCGCCGGGCTTGCCTGTCGCGCGACGGATGCGGGTCGCGGCGATGGCGGGACGAAGGCTGGCGCTGTAAGGCGCGGCCGGAGCAACCGGTTTGCGCTGGGGCAGCGTGGCGGAGGGTGGCGCGATGAGCCGGTGATTCGGTCGCGCGGCGGACCGGCGGGCCGCATGGCGGCGGCCCTGCGCGCGTCAGGCCGGCCGCGGCGTCCCGCCGTCGGGGTTGCTGCCGTTGCTGCCGTTGCTGCCGTTGCTGCCGTTGCTGCCGTTGCTGCCGCGAACTTCGGCGCCCCCGTTGCCGGCCGCCCCATCGCCACTGTCACGCCCACCGCCCGCGCGCCGCCGCGCCCGCCGCACGATCTCCGCGAACGCACCGGCGAGCAGCAACACGGCGCCCCACAGCGCGACGTCCGGCACGAGCCGCGTCACGAGGCCGCCGACCACCGCGCCGGCCAGGAAGCAGAAGCTGATCGTCGCGAGCAGCGCCGAATCGTGCAGCGCGCCCGCGTCGTAGCGGGGAATCAGCCCGACGAACAGCTTCTGCGCGGCGCGCCGCAGGTTGCCGGTCGTCATCACCGACGTGTACGACAGTTCCTCGAGATGAGTAAACGACAGCGTCTGCAGCGTCGCGACGAACGAGATCCCGGGAATCAGCCACGCGCTCGACGCGCCGACGAGCCCGCTCGCGGCGACGCCGAGAAACGCGATCTCGACGATCAGGCTCGCGAACGCGGTGTGCCGCATCCAGCCGCGCTGCGCGGCGAGACCGAGCAGGTGCGCGACGAACACCGCGACCACGAAACCGCCGAGCGGCGGCACGTGATGCAGCGCGGCCGCCCATTCGCCGGCCGATACGTTGATGCCGAGCAGCGCGACGTTGCCGGTCATCGTGTTCGCGAACACGTGGCCGTGACCGACGTACGTGTACGCGTCGAGATAGCCGCCGGACAGCGTGAGCAGCGCGGCGACGGTGAGATTGCGGCTGGCGCCGTCGAGATCCATCAGGCCTCCCGTGAAGAGTCGCGCCAGTATCGCGCACGGGAGGCCGGTTGTGCGCCGCTCACTGGCCGATGCCGGTGAGCCCGATCAGCGCGCCGGCCGCGAGCAGCCACAGCGGATGGATGCGCGTGCGCCACGCGAGCACCGCGCATGCGGCGGTGATGCCCCACTGGATCGCGGAGCGGTTCGACGCTTCCGAGATCAGCACCGCGCTGGCCGCGACGAGCCCGGCCGTGACCGGCATCAGCCCCTGTTGCACGTAGCGGCGCCACGGCCGGTCGCGAAAGCGCTCCCACGCGTGCAGCGCGAGCACCGTGACGATCGACGACGGCCCGAACTTCGCGATCGATGCGACCAGCAGCCCGGCCCAGCCGGCCACATGCCAGCCGACCAGCGGCACGATCATCATGTTCGGCCCCGGCGCGGCCTGCGCGAGCGCGAACAGCGCGGTGAACGCGTGCGCGCTCATCCAGTGGTGCACGTCGACGACCTGCCGCTGCATCTCCGGCAGGATCGTGTTGCCGCCGCCGAATGCGAGCAGCGACAGCTGGCTGAAGATCGTCGCGATCGCGATCAGCGTGTCGTTCATCACCGGCCTCCGTCGCGCACGGCGGCGCGCTGCGGTGCCGGCGTCTCGCGGCGCCGCGACGCGAGCCAGATGCTCACGGGCGTCAGCACCAGCATCGCGCTCAGGAGCGGGATGCGCAGCACCGCGATCGCGGCGAATGCGAGGGCCGCGATGCCGGCCGCGGTGCGCGGCGCGTGCAGCAGCGGCTTCGCGACCTTCACGGCCATCGCGACGAGCAGGCCGGCGGCCGCGGCGGCGAGCCCGCCGAACAGGTGCTGCACGCGCGGATCGCCCTGCGTCTTCGCATACAGCACACCGAGCCCGACGACCACGAGCGTCGGGCCCGCGATCAGCCCGAGAATGCCGGCGAACGCGCCCGCGACGCCGCGAAAGCGCATGCCGACGGCGACCGACAGGTTGATCACGTTGCCGCCCGGCAGGAACTGGCACAGCCCGAGCAGATCGGTGAATTCGTCGGCGGTGAGCCATTTGCGGTCGTCGACGATCGTGCGCCTCGCGAACGGCAGCGCGCCGCCGAACGACATCAGGCCGAGCGACAGGAAGCCGGTGAACAGCTCGGCGAGGCCGACACGGCGTGGAGGCGCGGCAGGCGACGGAGAAACGGATTGCATGGGGCTCCTCATCAAACGATGCCCCGAGGTTACCGCCGTGCGGCACGCCGGCAAAACGATTTTATCGGCGCGTCCTTGTGATCTAGAATCACAAGCATGGCACGCGATCTCCCGCCCTTTTCCGCGCTTCGGGCCTTTGAAGCAGCGGCACGACATGAAAGCTTCAGCGCCGCCGGCGACGAGCTGCATGTGACTCATGGTGCCATCAGCCGGCAGATCGCCGGGTTCGAGGCGTGGCTCGGCAAGCCGGTGTTCCACCGCTACGGCAAGCGCGTGAAGCTCACCGACGAAGGCCGCCGCTATCTGGATACCGTCCGCGCCGCGTTCGACAGCATCGCGCTCGCCACCGAGCAGCTGCGCAACACCGGGGCCGCGCGCGTGCTGCGCATCAATGCGCTGCCGACGTTCGCGATGAAATGGCTGCTGCCGCGCCTGTCGCGGTTCCAGCGCGACGTGCCGAACGTCGAGCTGAAGCTGTCCACGTCGAACGCGCCGCTCGATGCGCTCGACGGTTTCGACGTCGCGATCCGCCGCGGCCCCGGCCACTGGCCGAACTGCACGAGCGGCCACTTCCTCGACGAAAGCGTGATTCCGGTCTGCAGCCCCGCGCTGCTCAAGCGCGCGCCGATCACCCGCGCGGACGATCTCGCGCGGCACGTGCTGCTGCATTCGGACACGCGGCCGGAAGGCTGGCGCGACTGGTTCGCGGCGGCCGGCGTGACGATGAAGGGGCGCAAGCGGCAGTCGTTCGACCACTTCTACCTGGCGCTGCAGGCAGCCGTCGACGGGCTGGGCGTCGCGCTCGGCCCGCTGCCGCTGATCGACGACGAGCTCGCGAGCGGGCGTCTGGTGATGCCGCTCGACGGGCCGCGCATCGCGACACGCAGCTACTGGTGGATCGCGCCGGGCACGCCGGCCGACGATCCGCTGGTCGCGCAGTTCTGCGCGTGGCTCGCAGCCCAGTCGAATGTGAACGCCTGACGCGTCGCCCCCCGCCCCCTGATCGAAACGGCCGCGATCCGCCGCCCCCCGCCTCCGCGCACGTTGCGGAAATGAAACCGAACCGCACGCGACGCGTGCGATTCCCCAGCGGAATCCCCGTCGCGCGGCCGCTGTATTTCCCCCTTCACTCCAGCCACCGCGTACCAGCCATGGCGAGCGGCCGACCAGCCCGCCGCCTCGCGTTTCACGGCTGAAACACTTCCGCCTCCGCCGCGTTGCACCGGCGCCATGCCGCGACCGCTCAGCCCCCGTTGGCGCGGCAGTCCGCGTGCTGGCCCGCTGTTTGCTGAGGCAACCGTGCACACAACGACACTGCACGGGCCAAGGGCTCGATGCAGGCGACAAACAATCATCAAGCGGGTCGGGGAAATCATGTCCAAACTCATATCGGCCGTCACACGGCTGCTGTCCATCATCACCGCTCCTGTCACGCATCCACTGATGCCGGCGGCGCGACTTCGCGCCGTGCCCGTCCGATGCGCGAACACGGCCCGCCCCGTCACCCGACGTCACGGCGCTCCGATCCGATAGGCGAATCCCCGGGAACCCGCTGCCAGGCGCATGCGCGCCAGGACGAGCCCTGCCGTTCGCGCGGGCATTGCCGCCCGCGCTCGCCCGCACGCCGACGTGCATGCGGGCGGCGACAGCCGCGCCTGACGTCCCGTGCGCCGCAGCGCCGCCAGGGTGCCGGGAGAGCGCGCCGGTCCGACTCCGCATCACACGACACGAAGGAGGTGCCCGCCCAGCCAGCGATCCGATTCAGACGCAGAGAAGACCTGTCGCGCATCCGGACCATCGAGCTTCCGTCCCGAACGACCCGCTCGCCGCACCGGCCGCGCTTTCCAGCCTTGAAGGGAGAAATTCATCATGACGCAGTCCTTACTGACCAAGGCGGCACTTGCCGCATCGCTCGCCTGCGCGGCCGTCACCGCATCGGCCGCACAGGCCAGCGCGACGTTCGGCGTATCGGCCACCGTCAACGCAACCTGCCTGATCGACTCGGCCGGCGCGTTGACCTTCCCCGCCTATACGCCGGGCACCGGCGATCAAGCCGCGCAATCGACGATCACGGTCCGCTGCACGAACGGCACGAACTTCAACATCGGCCTGAATGCGGGCACGACGTCCGGTGCCACGGTGACCAACCGCATCATGACGAGCGGCTCGAATCAGCTCAACTACTCGCTGTACCAGGATTCGAACCGCACGGTCGTCTGGGGCAACACGCCGCCGACCGATACCGTCAACGGCACCGGCCAGGGGATGGCAAGTGGCCAGGCGATCAGCAAGACCGTCTACGGCAAGGTGCCCGACCAGCCCAACGCGGTGCCCGGCAGCTACGCCGATACGGTGACGGTCACCGTGACGTTTTAGTGCCGCGCGGAGGGTGCGCCGCATCGCGGATGCGCGCGCCCCTCCCGGGCGGGATACGTCAACGCGCCGAAGCGCATCCCCTGGAGGTGGATCTGTGATGAAACCGAACGTGTGCAAACTCGCGACCTGGATCGCGGCCGTGACGCTCGCCGCCGCATGCGTCGACAGCCAGGCCACCGACTTCACCGTGTCTCCCGTTCGCGTCGAGCTCTCCGCCGCGCAACGGAGCGTCGCGCTCACGGTGAGGAACGAGTCGCCCGACCAGTCCGTCGTCGTCCAGCTGCGCACTGCGGCGTGGTCGCAGAACGCGGGCGACGACGTCTATGCGTCGACCGGCGACCTGATTGCGGCGCCGCCCATTTTCACGATCGCGCCCGGCAGTTCGCAGGTCGTGCGCATCGGCCTGCGGCACGCGCCGGGCGCGGACCGGGAAACCAGCTACCGGCTCTATCTGCAGGAGATTCCGCCGGCGCCGAAACCGGGCTTCGCCGGCGTGCAGATCGCGCTGGAGATGAGCCTTCCGATCTTCGTCAAGCCGGCCGCCGACACCGCCCCGCGGCTGCGCTGGAGCGCGGAGCCGCGACCGGGCGGCACGGGCATGCTCGCGCTGCGCGTGACCAACGACGGCACCGCGCATGCGCAGGTGGCGAACCTCGCGCTGTTCGCGCCGGGCAGCGATCGCCCCGTCGCCACGCATGCGGAATTCGCGTACGTCCTGCCGGGCCAGTCCCGCGAACTGATGTTCAAGCCCGGCGCCGGAGCCGCGCCGGCCGCTGCTTCCGGAATGCACCTGGTCGGCTACTCCGATGCGGGCGATATCGACTCCACGGTCGCGCCGAACGCGCGCTGACGCGGCGCTGCTGATCGCGATGCTCATGAGCGCGCAGACCACACTCGCGGAAGAGCGGCTTGTAGCGGCCCCGAGGGCACCGGCCGCGCAAGCGTCGCATGGCGCGGCGGCCGGCCCGGCCGAGCTGCTGTATCAGGTCGACATCAACCGCCAGGGGCTCGACGAGACCGCGTTGCTGATCAAGGCGGCCGACGGCGCGTTCTACGTGTCGGCCGACGACCTGAAGCGCTGGCGGCTCAGGCTGCCGGACGCCGCGCCGCTGGCCGGCAGCGACACGCCGTTCTACCCGCTGAACGCGATCGCGGGGCTCACGTACACCGTCGACGAGCGGAACCTGACGATGGCGATCAGCGTCCCCGCGCAAGCGTTCGTCGGCGCGACCTTCGACGAGACCGACCGGCACCGCGCGAGCGCGGTCGAGCCGGGCATCGGCGGCTTCTTCAACTACGATCTGCTCGCCGAGCAGGCCGCCGGCCAGACGCACGGCTCGGGGCTGTTCGAGCTCGGCTTCTTCAACCGCTTCGGCGTCGGCGTCGGCACGTTCCTCGCTGACGAATCGGGCCCGACCCGGCGCCTGACCCGCCTCGAAACCACGTGGACGACCGATCGGCCCGGCCACCTCGCCAGCCTGCGCATCGGCGACGCGATCAGCCGTCCGGGCATGTGGGGCCGCGCGATCCGCTTCGGCGGCATCCAGTACGCGACCAATTTCGCGACGCAGCCCGGACTCGTCACGATTCCGCTGCAGGGCGTGAGCGGGCAGGCCGTGCTGCCGTCGACCGTCGACGTCTACGTCAACAACGCGCTGACTTCGACGCGCGAGGTGGCGCCCGGCCCGTTCGCGATCAACAACGTGCCGGTGGTGACCGGCCAGGGCGACGTGCGGGTGGTGGTGCGCGACGTCATGGGCCGCGAGCAGGTGATCACCCAGTCGTTCTATGCAAGCGCGAATCTGCTGAAGCAGGGCATGCAGGATTATTCGTACGAGGTCGGCAAGGAGCGGCGGGATTTCGGCCTCGCGAGCAACGACTACGGGCGCTGGTTCGCCAGTGCGACGCACCGGGTCGGCCTGACCGACCGGTTCACCGGCGAGATCCACGCGGAAGCCGAAGGGGCCCGGCAGAACCTCGGCATCGGCGGCGTGGTGCTGGCCGGGCCGCTCGGCGTCGTCAACGCGTCCGCGGCGGCGAGCCGCAGCGCCGACGGCCCGGGCGCACTGGCGACGATCGGCGCCGAGAGCCAGGCCGGCCTCGTCGAGATCGGCGCGCACGCGCAATGGGCGACGCCGCATTTCGCACAGATCGGGCTCGAGCCGGGCACGCTCGCGCCGAAGCTGCTGACGAGCGTCAACCTCGGCATCGGGATGGGCCGCTTCGGCTCGCTCGGGCTCGCGCACGTGTTCCTCGACAATCGCGACGGCTACAAGACCCAGTTGCTGTCGCTCAGCTACAGCGCGCAACTGGGTCGCTTCGGCTTCGCCAACGTCAGCGTCAGCAAGCCGCTGAGCGGCTCGGGCACGACGATCGTCGGCGTCGCGTGGACGATCCCGGTCGACAACCGGACGAGCGCATCCGTCACGCTGACGCACCAGCAGGGCGGCACCGAAATGCTCGCGCAACTGCAGCGCAGCCTGCCGGCCGGCGAAGGATTCGGCTATGCGCTGCAGGCCGGCAACGACACGCAGGACGCGAGCGCGACGCTGCAGACGCGCACCGGCACCTACAGCGTCGAGGCGGCTGCGTATCGCGGCCGCGCCGGCGTGCGCGCCAACGCCGCGGGCGGCATCGCGTTCGTCGACGGCACCGCGCGCCTGTCGCGACAGGTCACGGACAGCTTCGCACTGGTCAAGGTGCCGGGCTTCGCCAACGTCGGCATCCTCGCGGACAACCAGCTCGTCGCGCGTACCGACGCCAGCGGCGTCGCGCTGCTGCCGCGGCTGCGCGCGTACGAAAGCAACCCAATCTCGATCGAGCAGGTCGACCTGCCGTTCGACGCGACGATCGGCACGCTGAAGCTCGACGCGGTGCCCTACTTCCGCAGCGGCATGGCGCTCGTGTTCCCGATTACGCGCTCGCGCGGCGCGGTGCTGACGCTCGATCTCGAAAACGGCGCGCACCTGCCGGCCGGCGCGACCGTCACGATCGACGGGCAGAAGGACGTGTTTCCCGTCGGCCGCGACGGCGTCGTCTACGTGACCGGACTGTCGGCGCAGAACCGCCTGCATGCGGCGTGGCACGACCGGCAGTGCGACGTGACCGTGCGCTTTCCCGCCGGCGACGACCCGCTGCCGGACCTGGGCACCCATCTTTGCAAGGGAGTCACACCATGAGACATCGCAAGCATGACGGGCGGCCGGTCCGGCTCGCACGCTTTCGCGCGGCAGCCGCGGCGCTCGCGGCCGGTGCCGTCGTGCTGGCCGCGCTGCCCGCGCGCGCGGCAACGACCTGCACGATGAATGCGCCGTCGTCGATGGCATTCGGCACGTACGACACGATCAACGCGGCCACGTCCGCCGTCACGATCTCGGTGAACTGCACCGGCAGCGGCAACGCCACGCCGACGGTCACCGCGAGCCCGGGCGGCGGCACCTTCGCGAACCGCCTGATGACGCGGACCGGCAATACGCAGACGCTCGGCTACAACCTGTATCTCGACAGCGCGCATACGTCGATCTGGGGCGACGGCACGAGCGGCACGTCGGCGATTTCGTGGGGCAAGATCACGGGCGGCGGCACCTTCAACGCCACCGTGTACGGGCTGATCCGCGGTGGCCAGAACGCCGTGCCGGGCAGCTACGCGGACCACAACATCACGATCCTGTTCAACTACTAGGCGCGCCGGCGGCGCATGCGGTGCGCATGCCGCCGTCGATCGCCATCACGGACCCGGACAATGGGGGGCAGACATGAATCGAACCGAGACAGCGAGCGCCGCCGCATCGCGGCGCGCCCGATGCGCACGGACCCGCACGCGGCCGCTCGCGCTTCGGCGGGCCGGCGGCCGCGCGGGCGCCCGGCTCGCCGCGATGGCGGCGCTGTCGATCGCGCTGCTCGGCGCCGCGCCCGGCCATGCCGATGCGAAGCAGGCCAGCCGGTCGGTGCAGGTCGGCACGACGGTCCAGGCGTATGCGCGGCTCAACGCGACCAATCCGGCGAAGCTCGTGATCGCGAACAAGGACACGAGCATCGGCAACCTGGCCGTGCCGAACACCAGCAACCCGTCCGGGACGACGCTCGCGATCCAGACCAACGACCGGGCCGGCTACACGGTGCTCGTGCAGGTCGCCGCCGCCAGCCAGTCGCAGTTCAGTTCGATCGAGATCACCGGCTTCGGCGGCAAGGTCGTGCTGCCGGGCACGGGCGGCACGATCGCCGTGCCCTATACGGCGCTGAAGACGACGTTCACGCTGACCTACCGTTTCGTGTTCGCGCCGAAGGCAAAGGACGGAACCTTTGCCTGGCCGCTCACGTTTTCGGTGCAGCCGAACCCGTGACGCCCGCGACGCCGGCGCCCGCGGCCCTGCTCCCGCCGCGGCTCACACCACCGGCCCCGGCTCCTTTTCCTTGCGCAGGATCGCGTACAGGATGATCGCGCCGAACGTCGCGGTGCCGATCCCGCCGAGCCCGAAGCCGCCGATCTTCAGCGAGAAGTCGCCGGCGCCGAGCACCAGCGTGACGGCCGCGACGATCAGGTTGCGGTTGTCGGAGAAGTCGACCTTGTTGACGACCCAGATCCGCGCGCCCGTCACCGCGATCAGCCCGAACACGACGATCGACACGCCGCCGAGCACCGGGCCCGGAATCGTCTGGATCACCGCGCCGAACTTCGGCGAGAAGCCCAGCCCGATCGCGATCAGCGCGGCGACCGCGAACACGAGCGTCGAATAGATCCGCGTGACGGCCATCACGCCGATGTTCTCCGCATAGGTGGTCACGCCGGTGCCGCCGACGCTGCCCGACACGATCGTCGCGAGCCCGTCGCCGATGAACGCGCGACCGACGTAGCGGTCGAGGTTGGTGCCCGTCATCGCGCTGACGGCCTTGATGTGGCCGAGGTTCTCCGCGACCAGGATCACCGCGACCGGCGCGAGCATCAGCATCGCGTGCGGATCGAACACCGGCGCGCGGAAGCTCGGCACGCCGAACCACGCGGCCTGCGCGACGATCGCGAAATCGACCGGCTTGCCGAGGCCCATCCCGTTGGTCGCGATCGCATAGATCACGTAGGCGATCACCAGCCCGACGAGGATCAGCAGGCGCTGCATCATCCCGCGCGCGAACACCGCGACGCCGCCGACGCACAGCACCGTGACGAGCGCCATCACCGAGTCGAAGGTCGATGCCGACACGCCCTTGACCGCGATCGGCGCGAGGTTCAGCCCGATCACCGCGACCACCGCGCCGGTGACGACGGGCGGCATCAGCGTCTCGATCCAGCGCGTGCCGATGGCCTGCACCAGCGCGCCGAGCGCGACGTACACGACGCCGCACGCGACGATCCCGCCGAGCGCGACCGGGATGTTCGGGTTCGGGCCGCTGCCGCCGTAGCCCGTCACCGCGATCACGAGGCCGATGAACGCGAAGCTCGAGCCGAGGTAGCTCGGCACGCGGCCGCCGACCAGCACGAAGAACAGCAGCGTGCCGATACCCGACATGAAGATGCACAGGTTCGGATCGAAGCCCATCAGCAGCGGTGCGAGCACGGTCGAGCCGAACATCGCGACGACGTGCTGCACGCCCATCGCGACCATCTGCGGCCACGCGAGGCGTTCGTCGGGGCCGACCACGCGCGAGACCGCGCCGGTCGGTTGCACCCGCCAGCGCGGGAAGTAGGAATCGGACATGGGGAAAAGGGCTCCTGTCGTACGCCGGCTGCGGGACGGTGCGCCGGTCTGGAATCTGGCGCGAGTTTACGGAGCGGAAATGGGGCTGGCAAGCGCGAACCGCCGGGGCGGCGGGCGTGCCTGCCGGGCGGGCATCGGCGCGGGAATCGGCGCGGGAATCGGCGCGGCGCGACCGCATCGGCGGCGGCCGGCCGGCGCACCGCGCGATGTGAGCGGGCGCTCACATCGCAGCGGACGCGACGCGGATTACGGATTGATGTACTGGAACAGCGACATGTTCTGCAGCTGCGCGTAAGCCTTCTGCGCGCCGCTCAGCGCGTTCTGCACCTGCAGGTACTGGCTGATGGTCGTGACCATGTTGGCGCTCGTCAGGTCCGACAGGTTGCTGGTCGTCTGCAGCGCCGCGGTCTGGTTGACGGTCTGCATCGCCTTGACCTCCTGCTCGCGGCCGCCGACCGAAGCCAGCACGGTCGTGACGTTGCGCATCGAGTTGCCGATCTTCGTCGCGGCCGTGCTCAGCGTGTTCGACAGCGCGGCGGTCGCCGTCGGATTGCCGGCGACGGGCGTCTTCAACGCCGTGATCATCGAATCGAGCGTCGAGAACACGTCGACCCCGCTCGCCTGCGGCGCGGGCGTGACCGAAAAGGTGTCGGTGGGCGACGGCGTGCCCGACACGGCGACCTTCATCCCGTTGCCGAGCGCGATCGCGGTGCCCGACGTATAGGCCTGCGCGGGCCCGGGAGTCGGGGGTGAAATCGAGTTGTCGGTCACCGTGTAGGTCGGCGCGGCCGCCGTGCCGCCGAAGGTGATCGTGAACTGATGGCCGTTGGTCGCAGCCGACGGATCCGTCACCGTGACGTTGCCGATGGTGGCCGTGCCGGTGTTGGCCGCGCCGGCCGCCTGGACGGGCGAGTTGCCCAGCGCCTGCACCGACATGAACACCGAGAGGCCCGAGTCGCCCTGCGGCACGCTGCGCGAATCGTCGATCTGCACGGTGCGCGTGCCCGTATCGCCGACATAGCTGATGCTGCCGGCGGCGTCCTTCGTGAACGGCGCCGTCGAATTCTGGTAGCCGGCGAACAGGTAGTTGCCCGCGCCGTCGGTCGAGTTCGCGAGCGACACCAGCTGGTCGCGGTAGCCCTCGAGCTGCGCCGCGAGCGCTGCGCGGTTATTGTCGGCGAGCGAGCCGTCGCCGGCGCGCACGATCAACGACTGGACGCTGCCGAGTACGTTGCCGACGCTCTGCAGCGCCTGGTCCTCGGCCTGCAGCGACGCGAGCGCCGTGCTCTGGTTCGCCGCGTATTGCGACAGCGTGGCCGACGTCATCGACAGCTGCACGGCCTGCGCCGCGCCCAACGGGTTGTCGGCCGGCGTCGACAGGCTCACGCCGCTCGAGATCTGCTGGTAGAGCTGCGCGAGCTGGGCCTGCTGATCGTTCATCTGGCCGACGTTCAGCTGGTAGAACTGGGTCGTGGAAATCCGCATCGTTTCTATCCTCTCGAATCCGCTCAGCTGAACAGGCCCAGCACGGTCTGGAACAGCGAAGCCGCCGTCTGGATCACCTTCGCGTTCGCCTGGTAGAGCTGCTGGTACTGCATCAGGTTCGCGGCTTCCTCGTTCTGGTTCACGCCCGACACCGACTGCTGCGCGGACGTGATCTGGCCGACCAGCGCCGTCTGTGCGGTACTCGACGACTTGAGCTGGCTCGCCGCATTGCCGATGTTGTTCACATAGTTCGCGTAGGCGCCCGTAAGCGTCGTCGTGCCGCCGCCGAGGGTCTTCGCGTTGACGAGCCGCGACAGCGCGAGCGCGTTGCTGCCGTCGCTCGTGCCGCCCGCGTACGGCCCGATCGTGAACGAATCGCCGTCCGACGGCGTGCCCGACAGCGTGACGGTCACGCCGTTCAGCGCACCGGCGGCCGTGCCCGACATCGTCATCGCCGCGCCGGTCGACGGGTCGTACGGCACGGGGTCGGTCGGATTGCTGATCGTCACCGACGTCGGCGGCGTGCCCGGGATCGTCACCGTGGTACCGGCCGGGAAGCCCGACAGCGACTGCGTCGCCGCGTCGTAGGTCAGCTTGGTCGACGGCACCTGATAGCCGGAGGTCACCCCGCTCAGCGCGATCTTGGCGGTGCCGATGTTGGTGCTCGACGCCGACGTGACGGCCGGCGACGCGGCCGCGATCGCCGAGCCGCTCGTCGTCGCGAGGCCGAAGCCCGTCAGCGCGCCGCGCGTCGGCAGCACGGTGAACTGGTCGCCGGCATTCATCGCGCCGGACGAGGACGAGAAGTTCAGCCCGCCGAGCGAGACCGGCATCGGCCCCGCCTTCTGGTCGACCACCGACCCGCTCGCGCGGTCGGTCAGCGTGTAGTTCGTGCCGTCAAACGACAGCGTGTAGTCGCTCGTCGTAGGCTGCGACGCGTTGGCGAACGAGACGGACAGCGCCGCGTTGCCGGTATTGCCCTGGTTCGAATAGACGGTCGGGTTCGCCACCGTGAACAGGTTGCCGCCCGGATTGCCCGCCAGGTCGACGCCGAGCGCGTTCTGCCCGTTGACCTGCGCGGCGAAGCTGGTCGCGAGCGCGCCGAGCTGCGCCTGCGCGGGGTCGAGCGTCTGGCTGCGGAACGCGAGCAGGCCGCCGAGCGTGCCGCCCGACAGCGACGCATCGGGCAGCGCCTGGTTCGGCCCCGGCGGGTTCGCGCCGGCGATCCCCTGCGACACGACGGTCAGCTCGCTCGGATCGGACGACGACGTGACGGTCGCGAGCTGGTAGCTCTTGTCGGCAAGAACGAGCGGCTGGCCGCCCGCGAGGAACACGCTGTAGCCGCTGTCGTTGCGCACCACCTGCACGCCGGCGAGGCTCGACAGGTTCGACACCGCGAGGTCGCGCTGGTCCATCAGCTGGTTCGGCGGCTGCCCCTGGCTGCTCGCTGCGGAGATCTGCCGGTTCAGCTGCGCGATCTGCTTGGTGTACGTGTTGATCTGCGACACGGTGTCGGTGAGCTGCGTATTCACGCTCTGGCGCAGCGCGTCGTACTGCTGGCCGGCCGCGTTGAGCTGGTTCGCGAGGATCTGCGCGTTGCTGACCGCGGTCTGCCGTACCGACGGATCGGACGCGTTGTTCGCGACGTTCTGCAGCCCGGTGAAATAGCCCGTGATCCCGGTCGAGATGCCGGCCGTCGGGCTGCCGACGTAATTGTTCAGCTGCGCGACGAGCGAATACCACGTCGACAGCGAGCCGCCCTGCGACTGCGCGCTGTTCAGCTGGTCGCTCAGATACTGGCTGTACTGCCGCTGCACGGTGACGGTATTCACGCCCTGCGGCATGTAGCCGCTCGCCGTGTACTGACCGCTCGCCTCGGCATAGACCGGGCGCTCGACCGAATAGCCGGGCGTCGCGGCGTTGCTGATGTTCTGGCCGGTCGTCGTGAGGCCCCAGAGCGCGGCATTGAGGCCGCTGACACCGAGGTTCATGAGTGAGTTGGACATGCGCGATCCTGATGAGCCGGCCGCGCTGCGGCCGCCGGGTTGCGTGACTCCCGGTATAACGGCCGCGGATCGGAAAAATTGAGGGAAAAATGCGCGCGCGACGCGCGCATGCGCGTCGTCCGGCGAGCGGCCCGGCGCACGCTGCCGGCGCCGGTGCGAGAGCGGCCCCGAACCGGGCCGCGAGCGGATGCGTCAGGCCCGCGCGAGCGAGCGGCGCTTCATCTCGAGCTGCGTGATCAGGCGCTGCAGCGTGTTCTCCGCGCTGCCCGGCAGCGACATGAAGCGAAAGCCGAGCTGGTAGCGGCGCGAGCCGTTCGGCATCTGGGTCGAACGCTGCGACACGAGCTGCAGGTCGAGCGACAGCTTGCCGTGGCCGTTCAGCTCGAGCTCCACGCCCGGCAGCAGCGTGCCGACATCGAGCGTCTCGACGCGCTCGTCGGCGGTCCGCAGGCCGACGCCGCCGAGCGACAGGTTATGCACCTCGAACATGAAGCCCTCGCCGTCCGGCAACCGGCCGCGGCACAGGAACGGATCGACGATCGGTGCATCGACGCGGAAATACTCGCGGCGCTGGATGCACATCAGCACGTCGGGGAAATCGGCGACGAACGCGGGCAGCCCCTCGTAGCGCGTCTCGCGCGGCGTGTTCGTGGTGAATTCGACGCGCACGCCTTCCGGCGCGGCCGCGAAGGTGCAATGCGACGCGCCGAGGATGCCGGCGTTCTGCTCGGACAGCGCGCCCCAGTCGAACGCGAACGTGCGCGCGCCGACGTCGACCTCGAGCAGGCGCGTGACGAGCTGGCCGCCCGGGTACTGGACGGTCAGGAAGTCGCCCCGGTTCACGAGGTTGCGCAGCTGCACGCCGATCTCCAGCGGATTGCGGCGGGCGTAGTCGGGCCCGGAATGGCCCGCATCCAGGCTCGGATCGGTCGACGTTTCGATATTCATGGCTAGCCGGTTTTCTTTTCAGGGCGCCCGGGCGACCGGTGCGCAGTAAAACCGGGCCAGAACATGGCCCGGTTACAGGTCTCTCACACTTAGCGGCAGTGCTCACCGAAAGTTTAGATCGAAACGCCGGTATTTTTCGCGCAAACGTTGAAAACCGCGCGCGGCGGGATACCGGGCACGGTTCGTAAGATTGTAAAAACGGCGGCAGGCGGGGCCATTGCGGCCCGGCCCCGTCAGCCGATCTGCTGCATGATCGAGATCAGCTTCTTCGCGTAATTCGGGTCCGTCGCGTAACCGGCCTTCTGCATTCCGTGCGCGAAACCCTCGACGCTGCGGCTCGCGCTGAGCACGCCCGCATAGCGCGGGTTGTTCTTCAGCAGGTTCGCATAGTCGGTCATCGCGTGCTCGTACGAGTCGTACGCGCGGAATTTCGCGACGACGCGGCGCGGCGTGCCGTTCACGTATTCGGTCGTCAGCGCCGACACCGTGCGGCCCGTCCAGCCCTTGTTCGCCTTGATGCCGAACACGTTGTAGCTCGTCGAGCCGTCGCTCGCGCGGATCTCGCGCTTGCCCCAGCCCGATTCGAGCGCGGCCTGGCCGACGATGAAGCGCGCCGGGATGCCGGTGGTCGCGCTCGCCGCCTGCGCCGGGCCGGCGAGCCGGTCGACGAACGCGTCGGCGTCCTGCACGCCGCTCGCGCCCTTCAGCGGCGGCGTCAGCGCGCTGCCGGCCGTGTAGCCGCGCGAGCCGGCGAGCCCGCCGTTGTTCGCCGCGTTCGCGTAGGCCCGCGCCATCGCGTTCATCGCGGCGAGGCTGCCTTCGTTGCCCGACGTGCCCGAGCCGGCCGCACCCAGGCCCGCCGCAGCGAGCCCGGCCGCGCCCGCGTCGGCCGCCGTGTCGCTGCCCGTGCCCTGCCCCGCGTTGCGCAGCAGCTGCTTCATCAGCGCGTCGGCCACGCCGATCCCGCGCTTCGACATCTGCTGCGCGAGCTGCTGGTCGAGCATCGACGTGTACATCTTCGACGTGTGCGAATCGAGCAGCCCGCCGTCGGGCGACGCATCGCGCATGCTCTTGAGCATCATCTGCGTGAACATCGCGTCGAACTGGCCCGCGACCGCCTTCGCACCGGCCTGCGGCGACTGCTTCGCCTGCGCGCGCAGCGCGTCGAAGCCCTGCACGTCGAGGGCGAAGCGCTGCGTCAGGTCGTTCGCGTTCGGAAGATTCGCCGCCATTCAGATCACCTCCAGGTCTGCGCGCAGCGCGCCGGCCGCCTTCATCGCCTGCAGGATCGACATCAGGTCCGCCGGCGTCGCGCCGAGCGTGTTCAGCGCCTTCACGACGTCGGCCAGGTTCGCGCCGGCCGTCACCATCTTGAGCGCGCCGTTGTCCTGCTTCAGCTGGATCTGCGACTGCTGCGCGACCACCGTCTGCCCGTTCGAGAACGGCCCCGGCTGCGACACCACCGGCTGCGTGTTGACGACCACCGACAGGTTGCCGTGCGCGACCGCGCAGCTTTGCAGCGTGACCATCTGGTTCATCACGATCGAGCCGGTGCGCGCGTTCAGGATCACCTTCGCGGCGGCCTTGTCCGGGCTCACGTCGAGGTTCTGCAGGCGCGCCATGAACGCGACCTGCTGCGCGGAATCCGCCGGCGCGGCGAGCTGGATCGTGCGGCCGTCGAGCGCCGTCGCGGTGCCCGGGCCGAAGCTCGAATTGACCGCGGACACGATCCGCTGCGCGGTGCCGTAGTCCATGTCGTTCAGCTGCAGCTGCAGCACGCCGTTCATCTGCGCGATCGCGTTCGGCACCGCGCGCTCGACGATCGCGCCGCCGACGATCCGGCCGGCCGCGAGCTGGTTCACCTGCACGCGGCTGCCGTTCGCACTCGCGCCCGCGCCGCCGACCGCCATGTTGCCCTGCGCGAGCGCGTACACCTGCCCGTCCGCGCCCTTCAGCGGCGTGAGCAGCAGCGTGCCGCCGCGCAGGCTCTTCGCGTTGCCGAGCGACGACACGGTCACGTCGAGCGCCTCGCCCGGCCGCGCGAACGGCGGCAGCGTCGCGGTCACCATCACGGCCGCGACGTTCTTCAGCTGCATGTTGTTCAGCGACGACGGCCCGCCGTTGGCCGAGCCGTTGTTGATCGAGATGCCGAGGTTCGCGAGCATGTTCGCGAGCGTCTGCGTCGTGAACGGCGTCTGCATCGTCTGGTCGCCGGTGCCGTCGAGGCCGACGACGAGGCCATAGCCGATCAGCGGGTTGTCGCGCACGCCCTGGATCTGCGCGAGGTCCTTCAGGCGCTCCGCGTGCGCGGGTGCCGCGCCGAGCGCGCACACCGCCAGCACGAACGCGGCGGCGATCCGCGCGACGGCACGCGCACGGGACGACAGGCGGTGGAAAAGAGGCTGCTGCATCGTCATCACCACGGTGCGATGTTGAGGAAGAAGCGCTGCAGCCAGCCCATCGTCTCGGCTTCGTTGATGTAGCCCTTCGACGAGTATTCGATCTTCGCGTCGGCGACCTGCGTCGAATAGACGGAGTTCGCGCCCGAGATCGTGTTCGGGTTGACGACCCCCGAGAAGCGCACGAATTCGTTGCCCTGGTTGATCAGCATCTGCTTCTCGCCGCTGACCACGAGGTTGCCGTTCGGCAGCACGTTGGTGACGGTCACCGTGATCGTGCCGTTGAACGTGTTCGCCGCGCTCGCGCCGCCGGTGGCCGCGAACTTGTTGGTGCCGGCCGCCGACAGGTTCGCCTTCGCGAACAGCCCGCCGAGGAAGCCGGCCGTCGGCACGTTGAAGTCGGTGTTGCCCTGGCGGTTCGTGTTCGCGCCCGACGACTTGGTCGCGTTGATGTTCTCCGCGATCATGATCGTCAGGATGTCGCCGACGTTGCGCGGCCGCTGATCCTCGAACAGCGGCCGCCCCGCATAGCCGGGGTTGTAGATCGAGCCGGGCGCCTGCATCGACATCGGCATCGGCGGCTGCGCCGTCATCGGCTGCTGGATGATCGGGTCGCGCGGAATCTGCGCGCAACCGGCGAGCGCGGCCACCGCGACCGCGCACGCGGCGCGGACGGGGGCTGACGGGAGGAGGCGAACCTGCTTCATGGCGACGACGGGACGTTCCGGTTAGCTCTTCATCTGCGTGACGGTCTGCAGCATCTGGTCGGACGTCGTCACGGCCTTGCTGTTGATCTCGTAGGCACGCTGCGTCTGGATCATGTTGACGAGCTCCTGCACGACGTTCACGTTCGACGCCTCGACATAGCCCTGGTTGAGCACGCCCGCGCCGTTCAGGCCCGGCTGCGACACGTTCGGCGCGCCCGACGACGTGGTCTCGGCGAACAGGTTCTCGCCCTTCGCCTCGAGGCCGGCCGGGTTGATGAAGGTCGCGATCTGCAGCGAGCCGATCTGCACCGCGTTGCTCGAGCCCGGCTGCGTGACCGACACGACGCCGTCCTTGCCGATCGTCAGCGACTGCGCGTTCTGCGGCACCGTGATCGCCGGCAGGATCTGGTAGCCGCTCGACGTGACGAGCTGGCCCTGTGCGTTGGTCTGGAACGAGCCGTCGCGCGTATACGCGTTCGTGCCGTCCGGCATCAGCACCTGGAAGAAGCCCGCGCCGTTGATCGCGACGTCCTTCGAGTTGCCGGTCTGCGTGAGGCCGCCCTGCGTGTACAGGCGCTCGGTTGCGACCTGCTGCACGCCGGTGCCGAGCTGCAGGCCCGACGGCAGCTCGGTCTGCTGCGTCGAGTTCGCGCCCGGTTGGCGGATGGTCTGGTACAGCAGATCCTCGAACACCGCGCGCGACGCCTTGAAGCCGTTCGTGCTGGTGTTCGCGAGGTTGTTCGAGATCACGTCCATCTGCGCCTGCTGCGCATTCATGCCGGTGGCGGCAATGTAGAGCGAACGGTTCATGTTGAATCTTCTCCTGGGTGCGAGGGCCGGGCCGCTCAGCTGAAGTTGAGCAGCTGGTTCGCCGACTGCTCGTTCTGGTCGGCCGTCTGGATCAGCTTCGACTGCAGCTGGAACGCCCGTGCGTTGTCGATCATCGCGACCATCGCGGTCACCGGGTTCACGTTGCTGCCTTCGAGCGAATTCGGCGTGACGACCACGGTCGGGTCGGCGTCGGCCGGATTGCCGTCGGCGGTGCGGAACAGCCCGTCGTTGCCGCGCGCGAGCGTGGCCGGGTCGGGGTTCACGAGCTTCATCTGGTCGACGATCGCGACCGCCGTCGGCGGGTCGCCCGGCATCAGCGCGGACACCGTGCCGTCCTTGCCGATCGTCACTTCCGCGTTCGGCGGCACCGAGATCGGGCCGCCGTTGCCGAGCACCGGCAGGTTGCTCGCGTTGACGAGCTGGCCGTTTTCATCGACGTGCAGGTTGCCGGCGCGCGTGTACGCCTCGCTGCCGTCGGCGGTCTGCACCGACAGCCAGCCGGCGCCCTGCACGGCGACGTCGAGCGGGTTGCCGGTGCGCGTGATCGGACCCGGCGCGTAATCCGCGCCGGGCGTCGACGCGAGCACGTAGGTGCGCGTCGTCGTCGGGTCGATGTTGCTGCCGTCGCCGAAATTCATCGGCACCGCGCGGTAGGTCGCGAGCTGCGCGCGAAAACCCGTCGTCGACGCGTTCGCGAGGTTGTTCGCGACGATCGCCTGCTGGTCGAGCGACTGCGACGCGCCCGTCATCGCCGTGTAGATCAGTCGGTCCATGGCTGCCGGTTATCCGCGCGTTACAGGTTGATGAGCGTCTGGTCGACGGTCTGCTGCGTCTTGATCGTCTGCGCGTTCGCCTGGTAGTTGCGCTGCGCGGTGATCAGGTTGACGAGCTGCGACGTCAGGTCGACGTTCGAGTTCTCCAGCGCGCTGCCCTGCAGCGTGCCGTGGTTCGTGCTGCCCGGCGCGGAGATCTGCGGCACGCCCGACGCGGCCGTCTCGGCGTACTGGTTGCCGCCGAGGCTGGTCAGCCCGTTCGGGTTGTTGAAGTTCGCGATCGCGATCTGGCCGAGCACCGCCGTCTGGCCGTTCGAGTAGTTGCCGGTCAGCTTGCCGTCCGAGCCGATCGAGAAGGTCGTCAGCGTGCCGCTCGCGTAGCCGTCCTGCGCGAGGTTGTTCACGCCGTCCTTGCCGCCGTACTGCGTGGTGCCGGTCAGGTCGAGCGTGAGGTTCTGCGGCGTCGCCGAGCCGTCGGTGGTCGGTACGGTGAACTGGAACTGGCCGAGCGATGCGGTCGGCGTGGCGGAACCCGGCAGCGTCGTGCTCTGGATCGCGCCCGACGTGTCGAACGTGACCGTGCCGAGGTCGGTCGCGGTGCCGCCCTGCACGCCCGCGTAGGCTTCCCACGAGCCGGCCGCCGACTTCACGAAATACATGTTGACCGCCTGCGAGCCGCCGAGCGAGTCGTACACCTGGATCGACGTCGAATAGTTGTACGTCGTGGTGTCGGTCGGGTCGAACGGCGTCTTGGCCGGCACCGTGTCCTGCGAGTTCAGGTTGAACTGGCCGGTGATCTTGGTCGTCGGGGTCGGCGCGATGTTGGTCGTCGGCGCCTGCAGCGCCACGGTCTGCGCGGTGTTCAGCACGCCGTTCTTGCCGGCCGCGTAGCCCATCAGGTTCGCGCCCGCCGAGTTGACGATGAAGCCGTTCTTGTCGCGCTGGAACGTGCCGTCGCGCGAGTACGTCGTCACGCCGTTGTTCGACATCTGGAAGAAGCCGTTGCCGTTGATCGCGACGTCGAGCGACGAGTTCGTCGTGTTGATCGTGCCCTGGCCGAACTGCTGCTGCACCGACGCGAGCGTCGTGCCGATCCCGATCTGCGTGTTGACCGACGTCGCGAGCGAGTTCGCGTACATGTCGGAGAACTGCGCGGTGCTCGACTTGAAGCCGACCGTGTTCGCGTTCGCGATGTTGTTGCCGATCACGTCGAGCGCGTTCGATGCGCCGGCGAGGCCGCTCAGACCCTGTTGATAACCCATTTCGGTCTCCGTTTTCGAGAAAGCTGGATCAGTTGCTGGTGGTCGTGCCGCCGGACGACGACGACGCGGTGTTCGGGAAAATCGACGCGACCTGGGTCAAGCCCACCGTCGTGCCGTTCGACAGCACGAGCCCCGCCGTGCCGTCGGCCTGCTTGATCACGCTCTGTACCTGCGCGGCCGCGAGCACGGTCGGCGCGTACGTCTTGCCGTCGCTGCCCGTGTACTGCGCGCTCACGGTGTACTTGCCGTCCGGCAGCGCGTTGCCGGCCGTATCCGTCGGCGTCCAGTTGAACGGCACCGTGCCGGCCGACTGCTGGCCCGCGTTGATCGTGTTCACGACGACGCCCGCGCTGTTCTTCACGGTGATCGTCAGGTTCGACACGTCGCTCGTGAGCGACACGCCGAACGGCGATGCCGCGCCGCTCTTCACCGCGACGCTGTTGCCCGGCGCGAGCACGTTCGTGCCGATCAGCAGCGCGGCCTGCGTCTGCTGGCCGGCCGCGAGTTGCGTCGACAGCGACGTGAGCGACGTATTCAGCTGCGCGATGCCGCTCACCGTGTTGATCTGCGCGAGCTGCGACGTCATCTGCGAGCTGTCGACCGGGCTCGTCGGATCCTGGTTCTGCAGCTGCGTGACGAGCAGCTTCAGGAACGTCGCCTGCAGGTCGCTCGCCGAGGTGCCGGTCGTCGACACGTTGTTGGTGTTCATCGTGTCGGTCGGCAGGGTCGACACGTTGGTGCCGCTGCTGCCGATCGTCGTGCTGGAGGAAGTCATCCTGGATAGCCTTGTGTCGAAACGGTCGGGTCTGGGCCCGGGTGTGGAAGGTCGCTCGGCGCGCGGCTTACGTGCCGATCGTCAGCGTCTTGAGCATCAGCGTCTTCGCGGTGTTCAGCGTCTCGACGTTGGCCTGGTACGAGCGCGACGCCGAGATCATGTTCACCATCTCCTGCACCGGATCGACGTTCGGCATCTGCACGTAGCCGTTCGCGTCGGCGGCCGGGTTCGCCGGGTCGTAGGTCGACTTCATCGGCGACGGATCGTCGACGACCTTCGTCACGCGCACGCCGCCCACGCCCTGGCCGGACGCGGTGCGCGCGCCGCCCATCGGGTCGGTCGCGAACACGACCTGCTTGGCCTTGTACGGCTTGCCGTCGGGGCCGGTCGCGCTGTCGGCGTTCGCGAGGTTCGACGCGGTGACGTTCAGGCGCTGCGATTGCGCGGACAGCGCCGAACCGGCGACGCCGAAGATGTTCATCAACGAGGGCATGGAGGCTCCTGGTGCTTGTGCTCGGGTTCGGTTGCGCTTACGAGTTCGTCGAGATCGCGGCGATCATCGCCTTGATCTGCTGGGTCATCACGGTCATCCCGGTTTCGTAGTGCAGCGCGTTGTTCGCGAACTGCACGCGCTCGACGTCGAGATCGACCGTGTTGCCGTCGAGCGACGGCTGCAGCGGCATCCGGTACTGCGCGCGGCCGTAGTCGTCGGCCGGGCCGCCGGCCGGCATCAGCTTCGCGGTGCCGGCCATGTGGCCGGGTGCCGTCGACACCATCGTCATCCCGCTCGCCACGCCGGCCGGCTGCGCCATCGGCAGCTGCGCGGCGTTGCTCGGCGCGAGGCCGCCGCCGGCCTGCTTCAGCGAGCGCGCGAGGGTCGACGCGAAATCGGCGTCGCGGGCCTGGTAGCCGGGCGTGTCGGCGTTCGCGATGTTCGACGACAGCAATTCCTGCCGATAGGCGCGCACGTCGAGCGCCTGTCGGCCGAACGCGAATTCGGCATCGAGTTTGTCCAGCATGTGTGCGTCTCTCCGTATGAAGCGCTGCACGCCCGTTGCGCCGGATGGCGACCCAAGGGGCTTTTTTCCATGACAGCGATGGTAGGCGGCGGGCGCAACCGGCAATCGGACGAATAACGCGGCAAAGGCCCCCTCTATTCATCGTTTGCGCGGCGGCCCGGCTCCCTAGAATGCGAATCGGATCAACGGCTTCGAGGACACGGCGATGACAGGCAGCGCACTTCGCGGCAACCACGGACGCGGCACGCGCTGGCCGCGTGCGTTCGCGCTCGCCGCGGCGCTGTGGCTCGCGGTGCCGGCCGCGCACGCGGACGACGGGATGATCGTGATTCCCGGCCGCGGCGAAACGGCCGAGACCGCGCTCGCGCAGGCGAACGCGGCGAGCGGCGGTCAGTTCGGCGGGAATTCGGGGACGGCTTCGGGTACGGGTACAGGTGTGGCCACGACGGTCGGTGCAGTCGGTGCAGTCGGTGCAGTCGGTGCAGTCGGTGCAGTCGGTGCAGTCGGTGCAGTCGGTGCAGTCGGTGCGGGTGGCGCAGGTGGCGCGGGTGGTGCTGCCGGCGTGACCGGCGCGGCCGCGGCCCGCTACGCGGCGCAGCCGGCTGGCTCGATGGTCGTGATGAATGTCCCGCCGCCGGCTGCCGTGCCGACGCCGCGCCCCGCCTACGCCGCCGCGCGCACGAACGCCACGACCACCGCGAACGCCTCGAACGCCTCGAACGCCTCGAACGCCTCGAACGCCTCGAACGCAGGTTATGGTGCCCTGCGCGCCGCCGATCCGGGCGCCGTCGCGACCGTCGTCGCCGGCGCGGCCGACCCGGCATCGAATTCCGCGCGACCGGCCATCGCCGCGCGCCTCGCCGCGGCCCGCGCCGCTTCAGCCGCGCCGGCCGCGCGCGCACCGGCGGCTGCCGCCAACCCGCCCCAGGTAGCCGCCGCGCCCCAGCCGGCGACACCGCCCGGCCAGCAGGACCCCGACACGATCCGGCGCACGGCGCTCGCATTCCTGCAGCAGCAGGTCGCGGGCCTGCCGGGCAAGACGACCGCGACCGTCGCGGCCGCGTTTCCGCGCGGGCTCGCCGCGTGCACGACGCTCGAGCCGTTCCTGCCGACCGGCGCGCGCCTGTGGGGCCGCACAACGGTCGGCGTGCGCTGCGCGGGCGAGCGGCCGTGGACCGTCTACCTGCAGGCGAAGGTTGCCGTGCAGGCCACCTATTACGTCGCCGCGCGCCAGATCGCGCCCGGCGAGCCGCTCACCGCGGCCGACCTCGTCGCGCGCGAAGGCGACCTGACTGTGCTGCCGCTCGCGGTGATCACCGATCCCGCGCAGGCGGTCGGCGCGACCGCGCTGGCGCGGATCTCGGCCGGGCTGCCGCTGCGCCAGGACATGCTGAAGAGCGCCGCGTCGGTGTCGGCCGGGCAGACGGTACGGGTCGTCGCGGCCGGGCCCGGCTTCACGATCTCGGCCGAGGGCAGCGCGCTCGCGAATGCGGCGCCGGGGCAGTCGGTGCGGGTCCGGATGGCCGCGGGGCAAATCGTCACGGCGATCGTCAAGGATGCCGGAACCGTCGAAATTCCGCTGTAGGGCCGGATCGCACCGCAAGATTGTAAAGAATTGTTTATTCGGAGAATTTCGGGCTCACGATGCTAAAGTTCGGGCCGACCCGGCCGTTATCTGGGTCATACCGTCCAGGAAACCCCATCGTGAAGATCGATTCCACTCCGAACCCGAGCCCACTCGCGTCGACCGGCAACGGCGCGGCCCGCGCGCAATCCGGCGCGGCTTCGTCGTCGTCCGCGCAGGCGGCCGACGCAGGATCGACCGGCGGCGACGCGAGCGTGAACCTGTCGGGTCTGTCCGGCCAGCTGCGTTCGCTGTCGGCCTCCGGCAGCGCCGACATCGACACGGCCCTCGTCCAGTCGATCAAGGACGCGCTGAACAACGGCACGTTGACGATCGACGTGAACAAGATCGCCGACGGCGTATTGAATACCGCCCGCGACCTGCTGCAACAGCAGCGCTCGCAGGGCAACTGAGCCGGCCCGGGGCCCGTCACGCCCTGACCGGTCCCCTGGTTTGCCGGCATGCGGCCCCGCGTGCCGGCGCGACGAGCATGACGCGATGAGAGAAGAGCTGCTGGCCACGGTCAACGACGAACACGCGACGGTCGAAGCGTTCGCGTCCCTGCTCGCCTACGAGGAAAAGGCGCTGACGACGCCGGAGCCGCTTGAAATGCTGCCCGGCATCGTCGAGAAGAAGAGCGCGCTGATCGACCGGCTCGCGCAGCTCGAGCGCACGCGCGACACGCAGCTGTCCGCGCTCGGCTTTCCGGCCGGCAAGAAAGGGATGGACCAGGCCGCCGAACGCGACGCACGCCTCGCGGGCCGCTGGCAGTTGCTGCTGCAGGCCGCCGAACGCGCGCGCCAGGCCAATGCGACCAACGGGATGCTGATCCGGATCCGGATGGACTACAACGAGCGCGCGCTCGCGGTGCTGCGCTCGGCGCCCGCGCCGGCCGGCGTCTACGGGCCCGACGGGCGGGTATCGGCGCTGATGCGCTGATTCTCCGACGTACTGATTCTCTGACGTACGGATTCCCTGACGCACCGATTCCCTGACGCACCGATTCCCTGACGCACCGATTCTCTGACGTACCGATTCTCTGACGTACGGATTCCCGACGGGCCGATCACGCCGGCGCATCGACGCGCCGCGCGTGCATCGCGCGGCCCGCCTGCGGCCGCGCGCCCCTTCCCCGCCTTACAGCAGCGGACACGCAGTGACCTGCGTGCCGCGTTCCACGCAAAGCCGTTCGTAGTCGCGCAGGTACGCGCGCTCGTCGTCGTTCAGCAGTTCGACGTCGATCAGGTCCCAGTCGTAGCCGACCGTGACGATGTTCTCGAACGCGACGGTGTCCGATGCGTCGTCGTCCGCGCGCACGATCACGATGTTCTCGATCCGCACGCCGCCCTTGCCCGCCACGTAAATGCCCGGCTCGACCGAAATCACCGCGTTCGGCACCAGCCCGTACCGCGCGCCCGGCGCGAACCGCACGCCGCCCTCGTGCACGTGGATCCCGACGCCGTGCCCGGTGCCGTGACCGAAATCGTAGCCGTGGTCGCGGCACACCTGGCGCACCGCCGCGTCGACGTCGTCGCCCGTCGCCGTCTTCGGGAAACGCGTGACGAGCCCCTTGATGCAGGCCTTCAGCGCGACCGTGTAGATCTCGCGCTGCCACGGCTGCGCGACCGTCTCCGGCCGCGTGCGGCGCAGCACGACGCGCGTGCAGTCCGTCGCGAAACCGGCGTCGTAATACGCGCCGCTGTCGAGCAGCACGAGTTCGCCTTCGGTCAGCTCGACGTCGGCGCTCGCCGCCGTGTAGTGCGCGAACGCGCTGTTCGCGCCGTTCGCCGCGATCGACGGGAAGGTCAGCGCGACCGCCGAGCGGGCGCCGTACGCGTCGTTGATCGTGCGGGCCAGGTCGTACTCGGTATGGCGCTGCCCCGGCTCGCCGGCCTTCGCCCAGCGCATCGTTTCGGCGATCGCCGCCGAACTGCGCGCGAACGCGTCGCGGAACCGGTCGAGCACCGCCGGCGTCTTGCCGGCGCGCAGCGCCTCGACCGGGTTGAAGTCGGCGTGCCGCGCGTGCGGCCACACGCGGCGCACCGACTCGACGAGCGCGCAGTTGACCGACTCGAAGCCGTAACACACGTGCTCGACCGCGAACCGCGCGAGGAAGCGCTCGAGTTCGGCGAAGTCGCGCCGGATCACGTGCAGCGCCGGATACGACGCCAGTTCGACCGGGCAGCGGTCGCAGCCCTCCGGCAGGAACAACGCGACCTGCTCGCCGATAGCGAACAGGAAGCCCAGGTGCGACGACGCATTCGGGATGTGATAGCCGCGGCTGTTCAGCAGGTACGCGAGGTCGTCCGACGCGCACGTGAAGAACGCGGTCGTGCCGGGCGCAGCGCCGGTGTGCGCGGCGAGCCGCCGGTTCAGCGCGTCGAGGTTCTGCGCGACGCTCGCGCCGGTCATCGCGTCCGGCAGCTCGAAGATCGGCCGCTCGACCACCCAGCCCGGCAGCGCGATCGCGCGGTCGATCTCGCGCTCGACGAGGCTCGTCCAGTCGAGCGATGCCGCCTGCGTCTGCTCGACCAGCCGGTCGCGCTGCGCGACGCTGATCCGCAGCGCGTCGTAGCCGACCCGCGCGAGCCGGCTCGCGTGCGCGAGCAGCCAGTCGGCCAGCGCCTGCCAGATCGTCACGTTCATGCCGAGCTTCTCGATGCGCACGCGCGCCGGGTCGCACTGCTGTTCGGCCTGCAGGTGATAGCGGCCGTCGACGAACAGCACGAACGGCGGCACGCCGAGCGCCTCGGCGGTCGCCGCGCTCAGGAAGATGCCGCAGCCGGCCGAGCCGTCGAAACCCGACAGCGCGTAGCGGGGGTTGTTGCGGCGCGGCAGGTATTCGGTGATGTATTCGTCCTGCGACGTGACCACGACCGCGTCGAGCCGGGTGGCGTCGAGCAGGCGCGACAGGCCGGCCTGCGTGTCGGCGACGGACGCGTCGTACGGGGGAAGGCCGGAGAAGCTGTATTTCAGTCGATCGATCATCGGATACCCGTTATGGATTGTTGTCGGCGGCCGGCGGCGTCACGCGGCATGGCGCACGCCTCGCGCGGCACGCTGCCCGCGCGGACGACGCGCGGCCCGGCGGGCAGCCGGGCCGTGGCGCCGTTCCAGCGGCAGGCTTTCGGGGAAATTTTTGTCTCACTTAACTTTGTTTGATGCGTGCGACAGAATCTAGAGCACGGTGAAATTGAGGTCAAGCTAAAATTTTCGTAGGGCTAAAATTGCCGATGCGTGAGGTGCGCGACGGCGGCACCGCCGTGCGCGGCGTGGCGGCGGACCGGCGCGACTGCACGGTACAATGCGCCCGCATCGTCGTCCCGACGGCCGTGCTTCGTGCGATTCGCGGAACGGCAACGTCCGGCGACTGCACCGCCCTCTCGCTCGCCTCCCGACTCGTTGCCACGAAAGAGATCCATGGATTCAGACATCATGCGTATCGGCCAGCGCATTCGCCGCCTGCGCCGGGAAGCGAAGAAAACGCTGCTGGAAGTCGCGACCGAAGCGAACCTGTCGGTCGGGTTCCTGTCGCAGGTCGAGCGCCATCTGACCGGTATCTCGCTGTCATCGCTGGTCAACGTCGCGAAAGCGCTCGACGTACCGCTCAGCACGCTGATCGACCAGCCGCGCCAGGCGCAGCCCGACTCGCACGCGGGCCGCCGCGAACCGTACGCGGTCGACGCCGCGTCGCAGTGGTACGAACGGCTGTCCACCACCTTCGACGGCAGCCAGATCAACGCGCTCAAGGTCCGGATGATGGAGGGCTACCGGTCGGAATGGGTCGCGCACGGCGGCGACGAGTTCGTGTACGTGCTGACCGGCCGGCTCTGCTACACGATCGGCAAGAAGGATTACCCGCTGTCGCCCGGTGATTCGCTGCACTTCGACGCGAGGAAGCGCCATCGCGTCGCGAACGTCGGCGACGGGCCCGCGGAGCTGATCGCGGTCGGCACGCTGCCCCTCTTCGACGACAACTGCGCCGAGTTGGGGTCCGCCGCGATGAAAATCAGGCTGCTCGCGCGCGATGCCGGCGCGACGCCGGGCGAGCCGCGCGTGAGCCGCCGCGAACCGTCACCGAAGCGGGAGCGCGACGCGGACGCCGCGCAGCCCGCCGACAAGCCGGCCGGCGCCGCGGCCAACACGGCTGCCGGGAAGTCCCGCGCGGCCACCGGCAAACGTCCGGCTGCCGCCACGCCGGCGCGCCGCACCGCCAAGCGCATGAAGAGATGACGGCTGGCGGCCGGGCGGCGCACCGCTCGGCACGGTCCGCACGATTTGCGGAATCGATTCACGGCCTGATTCGCAACCCGATTCCCCCGCCTATTCCGCGATCGCCAGCGCCTGCTTGACGGCCTCGACCCGCGCGCGATGCACGGCGTCCTTGATCTGCATCGCATCGTTGCCGACGCCGCGCGCGATCGCGCCCGCGTCGACGCTGCGCGCCGCCACCAGCGCCACGCGCAGCCGCTCGGCCTGCGGATACGGCTGCGTGTCGAGCCCGAGCCGGCCGCGCGCATCCGCTTCGCACGCCTGCAGCATCTCCGCGAAGCGCGCCGGCTTGCGCAGCGCGTCGCTGCGCTCGAAGAAACGCACCAGCGCGGCCGCGCCCATTTCCATCACGCGATGCAGGTTGCCGTGCTCGCGCGCGACCACCAGCGCGAGATCGCGGCAATCGTTCGGCACGCGCAGCCGCTCGCACAGCGGCTTGATGAGGTCGACGCTGCGGCCTTCGTGGCCGACATGGCGCGGCAGCACGTCGGCGGGCGTCGTCGCCTTGCCGAGATCGTGCGTGAGCGCCGCGAAGCGCACCGGCAGCGAATAGCCCTGCTTCGCCGCGTAGTCGACGACCATCATCACGTGCACGCCGGTGTCGACTTCCGGGTGATAGTCGGCGCGCTGCGGCACGCCCCACAGCGCGTCGACCTCGGGCAGGATGCGCGCGAGCGCGCCGCACTCGCGCAGCACCGCGAACATCCGCGACGGTTTCGCCTCCATCAGCCCGCGCGCGATCTCCTGCCACACGCGCTCGGGCACCAGCGCATCCGCTTCGCCCGCGTCGACCATCCGCCGCATCAGCGCGAGCGTGTCGTCCGCGACCGTGAAATCGGCGAAGCGCGCGGCAAAGCGCGCGATCCGCAGGATCCGCACCGGATCCTCGACGAACGCGTCGCCGACATGCCGGAACACGCGTGCGCGCAGGTCGGCCTGCCCGTCGAACGGATCGATCACCGGGCCGACCAGCGCGCCCTCCGGGCTCACTTCGCGCGCCATCGCGTTGATCGTCAGGTCACGCCGCGCGAGGTCCTCTTCGAGCGTCACGTCCGGCGCATAGTAGAACTGGAAGCCGTGATAGCCGGCCGCCGTCTTGCGCTCGGTGCGCGCGAGCGCGTATTCCTCCTGCGTGCCCGGATGCAGGAACACGGGGAAATCCTTGCCGACCGGCCGGAAGCCCTGCGCGGCCATCTGCTCGGGCGTCGCGCCCACCACCACGTAGTCGCGGTCCTGCACCGGCACGCCGAGCAATTCGTCGCGGATCGCTCCGCCTACTGCGTAGATGTTCATGGCGTCGGTTCGTATTCGGCGATCACGTTGGTTTCGCGGCGCGCGCCATCGATCCAGCGCTGCACCGCCGGCAGTGCCGTCACGCGCGCCGCATACCCGGCCGCTTCCGGCGACAGCGCCGGCGCATACGTGTTGAAGCGCATCACGACGGGCGCATACATCGCATCGGCGATGCCGAATTCGCCGAACAGGAACGGGCCGCCCGAGGCCTCGATGCACGCGCTCCACAGCGCGTCGATGCGCGCGACGTCGGCGAGCGCCTCGGGCGTCGCGCCGCGCCCCGGCATCGACGCGCGCACGCTCATTCCCATCTGCGTGCGCAGCGCGGCGAAGCCCGAATGCATCTCGGCCGAGATGCAGCGCGCATGCGCGCGATCGAGCGGATCAGCGGGCCACATCGGGAACTGCGGATAGCGCTCGGCGAGCGTCTCGGCGATCGCGAGCGAATCCCAGATCGCGACGCCGTGGTCGTCGATCAGGCACGGCACCTTGCCGGTCGGCGAATACTCGCGGATGCGCGCGGCCGTGTCGTCGCGGCGCAGCTCGATCACGATCTCGTCGAACGGGATGCCGAAATGCGCGAGCAGCAGCCACGGCCGCATCGACCACGACGAGTAGTTCTTGTCTCCAATGACGAGTTTCATGGCGGTGTTCCGGAAAGCGCGAAAGTGAATGACGGAAGCGACGGTCCGCGGCGCCTAGCGGCGGCGCGAGCGGAACCAGTCGAAGCGGGAGCGCCGCGCGGCATGGCCGAGATACGCGGGCGCGATACTCTCGAGACTCGCGGGCGAGATCCCGAGTTCCGGTGCGAGCGGCCCGGACAGCACGTTCGGCACCGACATCGACGCGAGATTGTCGCGCGTGATCACCGGCTCGCCGGGCAGGCATTCGAACACGCTCGCCTGCAGCCGCGCGAGCGCGTCGGGCAGCCGCACGATGCGTGCCTGCCGGCCGACCAGCGTGCCGCAATAGCGCACCAGCTGCTCGAGCGTATAGACGGTCGGGCCGCCGAGTTCGTAGGTCTTGCCGTGCGCGGCCGCGAGATCGAGCGTGTTGACGAACGCGCGCACGACGTCGCCGACGAACACCGGCTGGAAGCGCGCATCGGGCATCGCGAGCGGCAGCACCGGCAGCGTGCGCTGCAGGTTCGCGAATGTGTTCAGGAATGCGTCGCCGGGGCCGAAGACGACCGACGGGCGGAAGATCGTCAGCGTGAGCGAATCGGTCGCCGCGACCGCATGCAGCGCGGCCTCGCCGTCGCCCTTCGAGCGCTGGTACATGCTCGGGCCGTGCGAATCGGCGCCGAGCGCGCTCATGTGCAGCACGCGCCGCACGCCGACTTCGACGCACGCGGCGGCCAGCGCGGCCGGCAGCGCGACGTGCGCGCGCTCGAACCCGGGCCCGTACGGCGTGCCACGGCCGCCGTGCAGCACGCCGACGAGATTGACGGCCGCATGCGCGCCGGCGACGAACCGGGCGAGCGTGCGCGTATCGAGCGCGTCGAGCTCGACGATCTCGACCGGCAGCATCTGCAGGTGGCGTGCGTGCTCGCGCCGCCGCGTGCCGATCCGCACCTGCTTGCCGGCGTCGATCAGCGCGTTGACGAGCCGGCTGCCGATGAAGCCGGTGCCGCCCAGCAGCGCGACGGTCTGGCGATCCATGTTCGGGTCCTCAAAAGAACACTGCCGCGTCTCGCGCGGCAGTGTGAAGATTGCGGATCAGGGCGAGATCATGCCTAGGCGTTTCTTCAACGACTGCGGTTTGCCCTCGAAGAGCGCCGCGTAGTAGACGGTGTTCGACAGCACGTTCTTCACGTAGTCGCGCGTCTCGTTGAACGGAATCGTCTCCGCGAAGATCGCGCCTTCGACCGGCTGCGTCAACACCTGGCGCCACTGGCGCGGCCGGCCCGGGCCCGCGTTGTAGCCGGCGGTTGCCAGCACCGGCGAGCTGTCGAAGTTGTTGTAGATGTCCGCCAGATACCAGGTGCCGAGCTGGATGTTGGTATTGATGTCGTGCATCTGCGCACGCGTGATCGTGCCCATCCCGAGCTTCTTCGCGACGAGCTGCGCGGTGGCCGGCATCAGCTGCATCAGGCCGCCCGCGCCGACCGACGAACGCGCGTTCGTGATGAAGCGCGACTCCTGGCGGATCAGCCCGTATGCCCATTCGATGTCGAGGCCCGACGACTGCGCGTAGCGCTCGACGATGTCACGGTACGGCGACGGGTAGCGCAGCGTGAAGTCGTGCTCGGCCTTCGTGCGGTCGGCCGTGTTGACGGTGCGGTCGAGCAGGTCGATGCGCTTGCCGTATTCGGCGGCCGCGAGCAGCTGGCGATCGGTCATCCCGCGCAGCGGCCAGTTCCATTCGCGGTTGCCTTCGAGACGCAGGTTCAGCCCGTAGAAGCGTTGCGCGAGCGCGAAGCCCGGGATCTTGCTCATCGCGTCGATGTCGCCATCGCTCACCTTCGTGCGCGGCGGGATCGACGTGCGCTGGCCGAGCTCTTCGCCGGCGAGCTGCCCGTAGAAGTTGTACTGGCCCGCGACCTGCTCGAATTCCTGGTTCGCCTGCAGCGTGTCGCCGCTCTGCTTGAGCGCGCGCGCATGCCAGTAGATCCATGCCGGATCGTCGCGCAGCGACGGCGGCATCTGTTCGATCGACCAGCGCACCATCGGCCAGTTGCCGGCGAGCAGCGCGGCGCGCGTGCGCCATTCGTAGCCCGGGTTCGACAGCGGCGCGTTCGCGGATTTCGCATACCAGACCGACGCGAGCGCCGAGCGCTTGATCGCGCCCTGGTAGCCGATCGCGCCCCACGCGATCGCCTGCTCCTGCTTCGTCAGCGAGCCGGCGATCGACGTCAGCATCCCGGCCGCCGCGTCCGGATCGTTGCGCGCCATGCGGCCGAGCGCGATCAGCGCGAGCTGGTGCGATGCCGCGTCGGGGCCGACGCCGCGCGCGAGGTACAGCGGCGGCGCGCTGGTCGCCTGGTCGAAACCGACCGGGCGCGCGCCGAGCGCGTCGACGATCTTGCCGCCGAGCGTCGTGTAGTTCTGCTCGTACGCGAGGCGCGCCTGCTGCCACACGTCGTCGCTGGTGAACTGCTGGTTGACGGTGAGCGCCGTAATCAGGTCGACACAGGCGTCGCCGTAGTATTTCGGCTCGACGAGCAACGCACGCGCCGCCTCGGCGACGTTCTCGCCGCGCGCCGCGCGCGATTCGAGCGCGTAGCACTTGACCTGCGTGTCGTCGTCGAGCACGAAGCGCTTGTACTGGTCGTCGAAGTTGCGCCAGTCGTGACGCGCGCCGAGCACGAGCAGGTAGTCGTTGCGCAGGCGGTCGGCGATCGCCTGGCCGTCGTAGCGCTGCAGGAACGACTGCACCGGCGCGTCCGGTGCGTCGACGCGTGCGCGGCCGGTCGAATCGAACAGCTGCGGCTTGATCTGGAAATACTCGACGTAGGACGGGACCGGATAGTTCGGGATCATCGACGCGAGCTGCGCGGCCTTCGCGGCGTCGTTGCGGCGCGCGGCTTCGCGCAGCTGCACGAAGATCTGGTCGTCCCCGGCGAGCGTGTCGTCGCCCGGTGCGGCGCACGCGGCCGTGCCCGCGACGAGCGCGGCGGCCGAAAGCGTGAGCGCGACCGCGCGATATACTCGGAAAAGGCTGTTCGACATCGTTATGAATGGAGCACGAAGTGAGCGAAAGCATAGCATGCAACCCTGTGCCGAACCCGAAGGTTGCACTGCGCAAAACGCTGTCCGGCGCGCGTCGCGACGCCGCGTCGCAGCCCGCCGCGAACGCCGCGCTCGACACGCGGCTGCGGCGGTTGCTCGAGCGCCTCGCGCCCGCGACGGTCGGCTTCTACTGGCCGCTGCCGGGCGAATTCGACGCGCGCGACGCGGTGCTCGCGTGGGCCGCGGCCGGCACGGGCCGCCGCGCCGCGCTGCCGGTGATCGGCGAGCGTCACACGCCGCTCGCGTTCCATGCGTGGGATGCGGATACGCCGATGCGCGAAGGCCATCACCGGATTCCGGAACCGGCGTCGGGCGTCGTCGTCGTGCCCGACCTGCTGCTGATTCCGTGCGTGGGATTCGATCTGCAGCGCTACCGGCTCGGCTACGGCGGCGGCTACTACGACCGCACGCTCGCGGTGTGGCCCGGCGACACGCTGCCGGTGACGGTCGGCATCGCGTATGAAGCGTGCCGCGTCGATGCGTTGCCGGCCGAGGCGCACGATCTCGCGATGCGCTGGATCGTGACCGACGGCGCGCTGTACCCGGCCGCCTGATGACGCGGCGCGCGCTGCTGCGTGAGCGGCATGCCGCGCGTCACCGCGCTCACCCTCCCGTCCGCAATCGTTTACAGCGACGCCGCCGCGCGCGCGGCCGTGTCGTAGAGGCCCGATGCGTGGCGCAGCAACTGCGCCGCGTCGCCGATCTGCTCGTTGGTGAGGCCGCTGTCCTTGAGCGTCTCGATCAGGCAGTGCTCGCGCACCTCCCGATACTTCAGGCACAGCTCGCGGCCCGCCTCGGTCGCGAAGAAGAACACCTCCTTGCCGCTCTTCTCGCTCTTCACATAGCCGCGCGCGATCAGTTTTTTCAGCGCATAGGTCGCGACGTGCGTATCCTCGATATTGAGCACGAAGCAGATGTCGGCGAGCTTCTTCTTGCGTTCGCGGTGGCTCACGTGATGCAGCAGCGACACCTCGACCGCCGTCATGTCCTTCGCGCCCGCGGCCGACATGCAGCGCACCATCCAGCGGTTGAATGCGTTGCCGGCCATGATGAGCCCGTATTCGAGTTCCGACAGCTCCGCGCTCGAATCGGAAACGAGGTGTTCGGATGACACGATCTTGGTCGCAGGACGCTTCATGGAAAGGCGGAGCAAGCCGGATGACAGGGTGTGCCGAGTGTACGCCAGAAGCCCGGACATACGGGCTAGGCGAAAACGCTTATTGGGAAGTTGTCGATATTTTATTGACAATGTGCGCTAACATTGCCGTCCGAACCGTGCCAGTCCGATGACGCAACCCCGCATTTATCCGCTCGGCGATGCCGCCCTCGTCTGCGAGGTGCCGCCGCCCGCCACGCTCGATTGCCAGCGCCGCGTCTGGGCCGTCGCCGAGGTCGCGCGCGCGTGGCCCGACGTGATCGACGTCGTGCCGGGCATGAACAACCTGACGATCGTGTTCGACGCGCTCGCCACGACGGCCGACTCGCTCACGCCGGCGCTGCGCGACGCGTGGGAAACCGCCGACGTCGAGCACGCGGACGGCCGGGAAATCGACATCCCGGTCGAATACGGCGGTGCCGCCGGTCCCGACCTCGCGGCCGTCGCCGCGCACACCGGGCTGTCGGCCGACGAAGTCGTCGCGCGCCACGCGGCCGGCGCCTACGTCGTGTTCTTCGTCGGCTTCCAGCCGGGCTTCGCGTATCTCGGCGGCCTCGATGCGTCGCTGCACACGCCGCGCCGCGCGGCCCCGCGCCTCGAGGTGCCGGCCGGCTCGGTCGGCATCGGCGGCGCGCAGACGGGCATCTATCCGGCCACGTCGCCCGGCGGCTGGCAACTGATCGGCCGCACGTCGCACGTGCTGTTCGACCCGGCGCGGCCGCAGCCGACGCTGCTGCTGCCCGGCGACCGCGTGCGCTTCACCATTGCCGGAGTCGACGCGACATGAGCCAGAACACCGCACCGGGCACGATCGAGGTCGTCCGCGCCGGCCCGCTGTCGACCGTGCAGGATCTCGGCCGCCGCGGCACACGCCATCTCGGCGTCGCGCAGGGCGGCGCGCTCGACGGCCTCGCGCTCGAGGTCGGCAACCGGCTGGTCGGCAACCGCCCCGACGCGGCGGCCGTCGAAATCACGATCGGGCCGGCCGCGTTCCGCTTCACGCGCGCGACGCGCATCGCGATCACCGGCACCGAATTCGGCGCAACGCTCGACGGCCGGCCCGTGTATTCCTGGTGGAGCCTGCCGGTCGACGCCGGGCAGACGCTCGTGCTGCCGGCCGCGAAACGCGGCATGCGCGGCTACCTGTGCATCGCGGGCGGCATCGACGTGCTGCCGATGCTCGGCTCGCGCAGCACCGATCTCGCGTCGCGCTTCGGCGGCCTCGGCGGCCGCGCGCTGCGCGACGGCGACCGGCTGCCGGTCGGCGTGCCGCCGGCCGGCGCCGGCTGCCTCGCGGCCGACGCGCCCGAATTCGGCGTGAAGGCGCCCGCGTGGTGCGCGTTCGTGCGCGTCGACGAACCGCCGCGCCGCCACCGGCCCGCGCATGCGCCGTGGGCGATGCCCGTGCGCGTGCTGCCGGGCCCCGACTACGCGTCGTTCGCGGCCGATTCTCAGCAGGCGTTCTGGGACGAGGAATGGCTCGTCACCGCGAACAGCAACCGGATGGGCTATCGTCTCGCCGGCGCCGAACTGGTGCGCGAGCGGCCGGTCGAGCTGCTGTCGCACGCGGTGCTGCCCGGCACGATCCAGGTGCCGCCGAACGGCCAGCCGATCGTGCTGATGCACGATGCGCAGACCACCGGCGGCTATCCGAAGATCGGCACGGTGATCCGCGCGGATCTCTGGAAACTCGCACAGGCTCGGCTCAACCTGCCGATCCGCTTCGTGCGCACGACACCCGACGCCGCGCGCGCCGCCCTGGTCGCAGAACGTGCCTATCTGCGCCAGATCGACGTCGCGATCGAGATGCGCGAGGAAACGCGCCGCCGCGCGCAATCGCGCGCAGCGTGACAATGACGGAAGCAGGACGAAGGACGCGCCACGCACCCGTGGACGAGGAACATCATGGAAATCGATCTGAATGCCGATCTCGGTGAAGGATGCGGATCGGACGAGGCGCTGCTCGACCTCGTCACGTCGGCGAACATCGCGTGCGGCTGGCATGCAGGCGGCGCCAATGCGATGCGCGACTGCGTGCGCTGGGCCGTGCAGAAAGGCGTGTCGATCGGCGCGCACCCGAGCTTTCACGACCCGGAGAATTTCGGCCGCAAGGAAATGCAGCTGCCGGCCGGCGACATCTACGCGGGCGTGCTGTACCAGCTCGGCGCGCTGTCGGCGATCGCGCAGGCCGAGGGCGGCCGCATCGCGCACGTTAAGCCGCACGGCGCGCTGTACAACCAGGCCGCGCGCGACCCGCTGATCGCCGACGCGGTGGTGTCCGCGATCCACGACTTCGATCCGTCGCTGGCCGTGTTCGGGCTCGCGAACAGCGTGTTCGTCGCGGCCGCGCGCCACGCGGGGCTCGCCGCGGTGGAGGAAGTATTCGCCGACCGCGGCTACCGCGCGGACGGCTCGCTCGTGCCGCGCAACCAGCCCGGCGCGCTGATCGACGATGAAGAAGCGGTGCTCGCGCGCACGCTCGACATGGTGCGCGAGCGGCAGGTGCGGGCAGTGAGCGGCGAGTGGGTGCCGCTCAACGCGCAAACGGTCTGCCTGCACGGCGACGGCCCGCATGCGCTCGCGTTCGCGAAGCGGATCCGCGCGGCGCTCGAAGCGGCGGGTGTCGATGTCGTCGCGCCCGGCGCGCTGCAGGCCGGCGAAGACGCATGATGACGTGACGCGTCGTCGAAGCGCTCAGCCGTCGCAGGTCGAAAACCGCCGCCACAAAAGAAAAAAGCGCCCTCGTGGCGCTTTTCTGTTGGCGCAATCGCCGCGGACTTCGCCGTCTGTCGATTCGCCCCCCGAAACCGTCTGTCGACGGTGACCGGAAACATGCTCCGGATCAAAAAACGTCCGCCGCCGCCCGCTTGCTGCTTCCCCCGGTCGGACGACGGAACGTTGCTTATGCCGCAAGTCTGTCGCATGCATTTGTTGTGCCGACGATGTTTGGCCCCGCCGTGCATGCAGACACTCCGCGGCCGGCACGTTACATACGTGCCGGCTACGCTAACCCCGCGCTTTGTTTTCTGCTACCCCGTAGAACTTATCTATTCTTTTCATTTTTTCAACTTGTGGGATGAAGAATAGAGATTGGCAGAACCGGATGTCAATCGTTTTAAACGCTATTTCCTGAAGATTCGAGGGTTTTCCTTATCGAGCCGCGTGGCCGCGCGGGCGCCTCGCAGCGCGTGCATCTCGTCGATCAAACAGGGGAGGATCGGCGCGCGGTGCGCGGCGCGATCAGTTCGCGTCGACCTGATACCCTTGCTGGCGCAACAATTCGAGCACGCCGCGCGGGCCGCCCAGATGCAGCGCGCCGATGGCCACGAATACCGGCCGGTTCGGCGCGGCGATTGCCGTCATCCGTGCAACGAAGCGCCGGTTGCGCTCGTACAGGATCTTGTTGTCGATCGACGCCGACAGCGCCTTCGAACGGGCCAGCCGCTCGCTCTTCGCGACCGCCCACGCCGAGATCGCGTCGGCGTCGCCAATTCGCCACAGCCGGTGCAGCGCCTTGATGTCGTCGGCGTTCTGCGCCGGGGTCTGCACCATGTCCTGCGCGAGCATCTCGCGCTGCTCGGCGAGCGTCAGTCCGGTGAACGCGCGCATCTGCTCGGCGAGCGTCTCGAGCCCGATCACGCGGCCGCCCTTCTTCTTCAGGAACACGTTCTGCAGCTGCGCCTCGGTGCCGTACTCGGTCTGCAGGCCGGCCGCCAGCGAGTCGTAGGTTTCGACGACCAGCGCCGCGAGCCACGGCCGCATCCGGCGGATCTCCGCGAGCGCGGCCGGGTTGCCGCGCAGGCGCGCCGCGAGGCGCTGCCACTGCGGCTCGGGCAGCAGGCGCTGCAGGCACGGGTAGCGGCACACGCCGTACTTCGACACGTCGTCCTGCGATTCGAGGAGATCGTCCGGCGACAGCTCGAGCGCGAGCGTCGGCGACGCGGCGAGCGCCGCGAGGATGCGCGGCCGGAACGGCTGCGCGGGCGGATAGTCGGACGGGTCGCCCGTGTGCAGCGTGCCGAGCACGTACAGCGTGACCCTGCCCCGGGTCGCGACATAGAACGGCATGCGCGCGGGCTGCACGCGCACCGTGCCGCGCGCGACCGTGCCGTTCGACACGGACGGCACGTGGAAGCCCGGCAGGTTCATGCCGGGCGGCGGAACCTGCGACGGATGGATCGGCGAACTCGCCGGCGCGCGCCTTTCGGCACGCGCGGCGTCGACCGGGACCAGCACGCTGGCCGCCACGCACGCGCCGGCCAGCGCCGCGCCCGTGACCGTGCGCACGCTCCAGCGCCGTGCGTTGCGGCACGCGCGCATCACGCGCGCGCGGCCGCCCCCCGAACGGCGCACGCCAGGCGCGCGCGCCGCCAAACCATCAGGCATTCACCTCCCCTACCTCCTCGGCGCGATGGCAGGCCACGCGGCGTCCGTCGACGTCGCGCAGCTGCGGTTCCTCGACGCGGCAGCGCTCGACCGCGTACGGGCAGCGCTGGTGAAACGCGCAGCCCGACGGCGGATTGAGCGGCGACGGCAGCTCGCCCTGCAGCTTGATCTGCACGCGGCGGTCTTCCTCGAAGATCGCCGGCGTCGCCGACATCAGCGCGCGCGTGTACGGATGGCGCGGATGCGCGTAGATCGTCGCCTTGTCGCCGAGCTCGGCGACGCTGCCGAAGTACATCACCATCACGTCGTCGGCGACGTGCTCGACCACCGACAGGTTGTGCGAGATGAACACGTAGCTCGTCTTGAACTGCTCCTGCAGGTCCATGAACAGGTTCAGGATCTGCGCCTGGATCGACACGTCGAGCGCGGACACCGGTTCGTCGGCGACCACGATCCGCGGATCGAGGATCATCGCGCGCGCGATCGCGACCCGCTGGCGCTGGCCGCCCGAGAACATGTGCGGATAACGCTTCGCGTGCTCGGGCCGCAGGCCGACCGTGCGCATGATCTGCGCGACGCGCTGCGCGCGTTCGGCGGCCGTCAGGTTCGCGTTGATCTCGAGCGGCTCGGAGAGCGTCTGCTCGACGGTCTTGCGCGGGTTCAGCGACGCGAACGGGTTCTGGAACACCATCTGTACGCGGCGGCGCAGGTCGGCGACCGTCTCGCGGCTCGCGCCGGCCACGTCCTTGCCGTCGATCGTCAGGTGGCCCGAGGTGGGCGTCTCGATCATCGTGAGCTGGCGCGCGAGCGTCGATTTCCCGCAGCCCGACTCGCCGACGACGGCGAGCGTCTTGCCGCGCTTGAGCGTGAACGACACGCCGTTCAGCGCCTTCACGGTGCCCTGCCCGAACATCCCGCGCTTGACCGTGTAGTGCTTCGCGAGCCGGTCGGCGACCAGCACCGCTTCCTCGTCGTGCGGCGTGGCACGCGTTTCGTGGACTGCATTCATCGTGCGCCTCCCGTCAGGTCGAGGTTGGAAACATTGAGCGGCTTGATGCAGCGCGCGCGCATCGCATCGTTGGCCGGCACCAGCGTATCGAGCGCCGGACGCGCCTTGCGGCAATCGTCGACGACGTACTTGCAGCGCGGCGCGAACAGGCACCCGGACGGGCGATCATCGCGGCCCGGCACCATGCCCGGCAATGCGGCAAGGCGACGCGCCCCCTGATTGTGCTCGGGAATCGCCGCGAGCAGCGCTTCGGTATACGGATGATGCGGCGCACGGAAGATGTCCGGCACGCGATTGGTCTCGATGACCTCGCCCGCATACATCACGGCGACGCGCTGCGCGACCTCCGACACGACGGCCAGGTCGTGCGAGATCAGCACGAGCGCCATCCCGCGCTCCTTCTGCAGCTTCACGAGCAGGTCCATGATCTGCGCCTGGATCGTCACGTCGAGCGCGGTGGTCGGCTCGTCGGCGATCAGCAGCTTCGGGTTGCACGCGACCGCCATCGCGATCATCACGCGCTGGTTCATGCCGCCCGACATCTGGTGCGGGAACGCCGTGATGCGGTTCTTCGCATCCGGAATGCCGACCTGGTCGAGCAGCTCGAGCGCGCGCCGGTGCAGCGCGTCGCCGCGCAGGCCTTCGTGCAGCTTCAGCACCTCCTTGATCTGGTAGCCGACCGTGTAGCTCGGGTTCAGGCTCGTCAGCGCATCCTGGAACACCATCGCGATGTCCTTGCCGACGATCTTGCGGCGCGCCTTCGGCGACGCCTTCAGCAGGTCCACACCGTTGAACGTGACCTCGTCGGCCGTCACCTTGCCCGGCGCATCGATCAGGCCCATCAGCGCCATCATCGTCACGCTCTTGCCAGAGCCCGATTCGCCGACGACGCCCACCACCTCGCCCGGCGCGATCGACAGGTTGATCCGGTCGACCGCGGGCAGGCCGTTGAAGTTCACCGCGAGATTGCGGATAGTCAGTAGATCTTGGCTCATGGTCACGCCATCCGCTTCAGTTTGGGATCGAGCGCGTCGCGCAGCCCGTCGCCGAGCAGGTTGATCGCGAGCACCGAAATCAGGATCGACAGGCCGGGCATCGTCACGATCCACCACGCGTTGTCGATGTAGTCGCGCGCGGACGCGAGCATCGCGCCCCACTCGGCGGTCGGCGGCTGCACGCCGAGGCCGAGGAAGCCGAGCGCGGCCGCGTCGAGGATGGCCGACGAGAAGCCGAGCGTCGCCTGCACGATCAGCGGCGCCGTGCAGTTCGGCAGCACCTGCGAGAACATCAGGCGCAGCGTGCCGGCACCGGCCACGCGCGATGCCGTCACGTACTCCTTCTGCAGTTCGCCGAGCGCGGATGCGCGCGTGAGGCGCACGTAGGCCGGCAGCGCGACGATCGCGATCGCGAACATCGTGTTGGTGAGGCCCGGGCCGATGATCGCGACGACCGCGACCGCGAGCAGCAGCGACGGCAGCGCGAGCAGCACGTCCATGATGCGCATCACGGGCGTGTCGGCCCACTTCTGGAAGAACGCGGCGATCAGCCCGAGCACGATGCCGGGGATCAGCGCGAGCACGACCGACACGAAGCCGATCCAGAACGACATGCGCGCGCCGAACATCAGGCGCGAAAGGATGTCGCGGCCCGCTTCGTCGGTGCCGAGGATGAACTGCCAGTTGCCGCCCGCGAGCCATGCGGGCGGGATCTTCACGTAGTCGCGGTATTGCTCGACCGGGCTGTGCGGCGCGATCAGCGGCGCGAACAGCGCGACCAGGATCAGCACCAGCACGACGATGCCGGCGCCGACGGCGCCGCGGTTGCGCGAGAAGTTGGCCCAGAACTCGCGCAGCGCGAGCGCACGGCCGCCGGCCGGCGCGGATTCGCTCGGCAGGGTGTTTTGCAGATTGCTCATGGAATTACCTCGTGTGGCGGATGCGCGGATTCAGCACGCCGTACAGCAGGTCGACGACCAGGTTCACGACGATCACGAGCGTCGCGATCAGCAGGATGCCGCCCTGGACGACCGGATAGTCGCGGCGGCCGATCGCATCGATCAGCCACTTGCCGACACCGGGCCACGAAAAGAGCGTCTCGGTCAGCACGGCGCCGGCCAGCAGCGTGCCGATCTGCAGGCCGATCACGGTGACGACCGGGATCAGCGCATTGCGCAGCGCATGCACGACGACCACGCGCACGGGCGACAGCCCCTTCGCGCGCGCCGTGCGGATGTAGTCCTCGCGCAGCACTTCGAGCATCGACGAGCGCGTCATCCGCGCGATCACCGCGAGCGGGATCGTGCCGAGCACGATCGCCGGCAGGATCAGGTGGCTGACCGCCGATTTGAACGCGCCTTCGTCGGGTGCGAGCAGCGCGTCGATCAGCATGAAACCGGTCGGATGCGGGAAATCGTATTCGACCGCGATGCGGCCCGACACGGGCGTCCAGCCGAGGTACGACGAAAACACCATGATGAGGATCAGCCCCCACCAGAAGATCGGCATCGAGTAGCCGGTGAGCGCGGTGCCCATCACGCCGTGATCGACGACCGAGCCGCGCCGCAGCGCGGCGATCACGCCGGCCGGCAGCCCGACCGCGAGCGCGAACACGAGCGCGCACAGTGACAGTTCGACGGTCGCCGGGAAGCGCGCGAAGAATTCGCCCGCGACGCTGGTGTTGGTGATGATCGACGTGCCGAGGTCGCCATGCAGCGCCCGGCCGATGTAGTGGATGTACTGCAGGGGCAGCGGCTGGTCGAGCCCGAGGCGTTTCATGGCCTCCGCATGCATCGCGGGATCGACGCCGCGCTCGCCCATCATCACTTCGATGGGGTCGCCCGGTATCAGGTGAATCAGCGCAAACGCCAGGATGGTGATGCCGATGAAGGTCGGGATCACCATGCCCACGCGGCGCAACACGAATGTGAACATGATGCGTCTCGTATTTTCTTGTGGGAAATGTACGACCGGCGACGAGGGGCTTTTGGCCCCTCGTCGCCGGATGATTTCAAGCCGGTCTTCTCAAGACGACAGCTTACGCCAGGCCGGTTACTTCACGCTGACACCGTCGAAACGCGCATAGCCGAGCGGCTCGATGCGCATGTCGACCACGTTCTTGCGTACCGGCTGGTAGACCGTCGAGTTCGCGATCGGCGAGAACGGCAGCTGCTGCGCGAAGATCTGCTGGGCCTGCGTGTAGATCTTCGTGCGCGCGTCCTGGCCCGTCGTCGTGCGACCCTTCTGGATCAGGTCGTCGAACGGCTTGTAGCACCAGTGCGAGAAGTTGTTGCCCTTGATCGCCTCGCAGCCGAGCAGCGTGCCGAGCCAGTTGTCGGGGTCGCCGTTGTCGCCCGTCCAGCCGATCAGCATCGTGTCCTGCTCGCCCGTGTGCGCGCGCTTGATGTACTCGCCCCACTCGTACGTGACGATCTTCGCCTTCACGCCGATCTTCGCCCAGTCGGCCTGGATCATCTCGGCCATCAGGCGGGCGTTCGGGTTGTATGCGCGCTGCACCGGCATCGCCCACAGCGTGATGTCGAAACCGTTCGGATAGCCGGCCTTCGCGAGCAGCGCCTTGGCCTTCTCGGTGTCGTTCGGGGCCATCTTCAGGTTCTTGTCGTACGACCATTGGGTCGGCGGCATCGGCGCGCTGGCGGCCTGGCCGGCACCCTGATAGACGGATTCGAGAATCGCCTTCTTGTTGATCGCCATGTCGAGCGCCTGACGCACTTCGAGCTTGTCGACCGGCTTGTGCTCGACGTTGTACGCGAGGTAGCCGAGGTTGAAGCCCGGCTGCGACGGCATGTCGATGCCCGAGTCGGCCTTCAGCGCCGCGATGTCGGCCGGACGCGGATAGCTCATCACCTGGCATTCGTTGCGCTTGATCTTCTGCACGCGCACGCCCGGGTCGGGCGTGATCGAGAAGATCAGCTTCGACAGCTTCACCGCGCCCTTCTTCCAGTAATCAGGATTGCCATCGAAACGGATCGTCGCGTCCTTCGTATAGCTGCGGAAGATGAACGGGCCCGTGCCGACCGGCTTCTGGTTGATGTCGGCGGCCTTGCCGGCCTTCATCAGCTGGTCGCCGTACTCGGCCGACAGGATCGACGCGAATTCCATCGCCATGTTCTGGATGAACGGCGCGTTCGGCTCGGACAGCGTGAACTTCACGGTGTACGGATCGACCTTCTCGATCTTCGTGATCAGCTTGTCGAGGCCCATGTCGGTGAAGTACGGGAACGACACCGGGTAGGCCTTGCGGAACGCATTGTTCGGATCGAGCATGCGCTCGAACGAGAACACGACGTCGTCCGCGTTGAATTCACGCGTCGGCTTGAAGAAGTCGGTCGTGTGGAACTTCACGCCATGACGCAGGTGGAACGTGTACACCTTGCCGTCGGACGAGACGTCCCACTTCTCGGCGAGGCCGGGCTCGACCTTGGTGCCGCCGCGCTCGAATTCGACGAGGCGGTTGTAGACGGTGAACGTGGCGGCGGTGAAATCGACGCCGGTCGTGAATTGCGCGGAATCAAAACCCGCCGGGCTGCCTTCTGAGCAGTAGACGAGCGTTTTGTTCGGGATCTGTGCGAATGCAGAACCCGCGACGCCGAGCGATGCCGCTGCCACGCCTGCGATGGCGGTAACACGCAGGGTGTGCAACAGACGGTTGTATTCCATGTTTCCTCCAGGTCTCCAGATCGGAACCGGTCCCCCTGGGGGCCGGGTACGCGGATATTACTTGAGCTAGCGATTTTGCAACAAGCTGGAGAAAAAACTCTTCTAGACGCGCATCCACGCGGGTTTTTGCCGATGTCTTGCACACGCGAAAAGTGCCTCTGCGCGCACGAGCGGCCATTTCGTTCATCCCGCGCATGTTTCGTTCGACAACTAAACAATTCGGGCGCGAACGCAGAGGGTTGTCGCGCCGTGTTCGCGGCCAGTCCGCACATCGTTGCGGCTTCCGAAACGATGCATGCGATGCAATGCAACCGTCAGGCCGGCGCGTCGAGATCCGCGCTGCGCGCGGGCACGAACGCGACCGCGACGATCGACAGTGCGATTCCCGCCATCACGTAATAGGTCGGTGCGAGCGGCGTGCCCGTCACCTTGATCAGCCACGTGACGATGAACTGCCCGAAACCGCCGAACAGCATCACCGCGACGTTGTACGCGATCGACAGCCCGGTCGAGCGCACGTTGGCCGGGAACAGCTCGGCGATCATCGCGCCGAACGGCCCGTAGTAGCCGGCGAGCGTCACCGACAGCACGGCCTGCACCACGATCAGCCGCGCGATGCTCGGCGCCGCGTCGAGCCACGCGAACAGCGGATACATCAGCACGAGCGTCAGCCCGAGCGACCACAAAGACAGACCCTTGCGGCCGATGCGGTCCGACCATGCGCCCGCGACCGGCGACAGCACCATCAGCAGCAGGTTGCCGATGATCACCGCATAGAACGATTGCGCATACGGCAGCTTCAGCTGCTTCACCGCGAAGGTCGGCAGATAGCTGATCAGCACGTAGACCGTCACCGTCAGCGCGATCACCGAGCCGAGCCCGCACAGCACCTCGCGCGGATGGCGCGTGAACACTTCGCCGAGCGTCGCGCGGCGTGCGCTTTGCTGCGCATGCAGGAACGCTTCGGAATCGGCGAGATGACGGCGGATGTAGAAACCGATCGGGCCGATCACGAGCCCGAGGATGAACGGCACGCGCCAGCCCCAGCTGCGCAGCGCGTCGTGCGACAGCCCGCGCGTGACGGCCGCGCCGACGAGCGCGCCGATCAGCAGCGCGCCCGCCTGGCTCGCCATCTGCCAGCTGCCGTAGAAGCCGCGTTTCGAGAACGGCGCGGCTTCGATCAGCAGCGCCGTTGCGCTGCCGAATTCACCGCCCGCCGAGAAGCCTTGCAGCAGGCGGCCGAGCACGATCAGGAGCGGGCCGCCGATGCCGATCGCCGCATAGGGCGGCGCGATCGCGAGCAGGAAGATGCCGGCCGTCATCAGCAGGATCACGAGCGACAGCGCGGCCTTGCGGCCCGCGCGGTCGGCGTACAGCCCGAACACGATGCCGCCGATCGGGCGCATGAAGAACGCGACGCCGAAGGTCGCGGTGGTCAAGAGCAGCGACGAGTATTCGCTGGTCGTCGGGAAGAACAGTTCGGCGATCACGACGGTCATGAAGCCGAACACCGTGAAGTCGTACCACTCGAGCGCGTTGCCGATCACGGCGGCGACTACCGCGCGGCGGTTCAGCGCGCGCTCGGGCCGGATCGTTTTCGTTGAATTCGCAATCGTCGCCATGCGAGCCTCGTTCTCGTGAATCCGCCGTATCGGGCGCGGCGCGCGGAGGGCCCGCGGCGCGTTGGTTTGCAGCGAGTGTAGAAAGCGACGGAACCGTTTTCAAGCATAAAAAACGCCCGCCATCGTCCGATGGCGGGCGTTTTGCGGTTTTCGCCACATTGCGGCATCGCACGATGCCGCCGCGGGCATCAACCCATCTTCGAGAATGCGCTGCACCAGCCCTTCGCCGATACCTGCTTGCCCGGGAATGCACCGCACGGGCCCGACGCCGAGCCCTTCTTGCCCTGGTACAGCATGCAGGCCGCGCAATCCTGGCCCGCTGCGTATTTCGGATACTTCGTCTTGTCGACCTTCGTCGCATCGGCCTTGTAGCCGAGCGCCACGGCGGTCGGATCCGTTTCCGACAGCATCGGCGCATCGGCCAGCGCTTCGCGCGACAGCGCCAGCGCGGACACGGCGCCGATGCTCGTGATCAGGAAACTCCGACGGGATGTTTTCATGGGGGACTCGCTCCAACGTTATCGGTTTGAAAGCCGTTCTGGCGACGGCCGTTCAACAGAATAACGCTCAAGCGCATGAATGTGCGCGCCGAAATGCCGGAGATAAGGGATTTCACACAAGGGATTTCACACGGGTCTCGCCCGGGGTTTCGCACGGCCGGCCCGCACGGATGCGGGCCGTGAGTGTCAGCCATGCGACGTCATGTCGGCGACGCGCTGCCCGAGCGCGAGCGACGCGGTCAGCCCCGGCGACTCGATGCCGAACAGGTTCACGAGGCCGCGCACGCCGTGCTGCGCCGTGCCTTGCACGATGAAGTCGGCCGGCGGCTCGCCGGGCCCCGCGAGCTTCGGCCGGATCCCCGCGTAGGCCGGCTGCAACGCGTCGTCCGGCAGGTCGGGCCAGTACGTGCGGATCGACGTGTAGAACGCCTGCGCGCGCGCCGGATCGACTTCGTAGCGCAGCGCATCGACCCACTCGACGTCCGGGCCGAAGCGCGCGTGCCCGGCGAGATCGAGCGTCAGATGCACGCCGAGCCCCGCGCGGTCGGGTATCGGATAGACGAGATGCGAGAACGGCGCGCGGCCGGACAGGCTGAAGTAGTTGCCGCGCGCGAGATAGAGCGGCGGCACCCAGCGCGGATCGAGGCCGCGCGTGCGGCGCGCGAGCGCCTGCGCGCCGAGGCCCGCGCTGTTGATCACGCACGCGGCCTCGATTTCGGTCGGCGCGTCGCCGCCGGTGCGCACGACGAAGCGGCCGCCGCGCAACACGTCGATCGACTCTACCGGGGATTTCAGCGCGCACACCGCGCCGTCGCGCTCCGCGTCGCCGAGCAGCGCGAGCATCAGCTGGTGGCTGTCGACGATGCCGGTGCTCGGCGAAAACAGCGCCTCCACGCAATCGAGCGCGGGCTCGAGCGTCTGCGCCTCGGTACGCGTGAGCGGCATCAGGTCGAGCACGCCGTTTTCCGCCGCGCGCGCGGCGATCGCCTTCAACTGCTTCACCTGCGCGGCGCTTGTCGCGACGAGCAGCTTGCCCACGCGCCGGTGCGGCACGTGACGCGTCTCGCAGAACTCGTACAGCAGGTCGCGCCCGCGCACGCACGACATCGCCTTCAGCGAGCCGCGCGAGTAGTAGAGCCCCGCGTGAATCACCTCGCTGTTGCGCGAACTCGTGCCCGTGCCGATTGCGTCGGCCGCCTCGAGCACGATCGTTTCGCGTCCGCGCGCGGCCAGCTCCCGCGCAATCGCAAGACCGACGACACCCGCGCCGATCACCACACAATCCATCTGCTCCATGGCGTTTCGCGTCGCTCACGCGTCGAGGGGAGAGAAGAGAATTGTACGTCCCGGTTCGCCCGCCTGCCGAACGCGCTTGCATCGGCATGTCGCGTGCGCCGCGCCGCACGGCGCGACGCGCGCAGGCCGCGGCGAGGCGCGCGCCGCCGGCTCAGAACCCGATCGGCCGGCGCTTCGCCGCGCCCTCGTCGGCGCGGATGTCGGACGGTGCGATCACGTCCCGGCCGTCGAGCCGCGCGGCGCCGAACGCATGCAGCAGCGCACGGCGCATCGTGCGCGGCGGCGTCGCGGCCAGCACGTCGAGCGCGTCGTCGTCGAGCGTGTCGGGGAAGCGCCGCCCCCACGCGTGCGACGTGCGGATCTCGTCGTAGATCGTCTGCGCGATCCGGCGCGCGCCGGCCGCGTCCGGCGGCGCGATCTCGTAAACGTTCATCCGGTTCAGCAGCGGCTCCGGGATCGCCTGCGCATCGTTCGCGGTCGCGACCCAGATCACGTTGCCCGCATCGATCGGCACCTCGGCGAATTCGTCGACGAACGCGCGCGCGGTGTCGTGCTCGAGCAACGCGTACAGCGCGCCGAGCGGATCGTATTGCGCGTCGCTGCCCGCCTTGTCGATCTCGTCGACCGCGATCACCGGGTTCGCGTAGCTGCCGTTGACGAGCGCTTCGAACACCTTGCCGGGCTTCGCGTTCTTCCATTGCGACGATGCGCCCGACAGGATCCAGCCGGCTGTCAGCGAACTCATCGGCACGTAGTGGTACGCGGTGCCGAGCAGCTGCGCGAGCGCCTTCGCGAAATGCGTCTTGCCGATGCCGGGCGGCCCGAGCAGCAGGATCGGCATCAGTTCGAGCCGGTCGTCGGTCTCGAGGCACAGCGCGACCTGCTTGCGCACGTCGTCGAGGGGTTCGGTGAAATTGGGCAGCGCGTCGCCGAGTTCGTCGAACGACGGCATCCGGTTCGGCTTCACGCAAAAGCGCAGATTGCCGGTCTTGAGCATCCGCTCGTAGGTGGCGCGCAGTGCGTCGCTCGCGCTCTCGTTCAGCTCGTTCAACGCGGTCTCGACCTGCTCGAGGTCGTACACCGTGCTGAAGGACGCCACCGCCAGTTCCTGTTTCACCATCGCCGTCGTCATACCAACCTCGCCGCTGCTGCCGTCACACGATCATCAGACCCTTACGATTTCAGTGTAGCGATCCCGCATCGGCGTGCAAGCAAGCAGCCACCGCGGTCTGCTGCTAACACCGTGCGCGCGCTGCGGCGTCGCGCCGCGCGGCGTATGATCGATGGTTCACCGGCCGTCGCGCCGGCCTCGCCACGGCGCCCGCACGGCGCCGCGCGCTTCGTCTCGAAGGGTTGCCGATGTCCGTCCCCGCTGCTGCCCCGCGCGTCGATCCCGACGCGATCCACGCCGTCGACGCTGTCGACGCCGCGCTCAAGTCGCGCCGCGCGATTCGCGCGTTCCTGCCGACGCCCGTGCCGCGCGACACGCTCGAGGCAATCCTCGAAGCCGCGAGCCGCGCGCCGTCGGGCACCAACATCCAGCCGTGGCACGTGTACGTCGCGACCGGCGCGACCCGCGACGCGCTCGCCGCGGCCCTCACCGCGGCATACGACGATCCGGCGCGCGACGAGAAATACGTCGCCGAGTACGACTACTATCCGCGCGAATGGGTGTCGCCGTACATCGACCGGCGCCGCAAGGTCGGCTGGGACCTGTATGGTCTGTTGAACATCGGCCGCGACGAAAAGGCCCGCATGCACGCGCAGCATGCGCGCAACTTCCGCTTCTTCGATGCGCCGGTCGCACTGTTCTTCACGCTCGACCGCGTGATGACGCACGGCGCATGGCTCGACTGCGGGATGTTCCTGCAGGGCGTGATGACGGCCGCGCGCGCACGCGGCCTCGACACCTGCCCGCAAGCCGCGTTCGTGCCGTTCCACCGGATCGTCGCCGAGCATCTCGGCATCCCGGCCAACGAGCAACTCGTGTGCGGGATGTCGCTCGGCCATGCGGACCCGCACGCGATCGAGAACCGCCTCGTCACCGAGCGCGCGAGCGTCGCCGAGTTCGCGCGCTTTTTCGCTTGAAAACGCGTGACGCGCACCTACCTTTCGATCAGGACCAGATCGTGCTGCGAACCCGCGGCGACGCATCGTGTCACGCGACCGTCCGGATCGATCGGGCGTAAGATGTGCGTCCGTTCCCCGCTACCCCGCGTTTCCGGAGAAGTTTCATGCTGAAACACGGCCTGGCCGTCCTGCTCGCGAGCGCCGCGCTCGCGGCCCATGCGCAGAGCGCCGCACCGGCAGCCGTCGCATGGGAGATCCAGGTGGTGCGCGACGGTCAGACGATCGACACGTTCCAGCAACGCACCACCGTCGGTCAGACCCGCACCGACACCCATCGCTATCCGTCCGCCGTGCCCGTCGGCTGCGGCAACGCCGCGCGCGTCGTGCCGACCGAGCGCTCGCGCTCGGTGACGGTCGCGCCGCTCACCGTCGACGACGCCGCCCGCACCGTGTCGCTCGCGCTCGACGTGCAGGAAACCCTCGACGACGAAAACGCGACGCGCAGCGATCCGTGCGTGCCCGCGTCGCCGCGGCAGATCGTCGCGAGCCATCCGGGGCTGTCGGTCGGCGGCGACGCATGGACCGACTGGACGCTCGTCGAGCAACGCCCGCATCTCGTCTACCGCGTGCGCGCGCACGTCGCGAAGGACTGAGCGCCATGTCCGCCGACGCCCTGTCCCTCCCGTTCGCCGAACCGCACGCCGCGCCCGACGAAATCACCGCGGTCAGCTGGAACCTGCACAAGGGCCGCTCGCCGCTCGGCTTCACCGCATGGAACGCGATGCGCAACTGGATGCAGTCGACGCACGCCGACGTGTATTTCCTGCAGGAAGCGATGGCGCGCCGCATGCCGCGTCCGATGCTCGCCCCCGGCTTCGGCGCGCCGATGGACGACGCGGTCGACGACGTGTGGCACTGCCAGGCCACCGAGATCGCGCAAGCGCTCGACTGGCAGATCGCGCTCGGACCGAACGTGTTCAAGCCGTCGTGGCGGCACGGCAACGCGATCCTGTCGCCGCACCCGCTCGACCTCGGCGGCCGCTGGGACATCTCCGCGCACCGCTTCGAGCGGCGCGGGCTGCTGGTCGCGCGCGCGACGCTCGCCGGCGCGCGGCCCGTCACGCTCCTGTGCGCGCACCTCGCGCTCACGCGTGCGGCGCGGCTGCGCCAGATGCACTGGATCGCGCACTGGATCGTGCGCAACGCGGGCGACGACCCGCTCGTGCTCGCCGGCGACTTCAACGACTGGCGCAACGATTCGGTCGCGCTGTTCGCCGAGATCGGGCTGTCCGAGGTCGCGACGCTGCTCGGCGAGTCGGGCCGCACGTTCCCCGCGTTCTCCCCGGCGCTCGCGCTCGACAAGATGTTCGTGCGCGGGCTGACGCCGCTCGAATGGCAGGCGCCGTCCGGCGAAACCGCGTGGCTGTCGGACCACCTGCCGTATATCGCGCGGCTGCGCCTCGATTCGCGGTGACGCGGCAGCACCGCATGCCCGCGACTACCGAAGCGCATATCGCAGCGGCCGGTTCACCTGCGTGACCGGCTCGAAAGCGTGCGCGTTCCGGACCAGCATGTTCGCGGCGCGAAGCTCGCTGCCGATTACTGAAAGCTGTTTGCAAGATTCCGTTGCGCCAAATCCGCGCAGCCGCGCGGGTCAAGCCCGCATCTGCCCCAAGCAGGGTAAAATAAAGAGTTCATCAAACGTCTGTCATCGAGAAGGCGCGTGTCCGACGCGCCGGCCGGCCGATCCGCGATCGGGCCGACGCACTCGGTTTTTTTGCCCGTTTTTGGGCCCGTTACACGCGTCCGCTACGCGCGTCCGTTTTCAAAGCCATGAGCAAATACGACACCGCCACCGTCCAATCCGTCCATCACTGGACCGACACGCTTTTCAGCTTCACCTGCACCCGTGAGCCGAGCCTGCGCTTCAACAACGGCGAATTCACGATGGTCGGCCTCGAGGTCGACGGCAAGCCGCTCGCGCGTGCCTACTCGATCGTCAGCCCGAACTACGAAGAGCACCTCGAATTCTTCAGCATCAAGGTCCAGAACGGCCCGCTGACGTCGCGCCTGCAGCACCTGAAGGTGGGCGACTCGGTGCTGATCGGCAAGAAGCCGACCGGCACGCTCGTCGCCGACAACCTGCTGCCCGGCAAGACGCTGTGGATGCTGTCGACCGGCACGGGCCTCGCGCCGTTCATGTCGATCATCCGCGACCCGGACATCTACGAACGCTTCGACAAGGTCATCCTGACGCACACCTGCCGCCTGAAGGGCGAGCTGGCGTACATGGACTACATCAAGCACGACCTGCCGGGCCACGAGTACCTCGGCGACATCATCAAGGAAAAGCTCGTCTACTACCCGACGGTCACGCGCGAAGCGTTCGACAACGAGGGCCGGATCACCGACCTGATCGCGACGGGCAAGCTGTTCACGGACCTCGGCGTGCCGGCGTTCTCGCCGGAAAACGACCGCGTAATGCTGTGCGGCAGCACCGCGATGCTGAAGGACACGACCGACCTGCTGAAGCAGGCCGGCCTCGTCGAAGGCAAGAACAGCGCGCCGGGTCACTACGTGATCGAGCGTGCATTCGTGGACTGATCGAACCCCGAATTTGTGCCGTATCAAGAACCGGAGCCAAAGCTCCGGTTTTTTTTCGTCCCTACTTGGCGAATTCGTAACAAACTGGGACTATTCCATGTCAAATCGTTACATTTGGATACGCGCAACGCCGGTGCTTTCGTGTCGGTGTTTTTCCTACAGCCAGCTTCATTCCGATTATTCACATTTACCCTTAAACCTCCGTCTGACATGACCTTTTCAAAATTTTTGAGATATTATTCGGCCCGCATGGTTGGCGTCGGGACGGTCATTGAAGGGTCGGACTCAAACGTTACAAATTGTAACTTCTGTTACCTCGGCAAGGGGCGATTCTCTGACGGCGACCGTCATCGAAACGGCAGCCGATCCACGCAGCCAGCCGGTGCCCGAACCGCTTTCTGACAGCAGGGAGAGTCATGGATACGTCGCTCAACGCGCCCCCGGGCGCCCACGCCCCGTTCCCGTCGCAGCCGCGCGTGCCTGGCGACGGCGCGGCAGCAGCCCCCGTGGCCGAAGCCCTGCCCAACCGCGACGCGTCCGCCGCCCGGATCGCGGCGCTGTCCCTTCAGCTGACGGCCGCCGACGAAGCGGCCCGCCGCCATCTGGCCGGCGAACTGCACGACGGGCTCGGCGCCGAACTCACCGCCGCGCGTTTCGCGCTCGCAAACGTTCAAACGTGGCTGCCGGCCGATGCGCCGGAGGGCTGCCTGCGCGCGCTCGAGCTGGCGCAGCGGTCGCTCGACGCCGCGACCGACGCCAACCGCAGGCTGATCGACGAGCGCGACACGCCGGCACTCGACGGCGGCGTCGTCGGCGCACTGTCGACGTGGGCCGACAGCCACGCGGCCCGCACTGGCCTGCGTACGAGCTTCGTCTGCGCGGCCGACGCGCGCCTCACGCAACTCGGCGGCGCCGGCGCGCTCGCGATCTTCCGTGTCGCGCAGGAAGCGCTGTCGAACGTCGCGAAGCATGCGCGCGCGGCGTCCGTCGACGTGCAGATCGACACGGACGCCACGCATCTGTCCCTGATCGTCACCGACGACGGGACCGGTTTTACCCGCAGCCGGCGCGCCGGCTACGGCCTCGCCGGGATGCGCGCACGCTGCGAGGCGTTCGGCGGCAGCTTCGACGCGCGTGCGCCGGAAGCGGGCCGCGGCACGCGCGTCATCGCGCGCTTCGCGTGGGACTCGCTGTTCGCGGTGCCGGCCGCCGCGCGCCGCGCGTCGCTTTCGTGAGGTCGCCATGAGCCTGAACATCCTGCTCGTGGACGATCATGCGATCGTCCGCCAAGGGATCCGCCACCTGCTGATCGACCGCGGTGTCGCGCGCGACGTGACCGAAGCCGAGACCGGCAGCGATGCGATGGCCGCGGTCGACCGCCAGGCCTTCGATGTGATCCTGCTCGACATCTCGCTGCCGGACGCGAACGGCATCGAGGTGCTCAAGCGCATCAAGCGCAAGCTGCCGGGCGCGCCGGTGCTGATGTTCTCGATGTACCGCGAGGATCAGTACGCGGTGCGCGCGCTGAAGGCCGGCGCCTCCGGCTACCTGTCGAAGACGGTGAATGCCGCGCAGATGATCGGCGCGATCCAGCAGGTCGCGGCCGGCCGCAAGTACGTGAGCCCGGCGATGGCCGAGGCGCTCGCCGAATACGTGTCGTTCGAGAACGAACCGCTGCCGCACGAGAAGCTGTCCGACCGCGAATACCAGACGCTCTGCATGCTCGCGTCGGGCAAGCGCCTCACCGACATCGCGAACACGCTGTCGCTGTCGGTGAAGACGGTCAGCGTGTACCGGTCGCGGCTGCTCGAGAAGATGCGGCTGTCGAACAACGCGGAACTGACGTTCTACGTGATGAGCAACCGGCTCGTCGAGATGACGCCCGCGTCGGGCGCCTGATCCGCCGGATTCACCGGAATCGCGCCGTTCACCGCGCCGGCCTGCGCCGCGCCGGCGCCGGCCGCCGAATGCTGCGCGCAAGCGCTTGTTTTGTCGGGCGATTCCGGAGCACGCCGCTGCGCCGCAGCGGGTCTTTCACGCCAAATCGGCTAAAATTGCGGGTTTTCACTCACTCGGCGCCGCCGCGCTCGCGCGCGCCGGAGACACATCCGCAATGTCCCTCTTCCGCAAGAAAAACGTCGATCGCATGATCGCCGGCGCGCACGGCGCCGGGCTCAAGAAAGCGCTCGGCGCAATCGACCTCACCTTCCTCGGCATCGGCGCGATCATCGGCACCGGCATCTTCGTGCTGACCGGCACGGGCGCCGTGCAGGCCGGCCCAGCGCTGATGCTGTCGTTCGTGATCGCCGCGATCGCATGCGGCCTCGCGGCGCTGTCGTACGCCGAATTCGCGTCGACGATTCCGGTCGCGGGCTCGATCTACACGTATTCGTACGCGACGCTCGGCGAGCTCGTCGCCTGGATCATCGGCTGGGACCTGATGCTCGAATACGGCCTCGCGGCGTCGGCCGTGTCGGTCGGCTGGTCGGGCTACCTGCAGTCGCTGCTGCAGGGCTTCGGGCTCTCGCTGCCGACCGTGCTGACGGCCGCACCCGGCGCGATTCCGGGCGTCGTCACGTGGTTCAACCTGCCGGCATTCCTCGTGATGCTGGTGATCACGACGCTGCTGTCGATCGGCATCCGCGAGTCGACCCGCATCAACAACATCATGGTGTTCATCAAGGTGTCGGTTGTGCTGCTCGTGATCGCGGTCGGCGTGTTCCACGTGACGCCCGCGAACTGGAAGCCGTTCATGCCGCACGGCTGGAACGGCGTGTTCGGCGCCGCGGCCGTGATGTTCTTCGCGTTCATCGGCTTCGACGCGGTGTCGTCGGCGGCCGAGGAAGTGAAGAACCCGAAGCGCGACCTGCCGATCGGCATCATCGCGTCGCTCGCGGTGTGCGCGGTGCTGTACGTGACGGTCGCGGCGGTCGCGACCGGCATCGTGCCGTCGGCGCAGTACGCGAACGTGTCGCACCCGATCTCGTATGCGCTGCAGATCGCCGGCGAGAAGTGGGTCGCGGGCTTCATCGACCTCGGCGCGGTGCTCGGCATGCTGACCGTGATCCTCGTGATGAGCTACGGCCAGACGCGGATCATCTTCGCGATGTCGCGCGACGGGCTGCTGCCGGCGACGCTGTCGCGCGTGCATCCGCGCTACGCGACGCCGTTCCTGACGACCTGGCTCGTCGGCCTGTTCTTCGGGCTGATCGCCGCGCTCGTGCCGCTCAACGTGCTCGCCGAGCTGATCAACATCGGCACGCTCGCCGCGTTCTCGATGGTGTCGATCGCGGTGCTGGTGCTGCGCCGCACGCACCCGGAACTGCCGCGCGCGTTCCGTTGCCCGGGCGTGCCGGTGGTGCCGATCCTCGCGGTCGGCGCGTGCCTGTTCCTGATGCTGAACCTGCAGCCCGTCACGTGGGCCGCGTTCGGCATCTGGCTCGTGATCGGCCTCGTGATCTACTTCCTGTATTCGCGGCGCCACTCGAAGCTCGCGCACGGTCACCACGACGCGCATTGACCGCCGCCGCTGCGCGCGCACACCGCGCGCAGCACCCAGCGTGTAGCGGTACGACGCCACGCCGGGCCGGCACCGGCCCCGTGCGCCCCGCTCCCTCCCGCCTGAATCGTCTCCCGCCCGAATCGTCCTCGCCACAGGCGCACCCGCGCGGGCGGCGCGACATGCGCCGCTTCGCCCCGCCCGCGCACGATCGCTGCCCGATCGTCGCGATTTCTTGCCCGATCGTCCGGATTTGCCGCCACGATCTGCACGCTGCCGGCACGCGCGCGCCGGCCGGTTCATAATCCCGCCATCGAACGACGGCCCGGCCCGGCGGGCCGTCCGGCAACAGGAACAGGATGATGGAAAGCGTCGATCTCGATGTACTGAAATCCAGCGCGCGCTGGCTCGACGAAGGGCGCCGCGTGCTGCTCGTGACGGTCGTGAAGACGTGGGGCTCGTCGCCGCGCCCCGAAGGCGCGATGCTCGCGGTGCGCGAGGACGGGCTCGTGGTCGGCTCCGTGTCCGGCGGATGCATCGAGGACGACCTGATCGCCCGCGTGCATGCGAGCGGGATCGCGGCCGACGCGCGCCCGGAAGCCGTCAAGTACGGCGTGACGGCCGAGGAAGCGCACCGCTTCGGGCTGCCCTGCGGCGGCACGATCCAGCTCGTGCTGGAGCCGCTCACGCGCGACAGCGGGATCGCCGCGTTGTGCGCGGAAGTCGAAGCCGGCCGCCTCGTCACGCGCACGATGACGCTCGCGACCGGGCGCGCGTCGCTGTCACCCGCGCAGGCGACCGACGGGCTCGCGTTCGACGGCGAGCGGCTCGTGACGATCCACGGGCCGCGCTACCGGATGCTCGTGATCGGCGCCGGGCAATTGTCGCGCTATCTGTGCCAGATCGCGGTCGGCCTCGACTATCAGGTGACGGTTTGCGATCCGCGCGAGGAATACACGGATGCGTGGGATGTGCCGGGCACGCGCGTCGTGCACACGATGCCCGACGACACGGTGCTCGACATGAAGCTCGACGCGCGTTCGGCCGTGATCGCGCTCACGCACGACCCGAAGCTCGACGATCTCGCGCTGATGGAGGCGTTGAAGACGCCCGCGTTCTACGTGGGCGCGCTCGGCTCGCGACGCAACAATGCGGCGCGGCGCGAGCGGCTGCTCGAATTCGACCTGAGCGAGGCGGAACTTGCGCGGCTGCACGGGCCGGCCGGCATCTACATCGGCAGCCGCACGCCGCCCGAAATCGCGATCTCGATCCTCGCCGAAGTGACGGCCGCGAAGAACAACGTGTCGCTGCCGACGATCCTGCAGGTCGAGGGCGCGAAGGCCGCCCGCGAAATCGCGGCAAACGGCGGCGCGGCCTGCGGCCTCTGAGGCCCCCTCCAAACCGGTCGCTTCGCGCCAGCCCCCCAAGGAGACTTCCTTCGGGACGGAAAACCTGGGGCGGCCCGGCGTTTTCTTGACGCCGTCGCTGCGGTGCAAGGCCGCGCCGGATGGCCGTCATGCGTCGGCGAAAACCGGCGCGCGTCGATGCCGACGTCAGGCGAGTCCCGCCGCGAGCGCCGCAGCGACCGAGCCGGCCACCAGCACCACGCCGACCGTGCGGCGCTTGTTCAGCTCCGTCCACAGCAGCACGCCCGTCAGCGATAGCAGGATCAGCGAACCCGCGATCGTGTCCATCAGCAGCACCCAGCCGAGATTCATGCCGACGCCGCGATGCAGGTTGTTCAGCGTCGTCAGGAACGTGTTGCCGGTGCGCTTCACCGACACGTAGCCGTTGCCGACCCAGTATTCCGCCTGCAGGTTCTGGTGCGGACCGAACAGGCCCATCTGCCAGTGCTCGGGCTGCATCACGCGCTTGTCGCCCCAGGTGACCGGCTGCGCAGGCTCCTTGCGCACGCGGCCCGGCCGGCCGTCGAAGTGCAGTTCCTGCTGGAGCCACTTCGTCATCGCGGCGGGCGACTTCGGCACCGGGTCCGGCAGCGCGATCTGCATCTGCTCGACCTGCGGTTCCCCGGTCGGGATCTTCAGCGGCGGCGCACGGTGGTTCAGCAGTACGCCCGTCACGCCGAACAGCAATCCGAGCACCGCGCCCCACAGTCCGATCCAGCCATGCACCTTGCGCAGCCATTTGATGAAGGTCGCGCGGCGCGAGCGCTGGCGGCGCACCGCCAGTTCGGCGTCGCTCAGGGGCCGTGCGGCCGGATGGAGCACGGTAACGCCCGCGGGGGGCCTGCCGGCCTGCGGGGGGGCGATAGTTTCGGGCGCGTTCACGCGAGAGTATCCATTCGTTCAAAGCAACGGGCGGCGCACGGAAAACGTACGCCGCCAGGACAGCATGAAAATGAGAATGGATATCATTACACAAATGACGCGACCGCTCAATCCGCCGGCACACGCCGGAGCGGGCGAGAAAGTCCAGAGATAACCGAAAAAGCATACAGATCGCGCACAGATTCCGGTCAATAGACGAAAAATGCCGACGAAATGATCGCGAAAGACCCGGACAGCATTTCGCAAGAAAACCCGGGGGGAGGCGTGGACGCGGACTCAGCGACTCAGCGGCGCAGCGGCGGCAACGGAAAGCGCGGCGCGGCGTCATCCGGTTCGGGCTCGGTGCGATCGAGCGCATACAGCCACGCGAGCAGATCCGCGACGGCGTGGTAAAGCTGCGGCGGAATCCGGTCGTCGAGGTCGACCTGCATCAGCAGCGACACCATCTCCGGCGCGGTATGCACGTACAGCCCCGCATCACGGGCACGCGCGACGATCATCTCGGCGAGCAGGCCATACCCCTTCGCGACCACGCGCGGCGCGGCATCGCCGCCTTTCGGATCGTAGACGAGCGCGGCCGCGCGCTTGCGCGACGTCATGCTCATCGCGGCACCTCGTCGTCGGCGCCCGGCATGCCGCCAGCCGCACTGCGCGCATACGCGGCAGCGGCGGCCTGCGCGACGAGCGGATCGAAGCCGTCCGGCTCGTCGCCGACCGCGCGGATCGACAGTCCGCCGAGCTGCAGGCCCGATCCCTCGAACCGTTGCCGCAACGCCGCCTCGTTTCGCGTGAGCCGGTCGGCGCCGGCCGAATTCGCGCGCAGCCGCGCGACGAGCTGCTTGCCGTTCAACACCAGCTCCGCGTCGACCGTGCCGAGCGACGGCAACGTGAGCGTCAGCCGGGTGCGCCAGGCGATCCCGTCCCCCGTGTCGTCGCCGCCGCGCGACGCGCGGCCGCCCGGCTCGTCGGGCTCGATCGTCCAGTCGAGCCGCGCGCCGGGCCATGCCTCGCCCGCCCAGCGAAACTGGTCCGTCGCGAGTGCGTCGAGCTGCTGCCGGACGATCGGCACGGCGGCCGGATGCACGGGAGCCGATGCCTGCGCCTGCGGATCGGCCGACGCGGCGGCCAGTTCGGCGCGCGCCGGCGTCCAGCGCGGGTCGGGATGGTCGCCGAGCGGGTCGGTCAGCGCGGCCGTGCCCGACGCGGTACCCGGCCGGGCGACCAGCTGGGCGTTCTGCACAGGCTCGTGCGGCACTGCACCGCTCGGCGCGGGCGCGCCCGGTTGCATGGCGAATCGCGGCGCGGCCGCCGGCAACGGCAGACGCGGCGCGAGCAGTTCGTCGAGCACATCGGGCGCATCGTGCTGCGCGGCATCCGGGGCGGGCTGCACCGGCACGGTCGTGAGGCGCGCCTGCGGTTCGCGCATCAGCGCGGCGAGCGGGCGCTGGCCGGCCAGCCACTGCGCGAGATGGGATTCGTAGAAGAGGCCGCTTTCGCTCACGGCCTGCGCGAGCGCCGCGCGCAGCGCCGCGACGGGCGGTGCGGCAGCCGCAGCCCGCGTGGCCGCGACGTCGGACGCGGGCGACGCGGTTGAAGAAGTGCTGGAAGAAGCGGTGTAGGAAGCAGTGGAAGAAGCGGCGGCCGAAGCGGCCGGATCGGAGGCGCTCTGCCCGACCGGCGGCGCGGTCGCCGCGCCGCCCAGCAGCACGGAAGGGTCGGCCAGCAGCGGCGTGCGCCCGACGATCACGGGCGTCGCGACACCGCCCGAGCGCGAGATCGCATCGAGCACGAGCGCGACATCGGATAACGCCGTCTGCGCGGACGCCGGCGGCGCGGCCGGCGTGGCCCCCGTCGCGGGCGGCGACGACGCGCCGGCACCCGGCGTGCCGACTTGCGCGGTCGCGCCGCCGCCGGCGGGCGCCGTCACGGTGCCGGCCAGCAGGCTGTCGAGGCGGCTCGCCAGCAGGGCGGCCGCAACGGAGTCGATACCGGTCATGATCGAAGCCTGCTCACCTCAGCCACATCGTTGCGATGCCGGGCACGCGGCTACCGCCGCCCCGGCAAACGGGCACTATCCGCGAGCGCGGTAGAGATCGGTCAATACCTCGGTCGAGCGCCGCGCCTCGAACAGCGCGGACAACCGCGCGACTTCCGGGCTCGCGAGATCGCGGATCGCGGCGTCGTCGGCGAGGATGCGGCGGATCAGCGCGAGCTTGCGGCCGAGGTCCGCTTCGTCGAGCGCGACACCCGGAGCGGCCGCCTTCAACCCGTCGACGAGCCTCAGGAATTCGGCCTGCAACTCCGGCAGCGCGCGCCAGTCCGCGCCGCGCGCCGCGCACAGCATGCGGCCCGACACGGCCGCGAGCGCCTCGTAGCGAGCGAAGTATTCGGCCTTGAGATTCATCGCGCCGCGCCCGCCGCCTGTTGCGCGGCCATGCGCGCGACTTCCGGAGCGATGCCCGTCCATGCTTCCTCGAGCGTCGCGAGCAGCCCGTCGACCTCGACCAGCATCGCGTCGCTCGCGTGCATGTTGGCTTCCAGCAGGCGCCGGCCGATATAGGTGTACAGCGCGTCGAGGCGCTCGGCGATCTGGCCGCCCGCGTCGCGATTCAGCGACACCTGCAGGCCGTTCTCGACGATCCCGATCGCCTTGCCGATCGCTTCGCCGCGTGCGGACACGTTGCCCTGCTGCAAATGCATGCGCGCGAGCGCGATGGCCTGCCGCGCGCCCTGATACAGCATCGCGATCAGCCGGTGCGGGGAGGCGCCCATCACCCCCGTCTCGACGCCGACACGCGCGTACGCACTGGCTCCAGCGTGTCCTGGGGAAAACATGCGCTTCTCCTTGTGATGCGTTGGCTATGCGGTGGCCGCCGCCTTGCGATGCACGACGCGGCCTCGTTCCAGAGTTATCGGAACGGAATTGGAAAGCTTTAGGTGCGCGGGCCGCCGGCGCGGCAGGCAGGCTGCTCCCCTGGGCGGCTGCCCCGGGAAGCCCGTCGCCGGATGCCCGTCGCCGGTTGCCGGCGGGTCAGACCGACATCTGCATGATGTCGTTGTACGCGCTCACGAGCTTGTTGCGGACCTGGAGCCCGAACTGGAAACCGATGTTGGCCTTCTGCATGTCGACCATCACGTCGTTCAGCGACACGTTCGCCGCGCCGACCTCGAACGCGTGCGCCTCGCCGAGCGCGTGCTGCTGGTCGCCGCTGATCTTGTCGAGCGACGCCTTCATCGCGCTCGCGAACGTGCCGGCCGTCGCGGCGCCCGAGCCGGCGAGCGCTGCCGCCGGGCTCCCGACGCCGCCGCTCGCCTGCGCGGCCATCGCCTGCATCTGTTGCAACACCGAACCGATTCCGCTGACGTTGGCAGCCATGTTGTCCCCAGACCTGTAAGAGATGAGACCCGGGCACACCGGGCGTTTCCGACGGCGCCGTACGACGCGCACCATGCCGGATCGCGAAAAAGGATAGCAGCGCGGCGCGCGCCAAAGCCGCGAAAGTACGGGGGAAACCCCGCTCTTTTCGGTCGATCGGAGTCGCGCCCGGGTCCCGATAATCGCATCGTGTCATTGTCCGTCCGCTCGTCCGAGCGGCTCAGTCGTCCCGCTCCGGAGAAACTCCACGCATGGATTCGCAGGCCAACTCGCTGATCAACCCCGACGCCCGCACGGGCCTCGCCAGCCCGGTGCCAGGCGCCACCGCGGCCGCCGCGTTGCCGGGAGCAGGCGGCGCCGGCGCGGACTTCGGGTTCGGCGGCTTCGCGGAACGCATCCCCGGCATCTCGCGGATGAAGGGCAACCCGAAGCTGCCGTTCGTGATCGCGGTCGCGTTCGCCGTCGCCGCGATCACCGCGCTCGTGCTGTGGAGCCGCGCGCCCGACTATCGCGTGCTGTACAGCAACCTGTCGGACCGCGACGGCGGCGCGATCATCACCGCGCTCCAGCAGGCAAACGTTCCCTACAAGTTCGCCGACGCGGGCGGCGCGATCCTGGTGCCGTCGAACCAGGTGCACGAAACGCGCCTGAAGCTCGCCGCGATGGGCCTGCCCAAGGGCGGCTCGGTCGGCTTCGAGCTGATGGACAACCAGAAATTCGGCATCAGCCAGTTCGCGGAGCAGGTGAACTACCAGCGCGCGCTCGAAGGCGAGCTGCAGCGCACGATCGAGTCGATCAACGCGGTGAAAACGGCGCGCGTGCATCTCGCGATCCCGAAGCCGTCGGTGTTCGTGCGCGACAAGGAAGCGCCGAGCGCGTCGGTGTTCGTCGACCTCTACCCGGGCCGCGTGCTCGACGAGGGCCAGGTCCAGGCGATCACGCGGATGGTGTCGTCCGGCGTGCCCGACATGCCGGCCAAGAACGTGACGATCGTCGACCAGGACGGCAACCTGCTGACCCAGACGGCGTCGGCCTCCGGCCTCGACGCGAGCCAGCTCAAGTACGTGCAGCAGGTCGAGCGCAACACGCAGAAGCGCATCGACGCGATCCTCGCGCCGATCTTCGGCGCCGGCAACGCGCGCTCGCAGGTCAGCGCGGACGTCGATTTCTCCAGGCTCGAGCAGACCTCGGAAAGCTACGGCCCGAACGCCTCGCCGCAGCAGACCGCGATCCGCAGCCAGCAGACCAGCACGGCCACCGAACTCGCGCAGGGCGGCGCCTCGGGCGTGCCGGGCGCGCTGTCGAACACGCCGCCGCAGCCGGCCTCCGCGCCGATCGTCGCCGGCAACGGCCAGAGCGGGCCGCAGTCGACGCCCGTCAGCGACCGCAAGGACCAGACGACCAACTACGAACTCGACAAGACGATCCGCCACGTCGAGCAGCCGATGGGCAACGTGAAGCGGCTGTCGGTCGCCGTCGTCGTCAATTACCAGCCGGTGGCCGACGCGAAGGGCCACGTGACGATGCAGCCGCTGCCACCCGCGAAGCTCGCCCAGATCGAGCAGCTCGTGAAGGACGCGATGGGCTACGACGAGAAGCGCGGCGACTCGGTGAACGTCGTGAACAGCGCGTTCTCGACCGCGAGCGATCCGTACGCCGACCTGCCGTGGTGGCGCCAGCCGGACATGATCGCGATGGCGAAGGAAGCCGCGAAGTGGCTCGGCATCGCGGCGGCCGCGGCGGCGCTCTATTTCATGTTCGTGCGCCCGGCGATGCGCCGCGCGTTCCCGCCGCCCGAGCCGGCCGCGCCGGCGCTCGCGGCGCCGGAGGATGCGGTCGTGCTCGACGGCCTGCCCGCCCCGGACAAGGCCGACGAGCCCGATGCGCTGCTGCTCGGCTTCGAGAACGAAAAGAACCGCTACGAACGCAACCTCGACTACGCGCGCACGATCGCCCGCCAGGATCCGAAGATCGTCGCCACCGTCGTGAAGAACTGGGTGTCCGATGAACGCTGAAGGCCTGACCAAGAGCGCGCTGCTGCTGATGTCGATCGGCGAGGAAGAGGCCGCTGAAGTATTCAAGTTCCTCGCGCCGCGCGAGGTGCAGAAGATCGGCGCCGCGATGGCCGCGCTGAAGAACGTCACGCGCGAGCAGGTCGAGGACGTGCTGCAGGAGTTCGCGAGGGAAGCCGAGCAGCACACCGCGCTGTCGCTCGATTCGAGCGATTACATCCGCTCGGTGCTGACCAAGGCGCTCGGCGAGGACAAGGCCGGCGTGCTGATCGACCGGATCCTGCAGGGCAGCGACACGAGCGGCATCGAGGGCCTGAAGTGGATGGACTCGGGCGCGGTGGCCGAACTGATCAAGAACGAGCATCCGCAGATCATCGCGACCATCCTCGTGCACCTCGACCGCGACCAGGCGTCCGAGATCGCATCGTGCTTCACCGAGCGGCTGCGCAACGACGTGCTGCTGCGGATCGCGACGCTCGACGGCATCCAGCCGGCCGCGCTGCGCGAGCTCGACGACGTGCTGACCGGCCTGCTGTCCGGCAGCGACAACCTGAAGCGCAGCCCGATGGGCGGCATCCGCACCGCGGCCGAGATCCTGAACTTCATGACGAGCAATCATGAGGAAGGCGTGCTCGAAAGCGTGCGCCAGTACGACGCGGAGCTCGCGCAGAAGATCATCGACCAGATGTTCGTGTTCGAGAACCTGCTCGACCTCGAGGATCGCGCGATCCAGATGGTGCTGAAGGAAGTCGAGTCGGAAACGCTGATCATCGCGCTGAAGGGCGCGCCGCCCGCGCTGCGCCAGAAGTTCCTCGCGAACATGTCGCAACGCGCGGCCGAACTGCTCGCCGAGGATCTCGACGCGCGCGGCCCGGTGCGCGTGTCCGAAGTCGAGACGCAGCAGCGCCGCATCCTGCAAATCGTCCGCAATCTCGCCGAAAGCGGCCAGGTCGTGATCGGCGGCAAGGCGGAAGACGCGTATGTCTGATTCCGCGCGCGAGCCCGCCGGCACCCTCACCGCGTACCAGCGGTGGGAGATGGCGTCGTTCGATCCGCCGCCGCCCCCGCCGCCGCCCGACGCTGCCGCAGCGGCCGCCGCCGCGCTCGCCGCGGACCTGCAGCGCGTGCGCGACGCCGCGCATGCCGAAGGCCATGCGGCCGGTCACGTCGAAGGCCAGGCGCTGGGTTATCAGGCCGGTTTCGACCAGGGCCGCGAGCAGGGTTTCGAAGCCGGCCAGGCCGAAGCCCGCAAACAGGCCGCGCAGCTCGCGGCGCTCGCCGCGTCGTTCCGCGAAGCCGTGTCGAGCATCGAGCACGATCTCGCGTCCGACCTCGCGCAGCTCGCGCTCGACATCGCGCAGCAGGTCGTGCGCCAGCACGTGAAGCACGATCCGGCCGCGCTCGTCGCGGCGGTGCGCGACGTGCTCGCCGCCGAACCGGCGCTGTCCGGCGCGCCGCATCTCGCGGTGAATCCGGCCGACCTGCCCGTCGTCGAAGCCTATCTGCAGGACGAACTCGATACGCTCGGCTGGAACGTGCGCACCGACGCGTCGATCGAGCGCGGCGGCTGCCGCGCGCACGCCGCGACGGGCGAGGTCGACGCGACGCTGCCCACCCGCTGGCAGCGCGTCGCCGCCGCGATCGGCAAGGTGAGCGCATGGTGACGCCCACGCCCGAATCGATCCTGCACGACGGAATGACGCCGCTCGAGCGCGAACTCGCGCTCGCGTCGTTCGGCCCCGACGGTCCGCACGACACCGCGCACGACGCGCCGGCACACGCGACGGATGCCGCCTGCGACACGCCGCGCGCGCCGCACAATCCGCATCTCGCGCACTGGCGCACGCACCTGAACGGGCTCGCGACACGCAGCCACCGCGCGCTGCCGCTGCGGCCGTGCGGGCGCCTCACGCGCGCCGCGGGCCTCGTGCTCGAGGCGATCGGGCTGCGCCTGTCGGTCGGCGCCGAATGCACGATCGAATTGCCGCCCGGCAGCACGCTGCCGCACGCGGAAGCGGAAGTCGTCGGGTTCTCCGGCGATCGCCTGTTCCTGATGCCGACCACCGACGTCGCCGGCGTCCTGCCCGGCGCGCGCGTATGGCCGCTGGAGGCCGCGCCCGTCGCCGATCCGCTCGCGGGCGCCAAGCGGCTGCCGGTCGGCTGGGAAATGCTCGGGCGCGTCGTCGACGCGTCGGGCCGCCCGCTCGACGGCCTCGGCCCGCTCGGGTCGAAGGTCGATGCGCCGCTGTCGGCGCCGTCGATCAACCCGCTCGATCGCGAGCCGATCCACCACGTACTCGACGTCGGCGTGCGCGCGATCAACGGCCTGCTCACCGTCGGCCGCGGGCAGCGGATGGGCCTGTTCGCCGGCTCCGGCGTCGGCAAGTCGGTGCTGCTCGGCACGATGGCGCGCTACACCAGCGCGGAAGTGATCGTGATCGGGCTGATCGGTGAACGCGGCCGCGAAGTGAAGGAATTCATCGAACAGATCCTCGGCGAGGACGGGCTCGCGCGCTCGGTCGTCGTCGCGGCGCCGGCCGACGTGTCGCCGCTGCTGCGGATGCAGGGCGCCGCCTACGCGACGTCGCTCGCCGAGTATTTCCGCGACCAGGGCAAGCACGTGCTGCTGCTGATGGATTCGCTGACGCGCTACGCGATGGCGCAGCGCGAGATCGCGCTCGCGATCGGCGAGCCGCCCGCGACCAAGGGTTATCCGCCGTCGGTGTTCGCGAAGCTGCCCGCGCTCGTCGAGCGCACCGGCAACGGGCCCGAAGGCGGCGGCTCGATCACCGCGTTCTACACGGTGCTGACCGAAGGCGACGACCAGCAGGACCCGATCGCCGACTCGGCGCGCGCGATCCTCGATGGCCACGTCGTGCTGTCGCGCGCGCTCGCCGAGGCCGGCCACTATCCGGCGATCGACATCGAGGCGTCGATCAGCCGCGCGATGACCGCGCTGATCGACGAACCGCATCTCGACCGCGTTCGGCAGTTCAAGCAGATGCTGTCGCGCTACCAGCGCAATCGCGACCTGATCGCGGTCGGCGCCTATGCGCCCGGCCGCGACGCGCAGCTCGACCGCGCGATCGCGCTCTACCCGCGCATCGAATCGTTCCTGCAGCAGGGCTTTCGCGAATGCGCACCGTTCGAATCGAGCCTCGCCGCGCTCGATGCGCTGTTCGACGTACACGGAGGCTGATCCCGATGGCACACGGCTTTCCCCTTCAACTGCTGCTCGACCGCGCGCAGGAAGATCTCGATACGGCCGCGAAGCAGCTCGGCACCGCGCAGCGCGACCGCACCGCTGCCGCCGAGCAGCTCGATGCGCTGCTGCGCTATCGCGACGAATACCACGCACGCTTCGCGCAGTCCGCGCAGAGCGGGATGCCGGCCGGCAACTGGCGCAATTTCCAGGCGTTCATCGACACGCTCGACGCTGCGATCGCGCAGCAGCGCAACGTGCTGGCCGCAGCTGAACGCCGCATCGACGAGGCGCGCCCGAACTGGCAACAGAAGAAACGCACCGTCGGCTCATACGAAATCCTGCAGGCGCGCGGCGTCGCGCAGGAAGCGCAGCGTACCGCGAAGCGCGAACAGCGCGACGCCGACGAACACGCCGCGAAGATCCTGCGCATGCGGGCCGACGCCGCCCGCTCGGCATAGCCGCTCACCGCTTTCGAACGAGAGAATCGTCATGCCTCCCCTGCCCCTGCTCGGCGCGCTGCTCGACACCGCCGGCACCGCACTCAAGGCCGTCCGCGACGCGGGTTCGTCGGCCGCCGCCGGCAACGATGCCGCCGCCAGCCCGGCCGCCGTGCCGTTCGCACAGACGCTGAAGCAAAGCGTCGACACGCGGCACGACGCGACGAATGCCGGCATGCCGGACGCCGCGACGAAACAGGTGTCGGCGACGCCGGCCGCCGGCACCAAGCCGTACGGCACGGGCGACGACAAGCCGATCGACGATGCGAACGCGACGCCCAATCCCGACGCCGCCGCACTCGCTGCGGCCGCCGCCGTGCAGGCGCAACTGCTGGCTCGCACGAACGACGCGGCGCCGGCCGATGCCGACAGCACCGCTGCCGCCGCGCAGACGACGGCCGTGTCCGGCCAGCCCGACGCCACGGCCGCGCTGCCGAATCATGCCGGCAAGGATGCGGCCGCCGAGCCGGCTGCCCCCGCGTCGGGTCGCGACGCGCTGCAGGCCGCGCTGGCGAAGCTGACCGGCGGTGCGGGCGCGATCGCGATGCCCGCGACGGGCGCGGCGGCGACCGCAGCGCCGGCACCGGCAGCGACGACGTCGGCCTCGGCCGCCGCCCCGCTGACGCCGAAGGTCCCGACCTTCGACCGCGCGCTCGCCGACGCCAAAGGCGCGCCCGCGACACAGCAGCCCGCCACGCAGGCCGCCGCACCGCTGCAGGCCGGCGCAACGGCCCAACCCGCCGCGCAACATGCATTCGCGGCCGCCGAAGAAACCGCCAGCCCGGCCGCCGACGCAACGGTCGCTGCCGCCGCCACGGCTGCGGCAGCCGCCCAGGCGAACCTCCAGGCATCGCCCGCCGCAAGCACGATCGCCGCGGCCAATCCGCACGTGCTGGCCCCGCACGTCGGCACCGCCGACTGGACGGATGCGCTGAGCCAGAAGGTCGTGTTCCTGTCGAATGCGCACCAGCAGAGCGCCGAGCTGACGCTGAACCCGCCGGACCTCGGCCCGCTGCAGGTCGTGCTGCGCGTCGCGGACAACCACGCGCATGCACTGTTCGTATCGCAGCACGCGCAGGTGCGTGACGCGGTGGAAGCCGCGCTGCCGAAGTTGCGCGAGGCGATGGAAGCGGGCGGGCTCGGCCTGGGCAGCGCGACGGTCAGCGACGGCGGCTTCGCGTCGCAGCAGCAGAACCCGCAGCAAAGCTTCGCCGGCGGCCGGTCGTCGCCGCGCGCGCGCGCCGGATCGTCAGCCGTCGACGCACCGGTCGACGCCGCGCAATCCGCATCGGCCGCCGCCACCGTGAGCCGCGCGGGCCTCGTCGATACGTTCGCCTGAGCATCGCGTCGCTCGCGTGCCGGTATGTGCCGGTACGTGCGAGTATGTGCCGCTCAGCGGCCGTGCGCGGCCGCGGCCGCCTCGCCGCGCGGCACGCTGCCCCGGCGCGCCGCGACGATGAAGTCCGCCGCGCGTTCGCCGATCATCACCGACGGCGCATTCGTGTTCCCGCCGATCAGCGTCGGCATCACCGACGCATCCACCACCCGCAGCCTTTCGACACCCCGCACGCGCAGTTGCGGATCCACGACCGCGCGCGCATCCGAGCCCATCCGGCAGGTGCCGACCGGGTGATAGATCGTGTCGGCGTGCGCGACGATCGTCGCGCGCAGCTCGGCTTCGCTCTGGCCCGCGCGCGTGTACAACTCGCGCCCGCCCTGCGACGCGAGCGGCGCCTGCGACAGGATCCGGCGCATCGCCTGCGCACCGCGCACGAGCAGGTCGAGATCGCGCGTATCGCTGAAGAAACGCGGATCGATCAGCGGCGCGTCGCGCGCATCGCCGCTCGCGAGCGCGACCGTGCCGCGGCTGAACGGGCGCAGCGCGCACACGTGCAGCGAATAACCGAAGCCCCAGTGCATCTTGCGGTTGTGATCGTCGACGAGCGCCGTGCAGAAATGCAGTTGCAGGTCCGGACGATCGAGCGACGGATCGCTCTTGATGAAGCCGCCGGCCTCCGCGACGTTGCTCGTCATCATCCCCGTGCGGCTCGAGAAATAGCGCGCGAGCGCCGGCGCCATCTTCGCGATCCCGCGCAGGCAGATGCCGACCAGCTCCGACGAATTCACGCGCGTGTTGATGATGAAGTCGATATGGTCGATCAGGTTGGTGCCGACATCCGGTGCGTCCTGCACGACCGCGATCCCGTGCCGGCGCAGTTGTTCCGCCGGCCCGATCCCCGAGCACATCAGCAGTTGCGGCGAATTGAACGCGCCGGCCGACAGGATCACTTCCGCGCGCGCGCCGAGCGTCTCGACGCGTCCGTCGCGCGACACCACCACACCGACCGCGCGCCTGCCGTCGAAGCCCACGCGCAGCACCGTCGCATCGGTGATCACATGCAGGTTCGGCCGGTCACGGTCGTAGATGTACGCACGTGCAACGCTGCAGCGCGAGCCGTCGCGATGCGTGACCTGATAGAAGCCGACGCCTTCCTGCGTCGCGCCGTTGAAGTCGTCGTTGAGCGGATAACCGGCCGCGTGCGCGGCCTGGATGAATCGTTCGGAGAACGGATTGCGAAAGCGCAGATCGGACACCGTCAGCGGCCCGTCCGCGCCGTGCCAGGCGTCGGCGCCGCGCGCGTTGCCTTCCGCGCGGCGGAAATACGGCAGCACGTCCTGCCAGCCCCAGCCCGTCGCACCGAGTTGTGCCCACTCGTCGTAGTCGCCCGGATGGCCGCGCGTGTAGATCATCGCGTTGATCGCGCTCGAGCCGCCCATCCCGCGTCCGCGCGGCTGGTAGCCGCGGCGGCCGCCGAGGCCCGGCTGCGGCACCGTCTCGTAGCCGTAGTTCGTGCCGAGCTTGAACGGCACGAGCGCCGCGATCCCCACCGGCATGTTGACGAGCAGGTTGCGCGCCGTGTGCGAACCGGTCTCGATCAACGCGATCGTCGCGTCGGGGCATGCATCGGCGAGGCGGCTCGCGAGGCTCGACCCGCCCGATCCTCCGCCGACGATGATGTAGTCGTATTGCATGTCACGTCTCCTTCGTGTCATGAACGGCGCCCGGCGCGGCCCGGCTCCCGCTTGTAATGTTCGGGCATTGTAGGAATGGCCGTCGCGCGCGCGGCACGCCGATTCAAGAGCGATTCCTCTAAACGCCCGCGTGAACTAAATTTAAGATGTATCGATGAATTCGACGCGATGCAGCGGCCGCCAGAAGCCGCGCCGTCGCGAAACTGGGGAGACGACGATGCAGCGCGACGTTCTGCAGGCCGCGTGCCGACCGGGTTGTCCGGACGCACCGCGCGCGGCCCGCATTTCATTTCAAACGGATGCCTTGGCGGTGACGTGCAACACCGTGCGCGCGGCCGGTCGAAATCGAACGACGCCGCGTATCGCCGACCGTTTGAACGGCGCGTCGCATGCGCGGCTCGACCTGCCGATTCATGCATCGTCGCGCGCATCGCGTCATGCCGCTTCGGTGCGCCGGCAAGCATCGGCAATTCGCGATCGCGCACCATTCGGAAGTCGCAGCGAGCCGCACGCGCACCCCGAGCAATCCCGTTTTCGAACACGAATACCGTCGCGCGGATACGACGCTTGCCGCACGTTGCACCCTGTTTTCGACCGTGCATTGCATCCGGCCCCGTGCCGCGCGACGCGCGCCATCCCGACCCGCCCCACCACGCTCGCCGAGCGGGTACGTGCGGCCTGACTGCTGGCCGACGTGCCACGCCCAACTGGAGTAGACGACATGAAGAACGACCTGCCCGAACTGGCCCCGCAAACGGCGCCGTCGGTCGATGCGCTGACGTCGCTGCTGCGCGACCAGCGCGCGGCCTACCTGCGCGCGCCGTATCCGGAGTGGGACACCCGCGCGCAGCACCTGCGCGCGCTGCGCACGATGCTGCTCGATCACGCGGATGCGCTCGCCGATGCGATCAGCGCCGACTTCGGGCATCGCGCGAAGCAGGAAGTACTGCTGTCGGAAATCTGGATGGCGAAGGAAGAGATCGACGATGCGCTCAAGCACGGCAAGCGCTGGATGAAGCCCATCCGCAAGCCGATGAACAAGTGGCTGCGGCCGGCGCGCGCGAAGGTGCTGCCGCAGCCGCTCGGCGTGGTCGGCATCGTCGTGCCGTGGAACTATCCGCTCCTGCTCGCGGCCGGGCCGCTGATCTGCGCGCTCGCGGCCGGCAACCGCGCGATCATCAAGATGTCCGAACTGACGCCGCGCACGTCGGCGCTGTTCGCGCAACTGATCGGGAAGACCTTCTCGCGCGACCACGTCGCGGTCGTGAACGGCGATGCGGAGATCGGCGCCGCATTCAGCGCGCTGCCGTTCGATCACCTGCTGTTCACCGGGTCGACGCACGTCGGCCGCCATGTGATGCGCGCCGCGGCCGACAACCTCACACCCGTCACGCTCGAACTCGGCGGCAAGTCTCCGGCGATCGTCGGTCCGAATGCGCGCTTCGATGCGGCCGTCGACGCGATCATCGGCGGCAAGACGCTGAACGCGGGCCAGACCTGCATCGCGCCCGACTACGTGCTGCTGCCGCGCGGGATGGAAGCCGCGTTCATCGAGCGGGCACGAGCGCGCTTCGCGAAGCTGTATCCGGACCTGTCGACCAACGGCGACTACACGACGATCGTGTCGCCGCGCCATTACGCCCGGCTGCAGCAACTGGCGACCGACGCGCAGGCGGCAGGCGCGCAATTGCATCCGCTGTCGGACGCGCAGTCCGATCCCGCGTCACGCCGCTTCGTGCCGTGCGCGGTCACGCACGTGCCGGCCGCGTCGCAACTGATGCAGGAGGAAATCTTCGGGCCGTTGCTGCCGCTCGTGCCGTACGAGCGGCTCGACGAGGCGATCGCGTACGTGAACGCGCGGCCGCGGCCGCTCGCGCTGTACCTGTTCGACGAGGATGGCGGCACGGTCGAGCGCGTGATGCGCGAAACGATCTCGGGCGGCGTGACGGTGAACGACGCACTGCTGCACATTGCGTGCGGCAGCCTGCCGTTCGGCGGCGTCGGCGCGAGCGGGATGGGCGCGTATCACGGCTACGACGGCTTCGTGACGTTCTCGAAGATGAAGCCCGTGCTCACGCAGGCGCGCCTGAATACCCGTGGGCTGATCGCACCGCCTTACGGCAAGCGCTTCGCCGCGGTCATCAGGATGATGCTGAAGTTCTGAGCGATGCGGGCCGCGCGCCACACGCGCCGGCCCGCCCGCGAACGCCGCGCGGCGACGCTGCCGCGCGCGCCGTCGCACGTCACACGGGCCAGAGCGGCCCTTCCTGCATCGCGCCGATCTGCTCGCGCAGCTCGAGCACGCGTGCTTCCCAGTAGCGATGCGTGTTGAACCACGGGAACGCGGCCGGAAACGCCGGATCGTCCCAGCGGCGCGCCAGCCAGGCCGCGTAGTGGATCAAGCGCAGCGTGCGCAGCGCTTCGACCAGATGCAGCTCGCGCGGCTCGAATTCGCAGAAGTCCTCATAACCTGCGAGCAGGTCCGCGAGCGCGCGCGACGCGCCTTCGCGATCGCCCGGCAGCAGCAGCCACAGATCCTGGACGGCGGGCGCCATCCGGCTATCGTCGAAGTCGACGAAATGCGGGCCTGCGTCGGTCCACAACACGTTGCTCGGATGGCAGTCGCCGTGCGTGCGCAGCAGGCGAATCTCGCCCGCACGCTCGAACGCGGCCTCGACGCCTTCGAGCGCGAGGTTCACCGCCGTCTCGTAGGCGGGCCGGACATCGTCGGGAAGAAAATCGTGCGCGAGCAGGTAGTCGCGCGGCTCGTAGCCGAACGTGCGGATGTCGAGCACCGGACGCGCGACATACGGCTCGGTCGCGCCGACCGCGTGAATCCGGCCGATGAAGCGGCCGAGCCATTCGAGCGTGTCGCTGCGGTCGAGATCGGGCGCGCGGCCGCCGCGCCGCTCGAAGATCGAGAAGCGGAAGCCGTCGAACGCATGCAGCGTGCGGCCGTCGAACGCGCGCGCGGGCACCGCCGGAATCTCGCGCGCGGCGAGCTCGGCGACGAAGGCGTGTTCTTCCAGGATCGCGTCGTCCGACCAGCGCGCGGGCCGGTAGAACTTCGCGACGACCGGCGGGCCGTCTTCGATGCCGACCTGGTAGACGCGGTTCTCGTAGCTGTTGAGCGCGAGCAGGCGCCCGTCGGTGCGCAGCCCGGACGGCATCAGCACGCTGTCGAGCGCGTCGAGCACGCACTCGGGCGTGAGGCCGGCGAACGGCGGGCCGGCGGGAGCTGCGGGGGCGGAAGTGTCGTCTTTCATGCCCCGCATTGTGCCGTCAGCCGCGCCGAAACACGAGCGCCCGGTGCGGCACGCGCGCTCAGTGGATCGCGGCGCCGGCCGGCAGCACGGATTCGCCGGTGTCGATCAGGTCCTCGAGAAAGAACGGCTCGGTGTTGAGTTCCTTCGACTCGCCCGGCACGCCCGCGTACCAGGTCACCATGGCCATGTCGCCCAGAACGCGCTGAACGATGCCGCGCGCGCCCTTCGGCACTGCGATATGGGTAGTGCAGACAATCGACCCGACATGCATGATGGTTCCCCACTCTTGAAACTTGAAACCCGGCTCGCTGGCGAGCCGGCAAATGCACGATCCGCGCCGCCCTCGTCGGGGTGTTGCGCGTGATCCCATTGTTCACGGTTTATCGAAGCGCGAAAAGAAGAAGAAGCAGGCGAAGTGCCGCGAATTCGTCGAATGTCTCCAATCAACCACTGCGCCGCGCGTGCGCTTGCACGGGCGGATACCCCCATCATACCCTGTCGAATGTGACTGTCCGCCGAATCCGGCCATACGCGCGGCGCGCACGCGAATCGCACGACAGGCTTATCGTCTGCCCTTTGCCCGGTCGCGAGGAGACTTCGCGTGAGCGCAGCGAACGGAACCACGCCCGCGGCCTCGCGCCTCAATGCCGCGCCCCCTACCTCGAACGAGACTCACGAAGCTACCGGCGCGCGGCGTGCGGCGTGATGTCGTAGTGTCGTGGCGCCATAGCGTATGGCGGTGCCGGTGCGCCAGCGGTTGCGCTGCACGGCCGCCTTGCGTTACCTTTGACGTTCATTCGCGTTCAAGCGCATTTCGACACGATGCATCCGCTCACGTCCGCTCTCGCAAAATCCCGGCCGCAGTTCGACTCGCGGCCGCAGGCGTGCGCGCATCCGTCGGTCCTCCCTCCTCCTGTCGCACCGCCGCGCGTCGGCGCCGCGCCGCCCCCGCCGGCGGCACACGTCGGCTGACCAGCCGGCTTTCGGTTTCCGTTTTCCATTTGCCCGTTTGGGCCGTTCGTGCGTGATCGCGCACGACGCGTTCCCGCACGCGCGACATGGAACGTTTCGATCCGTTCGACAGGTGGATTCACATGGTTTCGTTCAAACACGCGCTCGCCGCGCATGGCGTGACGTCGCTCTTCGTCCTGCTGTGGAGCAGCGGCGCGATCTTCGCGGAACTCGGTCTGCATCACGCATCCGCGTTCGTCTTTCTCACCACGCGATTCGCGCTCGCGTCACTCGTGCTGCTCGCGCTGGCCGTCATGCGCGGACGCTGGCTGCCGCCACGCGGCGAGCGCCGCATGGCCGCGCTGACCGGCCTGCTGATGATGGGCGGCTATTCGATCTTCTACCTGCTCGCGCTCGATCGCGGGATCGCGCCGGGCGTGCTCGCGACGATCCTCGGCGTGCAGCCGATCCTCACGCTCGCGATCGTCGAGCGGCGCTGGCAACCGATACGTATCGCCGGGCTCGGGCTGTCGTTGGCTGGTCTCGCGCTCGTCGTGTGCCGCGGCGTGGGCGGCACCGGCCTGCCGGTCATCGGCGTCGCCTGCGCGCTCACGGCGCTCGTCGCGCTGACCGCCGGCTCGCTGCTGCAAAAGCGCGTGCGCGCGGCGCCTGCCGACGTGCTGCCGCTGCAGAACGCGATCGGCCTCGTGCTGTGCGTGGCGATCCTGCCGTTCCGGCCGATCTCGCTCGAGATCGGCTGGGCGTTTGTCGTGCCGCTGCTGTGGCTCGGGATCGTGATCTCGGTGATCGCGCAGTTGCTGTTCTACCGGTTGATGCAGCGCGGCGATCTCGTCAACGTGACGAGCCTGTTCTATCTCGTGCCCGTCGTCACCACGCTGATGGACGCGCTCTGGCTCGGCAACCGGCCCGAACCGCTCGCGCTCGCCGGCATGGGGGCGATCGTCGGGGGCCTCGCGCTCGTGTTCCGCACGCCCGCCGTTCGCGCGCAACCCGATCGCGCGTAAGCGGCTGGGCTGCCGCGCCCGCGGGTGCGGCAGCCCGTAGCGAACACGTACGACGTTTCCGCGCCAATCGAAAGGAACGGGAAAGACTGGCGCAAGGCATTCGTCCAATTCGCGGGAAAAATGCGGAATCCCCGGGGTTTTCCGCATACTTTTAATGGTTCGGATAGCGAAAAACGCGGCGAGCTTGCCTATACTCGAACTGTCCGACCCGCTCGCAATCGCGAATCGGTCGGCCGAACAAGAGAAATGCCCGGCATGGGGCTGGAAGACGCGCATGCGCCTGTTCCGGCCGACTACGGAGACACGCATGACGACCTATTTCACGATCGGCGACTTCATCCTGTTGATTCCGATGGCGCTGGCCGGAGCGCTATTTCTCGGCGCGGTGCCGTGCGCAACCGAATTCCGCCACAACCTGCTGCGCGTGCTCGGCGTCATCCTCGGCGTCGGCGTTGCGGTATTGCTCGTCGAGGGCCTGCCTGCACTCCTCTAGCCACGCGTCGGCGCGCGGCGGTCACGTCGCTGCATTGCAGCGACGCGACGGCGTGTGTGCGTGCGCGGCGATACGGCATGCAATGCTTCGCATCCCGTATCGACGGTCGTTGCTGCCGGTCAGATCGCCTGATCGGTGGACGGCTTTTCCCACAGATTGATGCCGCCCTCGATCGCGTGGCGATCGATCTCCGCGAGTTCGTCGGCCGAGAATTCGAGATTCTTCAGCGCGCCGACGTTTTCACGCACCTGCTCCGCACGGCTCGCGCCGATCAGTGCGGACGTCACGCGGCCATTGCGCAGCACCCACGCGAGCGCCATTTGCGCGAGGCTCTGCCCGCGCCGCTCGGCGATGCCGTTGAGCTTGCGCACGTGCTCGAGGTTCTCCGCGCTCAGGTGATCCTGCTTCAGCGAGCCGCCGCCCGGTTTGTTCACGCGTGCGTCGTCCGGCACGCCGTTCAGGTATTTCGACGTCAGCAGCCCCTGCGCGAGCGGCGTGAACGCGATGCTGCCCGTGCCGATCTCGTCGAGCGTGCCGAGCAGGTCCGGCTCGATCCAGCGGTTCAGCATGTTGTAGGACGGCTGGTGGATCAGCAGCGGCACCTTGTATTGCGCGAGCAGTTCGGCCATCTCGCGCGTCTTCGCGGCCGAGTACGACGAGATGCCGATATACAGCGCCTTGCCCTGCTGCACGGCCGATGCGAGCGCGCCGGCGGTTTCCTCGAGGGGCGTGTGTGCGTCGAAGCGGTGCGAATAGAAGATGTCGACGTAGTCGAGGCCCATGCGCTGCAGGCTCTGGTCAAGGCTCGCGAGCACGTACTTGCGCGACCCGCCGCCGCTGCCGTACGGCCCCGGCCACATGTCCCAGCCGGCCTTCGTCGAGATCAGCAGCTCGTCGCGGTACGGCCGGAAATCTTCCTTCAGCAGCCGGCCGAAGTTGGTTTCGGCGCTGCCGTACGGCGGCCCGTAGTTGTTCGCGAGGTCGAAGTGATTGATGCCGAGGTCGAACGCGGTGCGCAGGATCTCGCGCTGCGTCGCGATCGGCGTCGAGTCGCCGAAGTTGTGCCACAGGCCGAGCGACAGGGCGGGCAGTTTGAGCCCGGATTTGCCGCAGGTGCGGTATTGCATGTCGGCATAACGTTCGGAAGCTGCTTCGTAGGCCATGAGTCGGTTCCGTCAGGACGTCGGGGAAGGGACGCGCGCCGCGCGCGAACATCACGCGCCGGCGGCGAAGGAAACATACGACGGCTATGGTAGCGAACGTGGCCGACGCGCGCACGGCAATGGACGCGGCTGCGCGCGTCGCCTACACTGCGGCGTCTCGAATCACCGTTACAGCGAGGTTGGTATGTCCCGGGTCATCTCGGTTGCGCTGCTCGTCGGCGGCGTCGTGCTGCTGTATTTCGGCGGCCAGTCGTTCCATTCGATCAACGACAACGTGTCGCGCTTCTTCACCGGCTCGCCCGCCACGAAAACGATCCTGCTGATCGCCAGCGGCGCCGTCGCGATGCTGATCGGCCTGATCGGCCTCGCGATGCCGGCCAACAAGCGCTGATCACGCAGTCGCGCGACGCACGACGACGTTCCCGCCTCGCGTGATGCGGGCCGCACAAAACGCAACGGGCGGCCAGGCCGCCCGTTTCTTCATCCGCTCATGCGGCCGCCGCGCCGCATCGAACCATCGACGCGGCTGCAGCGCCGCCCGAACCGCTGCTAGAACTGCACTTCCGGCTTCGCCGCCGAACGCGTGCCCGGCACCGGCCGGTTGCTCACGCCGTGATACGTGTAGACGAGCGAGAACTTCACCTGGTCGGAGCGGTTCTGCCCCGCCGAATGCAGCGTGTTGCAGTGGAAAAACACGACGTCGCCCGTCTGGAGCGGCGGGCAGGTTGCCGCGTCGATCATCTTGCGGTTTTCCGGCAGGTCGCTGCGGAAGAACTTCGCGTCGTCGAACGCTTCCGGCCCGAATTCGGCCGTGTGCGAACCCGGCACCAGCCAGAGCGCCCCGTTTTCATTCGTTTCCGGGCCGAGCGCGAGCCACACCGACACCATGTCCGCGCGTTCGAACGACCAGTAGCGGAAGTCGCGATGCCAGCCCGTCAGGCTGCCGTACGCCGGATGCTTCGTCATCATGCAGTTGTGATGCGCGCGCGACAGCACCGGCTGCTCGCCGAAGTACTCGCGCATCCACGCGCCGATTTCCGGCGCGATCGCGCGCTCGGCGAACGCCGGATCGCGCGTGTAGGCGTCCAGCAGCCGCCGCACCGTATGCCCGCCCGGCGCATGCTTCGACTCGGGCGCGCCCGGGTAGCGCAAATCCGCCTCGAACTCGATCGGCTCCGCCGCTTCCTGCAACTGGCGCGCCGCGATCCGCTTGAGCGTCGCGCACTGCGCTTCGCCGACGAGGCCGCGCGCGACGACGAAGCCGCGTTCGCGCAATTCCGCGACTTGCGCGCGGATCGATTCCGACTGCAATGAAGACGACATGGGATGCCAGACGTTTATTGTGTGAATGTGACGATTGTAAATCGGCGCCGGATGCCGCGAACAGCGCCATTGTCGTACGCAGGGGCATGCCAATCGCCGATTTGATCTGGCTCAAGGGAACTGTGCGGCGCGGCGCGAGCCTCAGCGACAGGCGGTATGCGACGACACGCTTGCGGCACAAGGGTTTATCGCGACTTTTGCACGTCATGAAACCCCGGTAGCCTGTCGCGGCCTGTCAATTCTGGCGGGCGCGGCGCGCAACGACTTTCGGTAAGATCCGTTGCGCCATCCGAGGCCGTTCATACCAGTGCGCTCTTCAAGGGCGCCATCCATACAAGCGAAGCATCGTTCACATGCCATTCCGTCTGACTTCCCGTCTCAGCCGCGCTGCGAAGCGCGTCGTGCCGTCCGCTCCCGCCCGCCCGCTGCGCCATCACCGCGCGCGCACGCAGGCGCTCGCCGAGCACACGCACGCGCACAGCCGGCTGGACGGCATCCGCGCGTGGTTCCACGCGTTCTTCTCGATGATGAGCGCACAGGCGTTCGCCCGCCGCGCCGGCCTGCGCTCGCTGCTGCAGAAGCCGTCGTCGCTGCGCGCGCTCGCGCTGCGCCGCACGCTGGGCCCGCAGCGCCGCGTCAATCGCCCGCGCCGCCTCGCGGCCAGCAACGGCTGGTTCGGGTTCGGCGCACGCTGAAGCCGAGCCGGCGGCACGCTGCCCGCCACGATCGTCGCGCGCGCGTCATTCCGCCGGCGCGCGACGCGCATAAAAAAACCCCGGCATGCCGGGGTTTTTCGTTTCAGGCGGACGACGCTTATGCGACGCGTGCCGTCGGCTCCACGCCAGCCGCTTCGGCCAGCGCGAGTGCCTTGTCGGTTGCTTCCCACGAGAATTCCGGCTCGTCGCGGCCGAAGTGGCCGTAAGCGGCCGTCTTCTCGTAGATCGGGCGCAGCAGGTCGAGCATCTTGATGATGCCCTTCGGACGCAGGTCGAAATGCTCGCGGACGAGCTTCGTGATCACCGCATCCGACACGCGGCCCGTGCCGAACGTGTTGACCATCACCGAGGTCGGCTCGGCAACGCCGATCGCGTACGACACCTGGATCAGCGCGCGCGATGCGAGACCTGCCGCGACGATGTTCTTCGCGACGTAACGGCCGGCATACGCTGCCGAACGGTCGACCTTCGACGGATCCTTGCCCGAGAACGCGCCGCCGCCGTGCGGTGCGGCACCGCCGTAGGTATCGACGATGATCTTGCGACCCGTCAGGCCGCAGTCGCCCTGCGGGCCACCGATCACGAACCGGCCGGTCGGGTTCACCAGGAACTTGATGTCGCCCTTGATCAGGTCGGCCGGCAGCGTCGGCTTGATGATTTCCTCGATCACTGCTTCGCGCAGCGCCGGCAGCTCGATGTCCGGTGCGTGCTGCGTCGACAGCACGACGGTGTCGATCGAATCGGGCTTGCCGTCGACGTAGCGGACCGTGACCTGCGACTTCGCGTCCGGGCGCAGCCACTGCAGGCGGCCGTCGCGGCGCAGGCTGGCCTGGCGCTCGACGAGACGGTGCGACAGGTAGATCGGCAGCGGCATCAGTTCCGGCGTTTCGTCGCATGCGTAACCGAACATCAGGCCCTGGTCGCCCGCGCCTTGATCGAGGTTGTCGTCATGCGCGCGGTCGACGCCCTGCGCGATGTCCGGTGACTGCTTGTCGTACGCGACGAGCACCGCGCAGCCCTTGTAGTCGATGCCGTAGTCGGTGTTGTCGTAGCCGATGCGCTTGATGGTGTCGCGCGCGATCTGGATGTAGTCGATGTTGGCCGTCGTGGTGATTTCACCGGCCAGCACGACGAGACCCGTGTTGCACAGCGTTTCGGCCGCAACGCGGGAGTATTTGTCCTGCTCGAGGATGGCGTCGAGAATCGCGTCCGAGATTTGGTCCGCGACCTTGTCCGGATGGCCTTCGGAGACGGATTCGGACGTGAAGAGATAATCGTTTGCCACTTTTTCAGGCTCCTGTGTGGTTACGGTGGGTTTCACGTAGCCAGCTTCGTTGGCCTGAAGCGGCGACGCTTTAGCGGATTACCAGGACCGGGCAGCGCGCTTCGCGCCAGCCGGCTTCGCCCCGCAAGTTGTCAGTTAACTCGGCGAAGCCCGTATTATAGCGGCTTTCGTGAATTGTCACAGAGCGCCACACGTGCTGCATCGTCCGCTGTCCTACCCCCCTGTTCGCAACGCGCCGGCCAGCCGGCCCCACGGAGATTCCGCATGCTAGGCCGCCTCGGCACGCACCTCGCCATCGGCTTGCTGAAGCTGCTCGCCCTGCTGCCGTACGGTCTGACCGCACGGTTCGGCGACGGCCTCGGCTGGCTGCTGTACCAGATTCCCAGCCGGCGAAAGCGCATCGTACATACCAATCTGAAACTCTGCTTCCCCGACTGGAGCGACGAGCGGCGCGAGGAAGTGGCGGGCCGGCATTTCCGCCACGCGATCCGCAGCTACGTCGAGCGCAGCGTCCAGTGGTTCGGCTCCGAGCGCAAGCTCGCGAAACTGATCCAGGTCGACAGCGCGGTCGATCTCACGGACCCCGATCTGCCCCCGACGCTGTTCCTGGGCCTGCATTTCGTCGGCATCGAAGCCGGCTCGATCTGGCTGAACCGTTCACTGCAGCGCCGTTGCGGATCGCTGTACCAGCCGTTCTCGAATGCGATACTCGAGGAAGAAGCGAAGAAGGCGCGCGGGCGTTTCGACGCCGAGATGGTCGGCCGCGCGGACAGCGCGCGCGTCGTGCTGCGCTGGCTGCGCGACCGCAAGCCGGTGATGCTCGGCGCCGACATGGACTACGGGCTGCGCAATTCGACGTTCGTACCCTTCTTCGGCGTGCCCGCGTGCACGCTGACGGCCGTCGGCCGGCTCGCGAAGACGGGCCGCGCGCAGGTCGTGCCGTTCATCGGCGAAGTGCTGCCGAACTACCAGGGTTACCGGCTGAAGGTGTTCAAGCCGTGGGATCACTATCCGACCGGCGACGACGATCTCGACGCGCGGCGGATGAACGAATTCCTCGAAGAGCAGATTCCGCTGATGCCCGAGCAGTATTACTGGGTGCACAAGCGCTTCAAGACGCGCCCGCCCGGCGAGCCGAGCCTCTACTGAGTCGAACCCGCGGGCGCGTCGTCAGATACGCGCCTGTACCCTCGCCACTTTCGGCGCGCCTTTCGCGCGCGCCTGCCAGAGATCGTAGGCCGACTGCTGCGCCAGCCACAGATCCGCCTTCCCGCCGTTTTCCTCGCCCAGCCACGCTTCGAGACGCAGCGCCATTTCAGGCGAGATGCCGGCATGGCCGTGCAGGATGCGCGACAGCGCCGCGCGCGTGACGCCGAGCTGCGCGGCGGCTTCGGTGACGGTCAGGCCGAGCGCCGGCAAGACGTCGTCGCGCAGCGCCTCGCCCGGATGGGGCGGATTGAAGATGCGAGTCATGGCGTTGAATGACCTCAGTGATAGTCTTGATAGTTGACCAGGACGGCATCCGGGCCCTCGAATCTGAACGTCAGGCGCCAGTTGACGCTCACGCTCACCGAGCAGTAACCCTCCAGCCCGCCGGCGAGGCCATGCAGGCGCCAGCCGGGTACGTTCATGTCGAACGGCTGGCTCGCCATGTCGAGACGGGCAAGCTGGCGCCGCAACCTCGGGGCATGATCCGGCCGGATGCCAGCCTTGCTCCCGTTCGTGAAAAACGCTTCCAGCCCCTTGTGCTGCCATGACTTGATCATGGGCCTCCCACACTCGAGTGCGATTCGACGGCATGGCCCACATGGCGTATAGCCAGACTATACGAATCGCCTGATTGATTTGTCAATTTGACCGGTACGAAAACGCGCACGCGGCGAAATCCCGTGCGCTGGAAACGGCGCGACGCGTACCGCCGGATTCACCTGTCCCGACAACGCTCGCCACACCGCACCACCTCAATCTGCCGACTCGGTGCCCACGCGACCAGTCAGCCGATCGGCCGGCATCGCCGCGCTCCGCCGCCCGAACGGCACCCGGCGCCCCGCCCGCGCAGGACGCCCCTGTCGGCTGCATGTATCATTTGCGGTTGAGATCAGCACGACGAACGACGCCGCCCGGCATGACGGCGCGCCGCGTCCGTCGTGCCGGCCGCCCTGTTCGCCATGGAATTCCGGACCCAGTGAAACTCTCGTTCACCAAGATGCACGGCGCGGGCAACGACTTCGTCGTGCTCGACAGCTATTCGCGCGCGCTGCCGCCGCTCACCGAGGCGCAGGTGCGCGCGCTCGCCAACCGACACTTCGGCATCGGCGCCGACCAGTTGCTGCTCGTCGAGAAACCGACCGTCGACGGCGCGGATTTCAAGTACCGGATCTTCAATTGCGACGGCGGCGAAGTCGAACACTGCGGTAACGGCGCGCGCTGCTTCGTGAAGTTCGTCAGCGACCGCGGCCTGACCGACAAGCGCAGCGTGCGCGTGCAGGTGATGAAGGGCCTGATCACGTTGACGATGCAGGACAACGGCGAAGTCGTCGTCGACATGGGCGCGCCCGTGTTTGCGCCGGCGGAGGTGCCGTTCGACGCCGCGGGGCTCGACGGCCGGACGGAAGGCAACGACACGCTGTGGCCACTCGACGTCGGCGGCCACACGCGCTGGATCTCGACGGTGTCGATGGGCAACCCGCACGCGGTGCAGGTCGTCGACGACGTCGAAGCGTATCCCGTGCTCGACGAAGGCCCGCTGATCGAGCGCCACGCCCGCTTCCCGCAGCGCGTGAACGCCGGCTTCATGCAGATCGTGTCGCGCAGCGAGGTGAAGCTGCGCGTGTACGAACGCGGCGCGGGCGAGACGCTCGCATGCGGCACCGGCGCGTGCGCGGCGGTGGCGGCCGGCATCCGGCGCGGCCTGCTCGATTCGCCGGTGACCGTGCACACGCATGGCGGCACGCTGACGATCGGCTGGGGCGGCGCGCGCGACGAAGCCGCCGCGCTGATGATGTCCGGGCCCGCCACGACCGTGTTCGAAGGCGAGATCGACCTGAACGTCTGACCCTTCAACGTCCCGATAACCGAAGAACGCTCCAGCCACATGAACGATCGCGAAGTCGCCGACTACCTGCTCGCCAATCCCGAATTCTTCGCGCAACACGCGGAATTGCTCGCGACGATCCGTCTCGCGAACCCGCACGGCAAGGCCGCGATCTCGCTGCAGGAGCGGCAGATGGAGATGCTGCGCGACAAGAACAAGCATCTCGAGCGCCGGCTCGCCGAACTCGTGCGCTACGGCCACGAGAACGACAGCCTGTCCGCGAAGTTCAGCCGCTGGACCGCGCGCGTGATCGCGGAACGCGACCCGTACGCGCTGCCGCGCACGATCGCCGAAGGCATCGCCGACGTGTTCGATGTGCCGCAAACCGCGCTGCGCGTTTGGGACGTCGCCGACACCTATGCGCAGGCCGATTTCGCGCGCCAGGTCGGCGAGGAAGTGCGGCTCTTCACGAACGGGCTGTCGACGCCGTACTGCGGCGCGAACACCGGATTCGAAGCGGCCCAGTGGCTCGCGCCCGCGCTCGCGGCGCCGGCCGCGAATGCGGCGGAAGGCGCCGAAGCCGCGCCGGCCGGCGACGGCGCGGCCACGTCGGTCGCGCTGCTCGCGCTGCGTGCGCCGCTCGGCGGCACCGATGCGCCCGCGTTCGGCCTGCTCGTGCTCGGCTCGCCCGATCCGCGCCGCTTCCACGACGGGATGGCGACCGACTTCCTCGCGCAGATCGCGACGCTCGCGAGCGCCGCGCTCACGCGTCTGCTGCCGCATTGAGATCGCTCCCGCGATGACCGACGATCCGATCGCCGCCTACCTGTCGAACCTGAAACACGTCAGGCAGCTGTCGGAACACACGCTGCGTGCGTACACGCACGAACTCGACGAACTGAAGAAACTCGCCGCCGGCCGCCCGCTCGACGCGCTGACGGCCGCCGACATGCGCGGCGCGGTCGTGCGCGCACACGCGGGCGGCTTGTCCGCTCGCTCGATCTCGCACCGGCTTTCCGCATGGCGTGCGTTCTATCGCTGGCTCGCGCAGCGCGTCGAGCTGCCCGCGAATCCCGTTGCCGGGGTGCGCGCGCCCAAACGCGAGAAATCGCTGCCCAAGGCGCTGTCGGTCGACGATGCGGTCGCACTCATGGATACGCCGCTCGCCGGCACGACCGAAGGCATCCGCGATCACGCGATCCTCGAGCTGTTCTATTCGTCCGGGCTGCGCCTCGCGGAACTGGTCGGGCTCGACGTCATGTATACGCAGGCCGACGGCTACCGCTCGGCCGGCTGGCTCGATCTCGCCGAAGCCGAAGTCACCGTGCGCGGCAAGGGCAACAAGGAGCGCAAGGTGCCGGTCGGCCGCAAGGCGATCGACGCGCTGAACGCGTGGCTCGCGGTGCGCGGCGAATTCGTGAAGCACGATCCGCATCCGCTGTTCGTGTCGGTGCGCGGCAACCGGATGGCGCCGGGCGTCGTGCGCGACCGCGTGAAGCGCGCGGCGCTGGCCGCGGGCATCCCCGCCAACGTCCACCCGCACGTGCTGCGCCATTCGTTCGCGACGCACGTGCTGCAGTCGAGCGGCGACCTGCGCGCGGTGCAGGAGCTGCTGGGCCACGCGAGCGTCGCCGCCACGCAGGTCTACACGTCGCTCGACTTCCAGCATCTCGCGAAAATTTACGACAGCGCGCATCCGCGCGCGAAGAAGCGCGACTGACGCGCGTTCCGCCCTACCCGCCGCGCGCGGCGGCCGGCAACGGCCAGCGCCGTCCGCGGCCCCAATCGATCCGATCATGCAAACCGTCACACTCAGACCGTCCAAGGAAAAATCGCTGCTGCGCCGGCATCCGTGGATCTATGCCAATGCGATCGACCGCGTCGACGGCACGCCCGCCCCCGGCGCGACCGTGGTCGTGCGCGCGCACGACGGCCGCTTCCTCGCGCGCGGCGCGTACAGCCCGCAGTCGCAGATCCGCGTGCGCGTGTGGAGCTTCGACGAAAACGAGCCGATCGATCACGCCTTCTTCAAGCGCCGCGTGCAGCGCGCGGTCGCGCACCGCACGACGATGGTGTCGGGCACGGGCGCGGTGCGGCTCGTGTTCGGCGAAGCCGACGGGCTGCCGGGGCTGATCGTCGACTACTACATCGCGGACACGGCGGAGCCGGGCGCCGCGCCGCGCGGCCAGCTCGTGTGCCAGTTCATGGCCGCGGGCGTCGAGGCATGGAAGGATGCGATCGTCGCGGCGCTCAGCGGCGCGACCGGCTGCCCGAACGTGTACGAACGCTCGGACGTGTCGATCCGCGACAAGGAAGGGCTCGCGCAGACGACCGGCGTGCTCGCCGGCGACGCGCCGCCCGCTACGCTGATCGCGAACGAAAACGGCGTGCGTTATCACGTCGACGTGCCGAACGGCCACAAGACCGGCTTCTACGTCGACCAGCGCGACAACCGCGCGCTCGTCGCGCAATACGCGGACGGCCGCGACGTACTGAACTGCTTCTGCTACACGGGCGGCTTCTCGCTCGCGGCGCTCAAGGGCGGCGCGAAACGCGTCGTGTCGATCGATTCGTCGGGCGACGCGCTCGCGCTCGCGCAGCAGAACGTCGTCGCGAACGGTTTCGATCCCGACCGCGCGACCTGGCTCGACGCGGACGCGTTCAAGACGCTGCGCCGCCTCGTCGACGAAGGCGAGCGCTTCGACCTGATCGTGCTCGATCCGCCGAAGTTCGCGCCGACCCGCGACAGCGTCGATCGCGCGTCGCGCGCCTACAAGGACATCAACCTGAGCGGCTTCAAGCTGCTGCGTCCGGGCGGCCTGCTGTTCACGTACTCGTGCTCGGGCGCGATCGACATGGACCTGTTCCAGAAGATCGTCGCGGGCGCGGCTGCCGACGCGAAGGTCGACGCGCGGATCCTGAAGCGGCTCGGCGCGGGCGTCGATCACCCGCTGCTCGCCGCGTTCCCGGAAGGCGAATATCTGAAGGGCCTGCTGTTGCAAATCGTCTGATCGCCCCGATCTAGACGCACACCCGTCCGCCGGCCGTTCGTGCGCTGGCGGAACCGCGCTCTCGCCTGTCGTCCGGACGACGGGCGAGGGCTTGACAGGTATGTTTCAATGGATGGTTGTGCGCCCCGGCTCGCGAGTCGACGGCGCGACGCACACATCCTGGTTTTGACCCCGATTCACGAACCACAGGCGACCGACATGGCCACTCCCGTCACCATCCTCACCGGCTTCCTCGGCAGCGGCAAGACGACGCTGCTCAAGCGCATCCTGAATGAACAGCACGGCATGAAGATCGCCGTGATCGAGAACGAGTTCGGCGAAGAGAACATCGACAACGAGATCCTCGTCCAGGACACGAACGAGCAGATCATCCAGATGAGCAACGGCTGCATCTGCTGCACGATCCGCGGCGACCTCGCCCGCGCGCTCGGCGATCTGGCCGCGAAGAAGCGCGAAGGCAAGCTCGACTTCGACCGCATCGTGATCGAGACGACCGGCCTCGCGAACCCGGGCCCCGTCGCACAGACCTTCTTCATCGACAGCGAGATCGCCGACGATTTCCTGCTCGACGCCGTCATCACGCTGGTCGACGCTAAGCATGCGAACGCGCAGCTCGACGAACACGAAGTGGTGCAGCGCCAGGTCGGCTTCGCCGATCGCCTGTTCATCACGAAGTCGGACCTCGTCGACGACCAGGCCGTCGCGGCGCTCAAGCACCGCCTGATGCACATGAACCCGAAGGCGACGATCAAGGTCGTGAATTTTGGCGAAGCCGACATCAAGGAAATCTTCGACCTGCGCGGCTTCAACCTGAACGCGAAGCTCGAGATCGACCCGGACTTCCTCGCCGAGGACGACCACGCGCACCATCACCACGATCACGACCATGATCACGATCACGCGGATTGCGACCACGATCACGGTCAATGCGCGCACGATCACGACCACGGCCATCATCATCACGCGCACCACGACGACAAGATCAAGTCGTTCGTGTACCGCAACGACCGTCCGTTCGACCCGAACAAGCTGGAAGACTTCCTCGGCGGCATCCTGCAGATCTACGGGGAACGGATGTTGCGCTACAAGGGCGTGCTGTACATGAAGGGCGTCGACCGCAAGGTCGTGTTCCAGGGCGTGCACCAGATGATGGGCAGCGACCTCGCCGCGAAGTGGCTGCCGGTCGAGAAGAAGACCAACAAGATGGTGTTCATCGGCGTCGACCTGCCGCAGGACCTGATCACCGACGGCCTCGACGCCTGCCTCGCCTGAGCGGTCGGGCCGGTGTCGCAGGCCTTCCGTGCGGCCGCCTTCGCGGGCGGCCGCGGGGCTTGCGGGGTGCCGTTTCCGGGCAGGGTTTCGCCGTCATCGCTTTTTCGCGATTTGCGCGTTATATTTTCTAGATATTGGCGCAGCCGACGGGGATCGACCCGATACGGCGCCCGCTTGCGATTCAGTTACAATACGTGCCCGCTGGAGTACGGCAATAACAGGCCCGGTTCTTGCAGAACCATTACCCGGGCATCGCAACCGCGCCGGATCGCCCATCCGCCACCCGGCCGCGGCCGATGCGATCTGCCGCGCAGTACCGGTTCGCCGCGCGCGCAAATCCGCGCCAGGCCTGTCCTGGTATTTGAGAACCGGTTTTCCAGAGGCTTTCGGCCCCGCGACGGCAAATCGCAAATGATTGCAAGCGGCAGTTGCGGGTAATCCCAAAGTGCAGGCACTATCTCCTGATTTGCCGCACATTGAAGAAGCAAGCAGATGACGAAGAAACTCTTGACCGAAGCCGAAATCCTGAAGATGAGCGACAAGGATTACATGAATGAGGATCAGCTCGCCTTCTTCAAAAATCGGCTCGAACAGTTGCAGGCGGACATCCTCAAGAACGCAGGCCAGACGACCGAGAACCTGCGCGAGACGGTGATCGTCCCCGATCCCGCCGACCGCGCGACGATCGAGGAAGAGCACGCGCTCGAGCTGCGCACGCGCGATCGCGAACGCAAGCTCCTCAAGAAGGTTCAGCAGTCGCTCGCCCGCATCGATTCCGGCGACTACGGCTGGTGCGAGGAAACCGGCGAACCGATCGGCATTCCGCGCCTGCTCGCGCGTCCGACGGCCACGCTGTCGCTCGAGGCGCAAGAGCGCCGCGAGCTGCGCCAAAAGCTGTTCGGCGACTGATCGAGCGGCGTTCCGCTCCGACACGCTGCTTCCCGAAAGCGCGCGGCCTGCCGCGCGCTTTTTGTTTTTCCGGCACCGGTTCCCGGCCCGCCGGCCGATTTGCGTCCCCCTCTTGATATCCCGGCGCCCGCCCTAAAATGAAACGGACGCGCGCCGGGCCGCTCCCCGGCGCACTGCGGATTCACGCGGCGGCGCGTCGCGCCGCCCGACTCTTCCCCGTTTTTCTCAAGGAACGCAGATGGAGCAATTTCACGGCACGACCATCGTTTCGGTCCGGCGCGGCGACAAGGTCGCGCTCGGCGGCGACGGCCAGGTAACCCTCGGCAACATCGTCATGAAGGGTGGCGCGCGGAAAGTGCGGCGGATCTACAACAACCAGGTACTGGTCGGATTCGCGGGCGGCACCGCCGATGCGTTCTCGCTGCTCGATCGCTTCGAGGCGAAGCTCGAGAAGCACCAGGGCAACCTGACCCGCGCGGCCGTCGAGCTCGCGAAGGACTGGCGCACCGACCGGATGCTGCGCCGCCTCGAGGCGATGCTGATCACGGCCGACGCGACCACCACGCTCGTGATCACCGGCAACGGCGACGTGCTCGACCCGGAAGGCGGCATCTGCGCGATCGGTTCGGGCGGCGCCTATGCGCAGGCCGCGGCCCGCGCGCTCGCGGAGAACACCGAGCTGTCGCCGCGCGAGATCGTCGAGAAGTCGCTCGAGATCGCCGGCGACATGTGCATCTACACGAACCACAACCGCATCATCGAAACGATCGAGTAAGGACCGCCCCATGAGCACCATGACCCCTGCCGAGATCGTCTCGGAACTCGACAAGCACATCATCGGCCAGGCCAAGGCGAAGAAGGCCGTCGCGGTCGCGCTGCGCAACCGCTGGCGCCGCCAGCAGGTCGCCGACCCGCTGCGCCAGGAAATCACGCCGAAGAACATCCTGATGATCGGGCCGACGGGCGTCGGCAAGACCGAAATCGCACGACGCCTCGCGAAGCTCGCCGACGCGCCGTTCATCAAGATCGAAGCGACCAAGTTCACCGAGGTCGGCTACGTCGGCCGCGACGTCGACAGCATCGTGCGCGACCTGATCGAGATCTCGGTCAAGCAGACGCGCGAATCCGAGATGCGCAAGGTGCGCAGCAAGGCCACCGACCAGGCGGAAGACCGCATCCTCGACATCCTGCTGCCGCAGCCGCGCGCGGTGGGCTTCGGCGGCAATGCCGACCACGCGAACGACGACAACAACGCGACGCGCCAGACCTTCCGCAAGCGCCTGCGCGAAGGCCAGCTCGACGACAAGGAAGTCGAGCTCGACCTCGAGCAGCCGTCGGCCGGCATGGACATCATGGCGCCGCCGGGGATGGAAGAAATGACCGAGCAGATCCGCTCGATGTTCTCGAACCTCGGCAGCGGCAAGAAGCAGCGCCGCAAGGTGAAGATCAAGGAAGCGCTGAAGCTGCTGACCGACGAGGAAGCGGCGAAGATGCTCAACGACGAGGAAGTGAAGACGAAGGCCGTGCAGAACGTCGAGCAGAACGGCATCGTGTTCCTCGACGAGATCGACAAGATCACGTCGCGCAACAACGAAGGCAGCGGCGGCGAAGTGTCGCGCCAGGGCGTGCAGCGCGACCTGCTGCCGCTCGTCGAGGGCACGACGGTCAACACGAAGTACGGGATGGTGAAGACCGATCACATCCTGTTCATCGCGAGCGGCGCATTCCACCTCGCGAAGCCGAGCGACCTGATTCCCGAACTGCAGGGCCGCTTCCCGATCCGCGTCGAGCTCGACTCGCTGTCGGTGAAGGATTTCGAGGCAATCCTCGTCGCGACCGATGCCAGCCTCGTCAAACAGTACCAGGCGCTGCTCGCCACCGAAGACGTGCAGCTCGAGTTCGCCGAAGACGGCATTCGCCGCCTGGCCGAAATCGCGTACGCGGTCAACGAGAAGACCGAGAACATCGGTGCGCGCCGGCTCTACACGGTGATCGAGAAGCTGCTCGAGGAAGTGTCGTTCTCGGCCGGCAACCACGCCGGCGAGCGCGTGACGATCGATGCGCAGTATGTCGACCGTGCGCTCGGCGAAGTGTCGCAGGACGAAGACCTGTCGCGCTACGTGCTGTAACGCGCGCGGTGGCGAATGCGAAACGGGCGGCTCCTTCGGGGCCGCCCGTTTTCGTTGGGGCGGCCGGCCGCTGCCGCCGCACCGCTTACTGGCGCACCGGCTTCTTCGCGAGCTTGCGCTGCAGCGTGCGGCGGTGCATGTTCAGCGCGCGCGCGGTTGCCGAAATGTTGTTGTTGTTCTCCGCGAGCACGCGCTGGATGTGCTCCCATTCGAGCCGGTCGACCGACAGCACGACCGGATTCTCGAGCGCCTCGTCGGCCTGCACTTCGCTCGCGTTGGTCTGCAGCGCGGCCAGGATCGACTCGATGTTCGCCGGCTTCGCGAGATAGTTGTCGGCGCCTTCCTTCACGGCCTGCACGGCGGTCGCGATGCTCGCGTAGCCGGTCAGCACGAGAATCCGCGCGTCGGGCTGCAGGTCGCACAGCGGCGCGATCAGGCTCAGCCCCGAATCGTCGCCGAGATGCAGGTCGACGGTGATGAACTGGAACTTGCCGCCGGCCGCGAGCCGCAGCGCCGCCTCCTTGTCGTGCGCCTGCTGGACCGCGTAGCCGCGGCGCTCGAGGCCGCGCGCGAGCGTGCCCGCGAACACCTCGTTGTCGTCGATCACCAGGAAATTGTTCTCGCTCATGTGGTTTCTCCGTCTACGTGTTGGTTGAGGCGGCCGGCGCCGTGACGCGCGCCACCGGCAGGCGCAGCACCGCGCGGGTGCCGCGGCCGGTGACGCCAGCCGGGCGGCTGTCCGGCGCGGCTGCCGCTCGTTCGCTCGCGCGCTGGCCCGACGCAGCAGCGGCGTGACCGTTCGCACCGCCACCCGCGCGCCCGTTGCCGCCCGCCGCGCGCGGCGTGACATCGGACAGCTCGACCTCGCCGCCGAGGCGCGCGGCCGCGCTGAACGCAAGATACAGGCCGACCCCGTGCCCGCCCTGCGTGCTGTCGACCGGCATCGCGCCGAGCGATTCGCGCAATGCGGCCGGAATGCCCGGGCCGTCGTCGCATACTTCGAATTCGATCTGGTCGCCCGCCCGGTCGTTGTGCGCGAGCTTCGCGGCCAGCGTCACGCGGTGCGGGCTCGCCCGCGCGGCATTGTCGAGCAGGATCGTCAGGATCTGGCCGGCCGCGACCGTGTCGTCGAGCGCGACGCCAGACGGGCGCGCACCCAGCAGCTCGAACTGCACGTGCGGATGCCGCAGGCGCCAGTGCTCGACGAACGTGTCGAGCCAGTCATCCACCGGCTGACGGCTCGCCGGCGCGCTCGCGCGGCTGCGCAGCCGCGCGAGCGCCGACGTGCAGAGCGTCATCTGTTCTTCCAGCACCTTCAGGTCGCCCTCGTAGCGCGCGAGCCCCGGATCGGCGCGGGCCGCATCGCGCAGTTCCTCCGCGAGCATCGCGATCGTCGACAGCGGCGTGCCCATCTCGTGCGCGACGGTGGCCGCCTGCACGCCGAGCGCGACCGCCCGCTCGTCGCGCAGCAGGTGCGCCTGCGCCTCGCCGAGCGCCGCATCGCGCTGGCGCAGCGCGTTCGACATGCGCGCGACGAACCATGCGATCAGCCCGACGCTGACCATGAAGTTCGCCCACATCCCGGTGCGGTAGTAGTCGAACAGGTTCGCCGGGTTATCCATGTTGAGCGGCACCGAATCGAAGCCGAGCGCCGCGTAGCACGCGACCGCGAACGCCGCGAGCCAGATCATCAGGTGCCACGGCAGCACGGCCGCCGCGATCGCGAGCGACGGCAGGTACAGCGACACGAACGGGTTGGTCGTGCCGCCCGACAGGAACAGCAGCGCCGACAATGCGCCGAGGTCGACCCACAGCTGGCCGAGCAGCTCGAAATTGGTCTCGGGCCGCGCGCGCAGCACGCGCACCCAGGTCAGCGCGTTGAAAACGATTTCGAGCGCGATGACCATCAGCATCGCCGGCAGCGGCAGATGCACGCCGAAATAGGTCTGCACGACGCCGATCGTCACGAGCTGGCCGATGATCGCGAGATTGCGCAGCCAGAACAGGTGACTGAGGTTGACGCGCCCGGTGGTGGTGATTCGTTGCATCCGAGCAGTTTACCCGTTTAGCGCCCGGCGCCTCTACCGGGGGCCGGATCGGTGGGGACGAACGGAGCACCGGGCGAGCCGGCGTCGCATCGGGTTGCACGGGCCGGCAACCGTCAGCCGGCCGCACCGGTCATGCGTTGCGCGATCTCGTCGGCGAGGCACTCCGGACAGCGGCAACGCGTACCGGCTGCCGACGGCGCGCCGCCGGGCAGGGCCGGCATCGATGCACACCAGCACTCGAACGGCTGCGTGCCGGCGCCGCAGTCGAAGCCGCGCCCGCAGTGCGGGCAACGCGCTCGGCGCGGGGTCGAACGGGCGGCGGCGGCGGAATCGGTCATGGCTCAAGCGTGAAAGCGGGCATGCACGTCGCCCTACGCGACAAGCATAGCGCGGCGCACGGATTTTGCACGTCTGCCGTCCGGCCGATGCGTGCCGCCGACACCGCGCCGCACGCGGCGCACGTCGCCCCGCTCGCGCCGCCGGCGCGGGGGTCGGCGCAGGGTTCGGCGTGGGGTTCGGCGTGGGGTTCGGCGCAGGGTCCGGCGCAGGGTCCGGCGCCATGGCCGACGGGCCGCCGCGCGTGGCGCCGGGCCCGCGCGATCGGCCGTCCGGCCAGCCCAAAAACCCGATGCTGCGCTGCGCCACTCCTGTACAATTCGCCCTGTTTCAACCGTTCCCAGCCAGAGCCGCCGCCATGTCCGAGCCCATCGACCTCTCGCAGATCGCCCCCACGCTGAAGGCAGAAATCCTCGCCGAGGCGCTGCCGTACATCCGCCGCTACCACGGCAAGACCGTGGTGATCAAATACGGCGGCAACGCGATGACGGAAGAGCGGCTCAAGCAGGGTTTCGCGCGCGACGTGATCCTGCTGAAACTGGTCGGCATCAATCCGGTGATCGTCCACGGCGGCGGCCCGCAGATCGATCATGCGCTGAAGAAGATCGGCAAGGCCGGCACCTTCATCCAGGGCATGCGCGTCACCGACGAAGAAACGATGGAAGTCGTCGAATGGGTGCTGGGCGGCGAAGTCCAGCAGGACATCGTGATGCTGATCAACCACTTCGGCGGCCATGCGGTGGGCCTGACGGGCAAGGACGGCGGCCTGATCCATGCTCGCAAGCTGCTGATGCCGGACCGCGACAATCCGGGCCAGTACATCGACATCGGCCAGGTCGGCGAAGTCGAGGCGATCAACCCGGCGGTCGTGAAGGCGCTGCAGGACGACGCATTCATCCCGGTGATCTCGCCGATCGGCTTCGGCGAGGACGGCCTCTCATACAACATCAACGCCGATCTGGTCGCGGGCAAGCTCGCCACGGTGCTGAACGCCGAGAAGCTGCTGATGATGACCAACATCCCCGGCGTGATGGACAAGGACGGCAACCTGCTGACCGACCTGTCGGCGCGCGAGATCGACGCGCTGTTCGAGGACGGCACGATCTCGGGCGGCATGCTGCCGAAGATCTCGTCGGCGCTCGACGCGGCGAAGAGCGGCGTGAAGTCGGTGCACATCGTCGACGGCCGCATCGAGCACTCGGTGCTGCTGGAAATCCTGACCGAGCAGCCGTTCGGCACGATGATCCGCTCGCATTGAGCGCGCGCCGCAAGACCACCCGCCCCGACCTGCCGGCGTCGCTGCGACGCCGGCGCATCTCCCGCAGCCGGCCGCGCGCCGGCTCGCCTGTCTGGCTGTTCGATCTCGACAACACGCTTCACCACGCATCGCACGCGATCTTCCCGGAGATCAACCGCGCGATGACGCAATACATCATCGACACGCTCCACGTCGGGCGCGTCGAAGCCGATCGCCTGCGCACCGGCTACACGCAGCGCTACGGCGCCGCGCTCCTCGGCCTCACGCGCCACCATCCGATCGATCCGAACGACTTCCTGCGGGTCGTGCACACGTTTTCCGACCTGCCCGCGATGCTGCGCGCCGAGCGCGGCCTTGCGCGCATCATCGCCGCGCTGCCGGGCCGCAAGTTCGTGCTGACCAACGCGCCCGAGAACTACGCGCGCGCGGTGCTGCGCGAGCTGCGCATCGAACGCCTGTTCGAGCGCGTGATCGCGATCGAGCACATGCGAGACCGGCGTGCGTGGCGCGCAAAGCCCGATCACACGATGCTGCGCCGCACGCTGCGCGCCGCGCACGCGCGGCTCGCCGACGCGATCCTCGTCGAGGATACCCGCAGCCACCTGAAGCGCTACAAGCGCCTCGGCATCGGCACCGTATGGATCACGGGCCACCTTCCGGGTCATCTGCCGAACATCGGCCGGCCGCATTATGTCGACCAGCGCATTCGTTCGTTAAAATCGCTGCGACTGGGCACACGATCGGGGCGACAAAAATGCAGCCGACTTACCCGCAGGACCAAGCCGTAACGGAAGACCAGGCCACGCCGTCCCGCCCGCGCCCGAAGCCGGGCGAGCGGCGCGTGATGATCCTGCAGACGCTCGCCGCGATGCTGGAGGCGCCGAAGCCCGAAAAAATCACGACGGCCTCGCTCGCGGCCCGGCTCGACGTGTCGGAAGCCGCGCTGTACCGGCACTTCTCCAGCAAGGCGAAGATGTACGAAGGGCTGATCGAGTTCATCGAGCAGGCGCTGTTCGGCCTCGTCAACCAGATCGTCGCGAAGGAGCCGAACGGCGTGCTGCAGGCACGCACGATCGCGCTGACGATGCTCAATTTCGCCGCGAAGAACCCCGGCATGACGCGCGTGCTGACCGGCGAGGCGCTGGTCGGCGAGGACGAGCGGCTCACCGAGCGCGTGAACCAGCTGCTCGACCGGATCGAGGCGACCGTCAAGCAGTGCCTGCGGGTCGCGCGCACCGAATCCCAGGCGCCCGACGGCGCGGCGCCGTTCGTGCTGCCGGCCGATTACGATCCCGCCGCGCGCGCAAGCCTGCTCGTCAGCTATGTGATCGGCCGGTGGCATCGCTTTGCCAAAGGCGGGTTCCAGAAGCCGCCCGGGGAACAGGCCGATGCGCATTTGCGGCTGATTCTGCAGTGACGCGCGCTTCCATCCGACTCGGCACGACCGGACAAGTGAGCCAGCGCTTCTCGATATCGGCCAGCCTCCGCGCGGAAGGCAACCTGTCCGACTACTCGGTGGCCACGGGGCAATTCACGGCAAAGTACCGCTGCTGGTAACGGGCCAGCGGGCCGCACGCCCCGATGCAATCCGCCTCCGGCGGAATTCCGCTATACTTTGCCGACTTGCCGCCCCCTTGGCGGCAGGCCGGAAGCGCGCCGATTTGCTGACTCGATTGCGGGCGCGCGAACCGGCCGGGGCCTTGACGCGTCGATGCGTCGTTCCCCGGCGGTTCACTACAAATGCGGCTAAAGAGGTCGTCAGCCGCGCACCTTCGACTCCGCGCCTCGCCGACACCATTTAGCCGCCCAGTCATATGGCATAAGGCGGAACGAATGGAATCGATCGGCATCGTCGCTCCACAGACCATGCACTTCGCCGAACCGCTGCGCTTGCAAAGCGGCAGCGTGATCGGCAACTATCAGCTCGTCGTCGAGACGTACGGCGAGCTCAACGCCGCGCGCTCGAACGCGGTGCTCGTCTGCCACGCGCTCAACGCGTCGCACCACGTCGCCGGCGTCTACGCGGACGATCCGCGCAGCACCGGCTGGTGGGACAACATGGTCGGCCCCGGCAAGCCGCTCGACACCAACCGCTTCTTCGTGATCGGCGTGAACAATCTCGGGTCGTGTTTCGGCTCGACCGGCCCGATGAGCATCGATCCGTCGACCGGCAAGCCGTACGGCGCGCGCTTCCCCGTCGTCACCGTCGAGGACTGGGTGCACGCGCAGGCGCGCGTCGCCGACGCATTCGGCATCGAGCGCTTCGCCGCCGTGATGGGCGGCAGCCTCGGCGGGATGCAGGCGCTCGCGTGGAGCCTGATGTATCCGGAGCGCGTCGCGCACTGCATCGACATCGCGTCGACACCGAAGCTGTCCGCGCAGAACATCGCGTTCAACGAGGTCGCACGCTCGGCGATCCTGTCCGATCCCGACTTCCACGGCGGCGACTACTACGCACACGGCGTGAAGCCGAAGCGCGGCCTGCGCGTCGCGCGGATGATCGGCCACATCACGTACCTGTCCGACGACGACATGGCCGAGAAATTCGGCCGTGCGCTGCGCCGTGCGGACGGCGCGCTCGACGCGTACAACTTCAGCTTCGACGTGGAGTTCGAGGTCGAGTCGTACCTGCGCTATCAGGGCGACAAGTTCGCCGACTACTTCGACGCGAACACCTATCTGCTGATCACGCGCGCGCTCGACTACTTCGATCCGGCGAAGGCGTTCGACGGCAACCTGACGGCCGCGCTCGCGCACACGCAGGCGAAATACCTGATCGCGAGCTTCTCGACCGACTGGCGCTTCGCGCCGGCGCGTTCGCGCGAGATCGTGAAGGCGCTGCTCGACAACAAGCGCACGGTCAGCTACGCGGAAATCGACGCGCCGCACGGCCACGACGCGTTCCTGCTCGACGACGCGCGCTATCACAACCTGCTCCGCGCGTATTACGAACGAATCGCCATCGAGGTGGGGGCATGAACCAGCAAGCACTGAATTCCCTGTCCGCCCGCGCGGACTTCCGCGCGATCGCCCGCTGGGTCGAACCGCGCGCGACCGTGCTCGACCTCGGCTGCGGCGACGGCTCGCTGCTGTCGCTGCTGTCGGAAGAACTCGACGTGTCCGGCTACGGGATCGAACTGAACGACGCGGGCGTGCTCGCCAGCGCGAAGAACGGGATCAACGTGATCCAGCAGAACCTCGAGGACGGCCTGCGCCTGTTCGAGGATCACAGCTTCGATTTCGCGATCCTGTCGCAAACCCTTCAGACGATCCACCAGACGGCCGCGATCCTGCGCGAAACCGCGCGCGTCGGACGCGAATGCATCGTGTCGTTCCCGAACTTCGGCTACTGGGCGCACCGGTTGTCGGTGCTGCGCGGCCGGATGCCGGTGTCGAAGTCGCTGCCTTACCAGTGGCACAACACGCCGAACGTCCGGGTGCTGACGATCAAGGATTTCGAGGCGCTCGCGCCCGAAGTCGGCGTCACGATCCTCGACCGCATCGTGCTGCACGAAGGCCAGCCGATTCGATGGGGAGCGAACTGGCGTGGTAGTCTTGCTGTCTATCGCGTCAAGCGCAGCTGAGCCGGGGGGCCGTTGACGGACGCCGACGGCCCGCACGCACGTACGGCCGCGCTCCTGTGCTACCCGCGCCGCCGCCTGCGCTGCCGCCGCCATCAGTCAACGCTACCCAGTTTCCGTCCATGTCCAAAACGCCACACGAGGCGCCCGCACTCACCGCTCACGAGGATCACCCCGGCTGGCGCGCCTATCTGAACACGCACATGCTGATCTGCGTGTTCCTGGGCTTCACGTCGGGGCTGCCCCTGTTCACGCTCGTCTACCTCGTGCAGGCATGGCTGCGCTCCGAGGGCGTGAACCTGAAGGAAATCGGCCTGTTCGCGCTGATCCAGTTCCCGTATACGTGGAAGTTCCTGTGGGCGCCGCTGATGGACCGCTACATCCCGCGCCTGCCCGGCTGGCGGCCGGGCCGCCGGCGCGGCTGGATGCTGCTCACGCAGGTGCTGGTCGCCGGCGCGATCGCCGCGCTCGGCTTCGTGTCGCCGCGCGACTCGATCTGGACGGTCGCCGCGCTCACGACGCTCGTCGCGTTCTTCGGCGCAAGCTCCGACATCGTGATCGACGCCTATCGCCGCGAACTGCTGCGCGACACCGAGCAAGGCCTCGGCAACGCGGTGCACGTGAACGCATACAAGCTCGCCGCGCTGATCCCCGGCTCGCTCGCGCTGATCCTGTCCGACCACATGCCATGGGACGCCGTGTTCGCGCTCACCGGCGCGTTCATGCTGCCGGGCATCCTGATGACGCTGCTCGTGCGCGAACCGGAAGTCGTCGGCGCGCCGCCGCGCAACCTGCGCGACGCGATCGTGCTGCCGTTCCGCGAATTCATCCAGCGCGACGGCTGGAGCGGCGCGCTGCTCGTCATCGCGTTCATCTTCCTGTTCAAGATCGGCGACACGATGGCCACCACGCTGTCGACGTCGTTCTTCCTCGACATCGGCTTCACGCGCACCGAGATCGGCATCGTCGCGAAGACCACCGCGCTCGTCGCGAGCGTCGCCGGCGGCATCATCGGCGGCGTCTGGCTCGTGAAGATCGGGATCGGCCGCGGGCTGTGGATCTTCGGCGCGCTGCAGATGGTGTCGACGCTCGGCTTCGCATGGCTCGCGCAACTCGGCCCCGGCTCGCCGGTGCTCGCGATGCTGTACGACTTCACGGTATCGACGAGCCATGCGATCGCGGCGGCGCTGTCCGTGTTCGGCGTCGCGGTCACGCCGCAATTCAGCCCGATGACGGTCGCGCTCGCGATCGTCTACGGCGTCGAAACCTTCACGACCGGCCTGACGATGGCCGCGTTCGTCGCGTATATCGCGAGCACGACCGATCCGCGCTACACGGCCACGCAGTTCGCGCTGTTCACGAGCCTCGCGTCCGTGCCGCGCACCCTCGCATCGGCCGCGAGCGGCTTCATCGTCGCGAAGATCGGCTGGTTCGACTACTTCATCGTGTGCACCGCGCTCGCGATCCCCGGCATGCTGCTGCTGTTCAAGATCGCGCCGTGGAACGGCACCGCGCGCAACGGCGAGGCCAGCCGTGCGCAATGACCGCCTGCATCGCGTGGCGCGCGTCGCCGCCGCGCTGGGCGTCGGCTTCGCGACGCTTGGCGCGGCGGGAAGCGCTCATGCGTCCGACACCGTTGCGGCCATGGCCGGCTCCGCGCCCGCTGCCCCGGCATCGCCGTCCACACCGGCTGCATCCGCTCCCCCGCCTGCAGCCGAAGCCGCGCAGCCGACCGGCGCCGCCGTGCCCGCGAAAGCCTATACGCCGGCGCCGCAGCAGGTTCGCTACGGCAATGCGATCGCGTTCCGCACGCTGATCCCGTCGCCGCTGCTCGAACAACTCACCGCGAACGAATACGCGCAGATCGTCCAGGCCGCCGCCGACAGCGACCGCCTGCTGCCCGCGAACCAGCCGCGCGTGAAGCGGCTGCGCGCGATCGTCATGAAGCTCGCGCCGTATTCGGTGAAGTGGAACGATCGTGTGAAGAGCTGGGCGTGGGACGTCAACGTGATCCGCTCGCGCGACATCCGCATCACCTGCCTGCCGGGCGGCAAGGTGCTCGTGTACGGCGGGCTGCTCGATCGCGTCCGCCTGAACGACGACGAGTTCGGCGTGCTGATCGCACACGGCATCGCGCATGCGCTGCGCGAACACGCGCGCAGCAATTTCAGCGCGACGTCGCAAACGTCGCTGCGCGCCGCCACGCTGCCGCCGCTGTTCGGCGTCGGCGATCCGTTGCCGCAGGCGCTGAACCTCGGCGAACGCCTGCAGACGCTGCGCTACGACCCGACCGACGAAACCGAAGCCGACGTGATCGGCGGCGACATCGCCGCCCGCGCGGGCTTCGATCCGCGCGCGGCGATCACGCTGTGGGACAAGCTCGCGGCGGCGACGCGCGCGAACAAGACGTCGGGCTTCATCTACATGCATCCGTACAGCGCCGCGCGGCGGCAGGATCTGCTGAACCGCCTGCCGGACCTGATGCCGCTGTATGCGAAGGCGACGGCCAAACGCGTCGACACGCTGCCCGACTACGCGGGCATCAGCGCGCAGCGGCGCAAGGTCGTACGGCGCTGAGCGCCGCACCCGGCGGCTTCCCCGGGAATCACCGGCACGCATCACCGGCGCACGAGGCCAGGCGCTACGCGCCGACTTCCGACTCGACCGGCCGGCTGCCGATTTCGCGCATCCAGCGTACTTCGTCTCCCGGGCTGCGGCCGAACAGCCGCTTGAACTCGCGGCTGAACTGCGACGCGCTCGCATAACCGACCCGTGCCGACGCCGCACCCGCGCCGAGACCGTCCTGCACCATCATCAACCGGGCCTGGTGCAGGCGCGCGGCCTTCACATACTGCATCGGCGACGTCGCCGTCACGTGCTTGAACTGCGCGTGGAACACCGCAACGCTCATCCCGGCCTCGCGCGCGAGCGTCTCGACGTCGAGATCGGCCTTCAGGTCCGCATGGATGCGCCGCAGCGCCTTCGCGATGCGGCCGAAATGATGCTGCTGGACGAGCGCCGCCCGAATCGCGTCGCCCTGCGCCCCCGTCAGCACGCGGTATGCGATCTCGCGCATGATCGCCGGCCCGAGCACGCACGTGTCGTGCGGCGACGCGAGCGCTTCGAGCAGCCGCACCACCGCGTCGGCGAGCGGCGCGTCGAGCGGCGTCGAATAGACGCCGTGCGGCTCGCTGACTGAAGCACCCAGCGTCTCGTCGAGCAGGATCGCGAGCTCGGCGATCACCGCGAGATCGACGCGGATCGAGATCGCGAGAAACGGCTCGTCCATGCTCGCGAAGGTCTCGCATTCGAACGGTAGCGGCACCGACAGCACGAGATACTGCTGCGCGTCGTAGACGAACGAGCGGTCGCCGAGATAGCCGAGCTTGCGGCCCTGGCACACGACGATGATGCTCGGTTCGTACAGCACCGGCATGCGCGGCACGGGGCGGTTCACGCGGAAGAAGCGCACGCCGTCGAGCGCCGCCGGCGTATCGCCCTCGTTCGGCGCGAGACGCGCATGCAGCTCGATCATGCGGCGCCGCACACGGTCGCCCGTGTCGTCGAAAAGGGGTTGGAAGCTCACGGGCGTCGTCATGTCCGGCAAGAGAATCAGGCTCGCAATGTAGCACCTTGAAAGCGTTTTGACGGCCGTTCGCGTGCACTTCGAGAGGAATAGGCAAATCTTCGAGACCTTCGTGTATTTCGCCGACGCGGCCCGCTCCTTACGATGGGCACCTGTCTCGCCGCGTCGCCACATGATGCGGCGGCAGTCTGATTCGCCGGACTTTTTGCCGGACAAGGAGCCCCCTGCATGAGCACAACCTACGCTTACGCGGCGACCGACGCGCGCTCGCCGCTCGCCCCGTTCGAATTCCAGCGCCGCGCGCTGCGCGACCTCGACGTCCAGATCGAGGTGCTCTACTGCGGCGTCTGCCACTCGGACCTGCACCAGGCCCGCAACGAATGGCGCAACACGATCTACCCGGTCGTGCCGGGCCATGAAATCGTCGGCCGCGTGACCGCGACCGGCCCGCAAGTGTCGCGCTTCAAGGTCGGTGAGCTGGTCGGCGTCGGCTGTCTCGTCGATTCGTGCCGCACCTGCCCGAGCTGCGCGGAAGGCCTCGAGCAGTATTGCGAGAACGGCTTCGTCGGCACCTACAACGGCCAGGACCGCGTGACCGGCGACGTCACGTACGGCGGCTATTCGACGCAGCTCGTCGTCGACGAGGCATTCGTGCTGCGCGTGCCCGAGACACTCGACCCGGCCGGCGCCGCGCCGCTGTTGTGCGCGGGGATCACGACCTATTCGCCGCTGCGCCAGTGGAACGTCGGGCCCGGCAAGAAGGTCGGGATCGTCGGCCTCGGCGGCCTCGGTCACATGGGCGTGAAGCTCGCGCGCGCGATGGGCGCGCACGTCGTGCTGTTCACGACGTCGCCGTCGAAGATCGAGGACGGCAAGCGTCTCGGCGCGCATGAGGTCGTGATCTCGAAGGACGAAGCGCAGATGAACGCGCACCTGAACAGCTTCGACTTCATCCTGAACACGGTCGCCGCGCAGCACGACCTGAATCCGTTCCTGCACCTGCTGAAGCGCGACGGCACGATGACGCTCGTCGGCGCGCCGGAGCACGACCATCCGTCGCCGCAGGTGTTCAACCTGATCTTCAAGCGCCGCCGCCTCGCGGGCTCGCTGATCGGCGGGATCGCGGAAACGCAGGAAATGCTCGACTTCTGCGCGGAGCACGGCATTACGTCGGATATCGAAACGATTCCGATGCAGCAGATCAATGCCGCTTACGAGCGGATGCTGAAGAGCGACGTGAAGTACCGGTTCGTGATCGACATGGCGTCGATCAAGCAGTAAGCGACGCACCAAACGAAACGGGGCCGCATGTTCGACATGCGGCCCCGTTTTGCGTCCGGCGACCGGACGACTCGACGGCGACGCGCAGCGCGTCGCGCCGACGCTCACTTCTTGTAGTCGTAATCGACCGTCAGCGGCGCGTGATCGCTGAACTTGATGTCCTTGAAGATCGACGTGCGCTTCGCGGTGCCGGCCACGCCCGGCGTCGCGATCTGGTAATCGATCCGCCACCCGACGTTCTTCGCGTACGCCTGGCCGCGATTGCTCCACCACGTGTACTGCTCGGGGCGCGGATCGAGCGTGCGGAACACGTCGACGTAGCCGACATCGTCGAACAGCTGCGTGAGCCACGCGCGCTCTTCCGGCAGGCAGCCCGAATTCTTCTGGTTGCTCTTCCAGTTCTTGATGTCGATTTCCTTGTGCACGATGTTCACGTCGCCGCACAGGATCACCTCGCGCTTCTTCTTCAGCTCGGCGAGGTGCGGCATGAACTCGTCCATGAAGCGGTACTTCGCCTGCTGGCGCTCTTCGCCGCTCGAGCCGGACGGCACATACACCGACACGACCGACAGCTTGCCGTAGCGCGCCTCGACGTAGCGCCCCTCGGAGTCGAATTCGCTGCTGCCGAAGCCGATGATCACGTCATCGGGCTCGTGGCGGCTGTACACGCCCGCGCCGCTGTAGCCCTTCTTCTCGGCGTGATGGAAGTAGCTCCTGAAGCCGTGCGGCTCGACGAATTCGGCCGGCAGGTCGTCGGCCGATACCTTGATTTCCTGCACGCACACGCAGTCGGCATTCTGTTCGCCGAGCCATTCGAAGAAGCCCTTCTTCGCGGCGGAGCGGATGCCGTTCAGGTTGGCGGTAATCACTCGCATCATGTCGGGTTCCGTTGTTCAGTTCAGTTCGATGTGGTTGCAGGTTCGCAGCCTAGCGGATCTTCACGCCTTCGAGTTCCGGCTTCGGCGGCGGGAATTCGAGCTTCATGTCGGTCATCGTGCGCAGCAGCAGCTCGGCGATCATCACGTTGCGGTGCGTCTTCGAGTTCGCCGGGATCACGTACCACGGCGCATGCTCGGCCGACGTCGCGGCGAGCGCATCGCGGTACGCCGACTGGTACGCCTCCCAGTGCTTGCGCGCGTCGAGATCGGCGATGTCGAACTTCCAGTGCTTGGTCGGATCGTCGATGCGCGCCTGCAGCCGCTCGCGCTGCTCGTCCTTCGAGATGTGCAGGAAGCACTTGACGATCGTCGTGCCGTTCTCGAACAGCATCGTCTCGAAATCGCGGATCTGCCGGTAGCGGCGCTCGCATTCCTTGTCATCGATCGCGCCGATCACGCGCGGCACGAGCACGTCTTCGTAGTGGCTGCGGTTGAAGATCGCGAGCTCGCCCGCGGCCGGTACCTGCGCATGCACGCGCCAGAGGAAGTCGTGCGCGGCCTCGATCGGCGTCGGCGCCTTGAACGACACGACGCGCAGGCCGAGCGGATCGACCTCGCGGAACACGGCGCGCACGGTGCCGTCCTTGCCGCTGGTATCCATCCCCTGCAGCACGAGCAGCACGCGCTTCTTCTGCTGCGTGTGCAGGCGCTCCTGCTGGACGTCGAGCTCGGTCGATACGGCCGACAGCCGTTCGCGGTCGGCGTCCTTCGACCCCGACGAAAACGGCTTCGCGGCCGGATCGAACGCATCGAGCTTGAATGCGGCAGCTTCCTTCTCGCGCGTGCTGTACGGCACGCGGAAATCGTCGAGCGACGGTTGTTTCGCCATTCGTTCCTCCGTTGGACGGTGCGATGCACACGCGCACACGATAACGCATGCACCAAAACGACGGGCCGCCCCGAACAGGTTCGGCGGCGGCCCGTGGTCAGGCGCGGTTCAGGCGCGCGGCCATGCTCAGCCGAGTTTCTTCTTCAGCAGCTCGTTGACCTGCTGCGGATTGGCCTTGCCCTTGGTCGCCTTCATCGCTTGGCCGATCAGCGCGTTGAACGCCTTTTCCTTGCCGGCGCGGAACTCCTCGACCGACTTCGCGTTCGCCGCCAGCACCTCGTCGATGATCGCTTCCAGCGCGCCGGTGTCGGAAATCTGCTTCAGGCCCTTCGCGTCGATGATGCGGTCGGCCGCGCCTTCGTCGGTCGCCTTCTCGTCCCAGATCGTCGCGAAGATTTCCTTCGCGATCTTGTTCGAGATCGTGCCGTCGGCGATGCGCTGCAGCACCAGCGCAAGCTGCGCGGCCGACACGGGAATCGCGTCGATCTCGATGCCGTCGCGGTTCAGCTGCGACGACACGTCGCCCATCAGCCAGTTCGCGGCGATCTTCGCGTTCGCCGCGCCGGCCTTCGCGACCACCGCCTCGAAGTAGGCGGCCATCGCCTTGCTCGACGTCAGCACGCCCGCGTCGTACGCGGACACGCCGTACTGCTCGACGAAGCGCTGCTGCATCGCGGCCGGCAGCTCGGGCATGCCGGCCTGCACGCGCTCGACCCAGTCACGGCCGATCACGAGCGGCATCAGGTCGGGGTCGGGGAAGTAGCGGTAGTCGTGCGCGTCTTCCTTGCTGCGCATCGAACGCGTCTCGCGCTTGTCCGGATCGTAGAGGCGCGTTTCCTGCACGACTTCGCCGCCGTCCTCGATCAGCTCGATCTGGCGGCGCACTTCGTAGTTGATCGCCTCTTCAAGGAACCGGAACGAGTTCAGGTTCTTGATCTCGGCACGCGTGCCGAACTTTTCCTGGCCGACCGGGCGCACCGACACGTTCGCGTCGCAGCGGAACGAGCCTTCCTGCATGTTGCCGTCGCAGATGCCGAGCCACACGACGAGCGCGTGCAGCGCCTTCGCATACGCGACGGCCTCGGCCGCGCTGCGCATTTCCGGCTCGGTGACGATCTCGAGCAGCGGCGTGCCCGCGCGGTTCAGGTCGATCCCGGTCATCCCGGCGAAGTCTTCATGCAGCGACTTGCCCGCATCTTCCTCGAGGTGCGCGCGGGTCAGGTTGACGGTCTTCTCGTACGCTTCCTTGCCGGCCTTTTCGTTGGCGGGCACCTGGATCGTGATCTGGCCGCCCTGCACGACCGGAATCTCGTACTGGCTGATCTGATAGCCCTTCGGCAGATCGGGGTAGAAGTAATTCTTGCGCGCGAAGATGCTGCGCGGCGCGATGGTCGAGCCGATCGCGAGGCCGAAGCGGATCGCGCGCTCGACCGCGCCGCGGTTCAGCACCGGCAGCACGCCCGGCAGCGCCAGGTCGACCGGGCAAGCCTGCGTGTTCGGCTCCGCGCCGAACTGCGTCGACGCGCCCGAGAAAATCTTCGAGACGGTCGACAGTTGCGCGTGCGTCTCGAGACCGATGACGACTTCCCATTGCGTAGTCATTGCTTACACCCCTGCCGGAACTTGCTTGTGCCAGTCGGTCGCGCGCTGGAACGCGTCGGCGACCTGCAGCATCCGGGCTTCGTTGAAATAGTTGCCGATGATCTGCAGACCGACCGGGCGCTTCGCGTTCGCGCCGGCGCCGAAGCCGCACGGCACGCTCATGCCGGGCAGACCGGCGAGGCTCACCGACAGCGTGTAGATATCCGCGAGATACATCTGCACCGGATCGTCGCCCTTCGCGCCGAGATCCCATGCGACCGTCGGCGACGCCGGGCCCATGATCACGTCGCACGACTTGAACGCTTCCTGGAAATCGTTCGCGATGATGCGGCGGATCTTCTGCGCCTGCAGGTAGTACGCGTCGTAGTAGCCGTGCGACAGCACGTAGGTGCCGACCAGGATCCGGCGCTTCACCTCGGGGCCGAAGCCTTCGGCGCGCGACTTCTTGTACATGTCGAGCAGGTCGCCGTACTGCGCGGCGCGGTGGCCGAAGCGCACGCCGTCGAAACGCGACAGGTTCGACGATGCTTCCGCCGGTGCGATCACGTAGTACACGGGGATCGACAGTTCCGTCTTCGGCAGCGACACCGGCACGAGCGTCGCGCCGAGCGCTTCATACTGCTTGAGCGCCGCGTCGATCGACGCGCGCACGTCGTCGGCCAGACCATCACCGAAATACTCGTTCGGCAGGCCGATGCGCAGCCCCGCGAGCGGCTTGCCCGCATCGTTGCCGGCCGCCCACGGCTGGCCGAGGTGACGCGTGAAATCCTCGTCGTCGCGCTCGAGGCTCGTCGAGTCGCGCTCGTCGAAGCCGGCCATCGCGTTCAGCAGCAGCGCGCAGTCGGACGCGCTCTGCGCCATCGGGCCGCCCTGGTCGAGCGACGACGCGAACGCGATCATCCCGTAGCGCGACACGCGGCCGTAGGTCGGCTTGATGCCCGTTACGCCCGCGAACGACGCGGGCTGGCGGATCGAGCCGCCGGTGTCGGTGCCGGTCGCGGCCGGCGCGAGGCGCGCGGCGACGGCCGCCGAGCTGCCGCCCGAGCTGCCGCCCGGCACGGCGTTCGTGTCCCACGGGTTCTTCACCGCGCCGAACGCCGAGTTCTCGTTGGACGAGCCCATCGCGAACTCGTCCATGTTGGTCTTGCCGAGCGTGACCATGCCGGCCGCCTGCAGGCGGGCGACGACGGTCGCGTCGAACGGGCTTTCGTAGTTCGCGAGCATCTTCGAGCCGGCGGTCGAGCGCCAGCCGCGCGTGACGAACACGTCCTTGTGCGCGATCGGCAGGCCGGTCAGCGCGCCGCCCGCGCCGCGCGCGAGCTCGGCGTCGGCGGCCTTCGCCTGCGCAAGAGTGAGGTCGGCATCGACATGGACGAACGCGTTCAGGTCGCGTGCCGCGTCGATCCGTTTCAGGTAGAGCTGCGCGAGCTCGACGGCCGAGCATTCCTTGGCGGCGAGCGCGGCGCGCAGTTCGGTCAGGCTTTTTGCGTGCATTGAGTGGTTTTCCTGGGAATTCTGGGTGGCGCGCGGCGCAGGCCGGCCGGCGCGCTTCTCATCGAATGCTTACTCGATCACCTTCGGCACGAGATAGAGGCCGTCCTGGACGGCCGGCGCCGGACGCTGGTTGTCGTCGCGATTGACGACTTCCGTCACGGCGTCGTCGCGCAGGCGCTGCGCGACTTCCTGGATCTGTTCGATCGGGTGGGCGAGCGGCGCGATGCCGGCGGTGTCGACCGCCTGCATCTGCTCGACGAGGCCGAAGAATTCATTGAGCTGGCCGAGCGTATGCTCGGCGTCGGCGTCGGCCATTTCGAGTCGCGCGAGGTGCGCGATGCGTTTCACATCGGTCAGGGTCAGGGCCATGCGATCACCGGAAAAACAAGGCTGCGCAGCGCATCGAAAAGCGCGCTGCGGCGGGGGGTTGGAGGGTACGATCCCACCCTCAAAAATCAGGGCCGAAGCGGCAAAAATACCGTCCGTTTCGATTCAAATACCGCGAAATTATAAGGTATCATTACGCGTTCGACCCAAACCCGGCAGCCTTTTCCCGCACCGTTTCGCCCCGCTTCGGCAAGCCGTGCGTGCTTCGTGCGATTCCCGGTAGACATCACTCGCAGCTTCGTGCGCCGCGGCGGCCGCTTCCGCCACGCTTCCCGAGGCTGTTATTTTTTCCGCTGCCCGCCCTCAGCGTTCGCTATGCAGGGCCGGCCCAGAGCGAAACAGGATTCTGAATGTTCGGTTTTTTGCGCAGCTACTTCTCCAACGACCTGGCGATCGACCTCGGCACCGCAAACACCCTGATCTACATGCGCGGCAAGGGCATCGTGCTCGATGAGCCGTCGGTCGTGTCGATCCGCCAGGAAGGCGGCCCCAACGGCAAGAAGACGATCCAGGCAGTCGGCAAGGAAGCCAAGCAGATGCTCGGCAAGGTGCCGGGCAACATCGAGGCGATCCGCCCGATGAAGGACGGCGTGATCGCCGACTTCACCGTCACCGAGCAGATGATCAAGCAGTTCATCAAGACGGCGCACGAGTCGCGCATGTTCTCGCCGTCGCCGCGCATCATCATCTGCGTGCCGTGCGGCTCGACCCAGGTCGAGCGCCGCGCGATCAAGGAAGCCGCGCACGGCGCCGGCGCATCGCAGGTCTACCTGATCGAGGAGCCGATGGCGGCCGCGATCGGCGCCGGCCTGCCGGTGTCGGAAGCCACCGGCTCGATGGTCGTCGACATCGGCGGCGGCACCACGGAAGTCGGCGTGATCTCGCTCGGCGGCATCGTCTACAAAGGCTCGGTGCGCGTCGGCGGCGACAAGTTCGACGAAGCGATCGTCAACTACATCCGCCGCAACTACGGGATGCTGATCGGCGAACAAACCGCCGAGGCGATCAAGAAGGAAATCGGCTCCGCGTTCCCGGGCTCCGAAGTCAAGGAAATGGAAGTGAAGGGCCGCAACCTGTCGGAAGGCATTCCGCGCAGCTTCACGATCTCCAGCAACGAAATCCTCGAAGCGCTGACCGATCCGCTGAACCAGATCGTGTCGTCGGTGAAGATCGCCCTCGAGCAGACGCCGCCGGAACTCGGCGCCGACATCGCCGAGCGCGGGATGATGCTGACGGGCGGCGGCGCACTGCTGCGCGACCTCGACCGCCTGCTCGCGGAAGAAACCGGCCTGCCGGTGCTCGTCGCCGAAGATCCGCTCACCTGCGTCGTACGCGGTTCGGGCATGGCGCTCGAACGCATGGACAAGCTGGGCAGCATCTTCTCGTACGAGTGATCGACGAGTGATCGCCTAAGCAGTCCCGTTTGATATGGCGCACCCGCGGCGTGGCCGGATCGCTCGTTCAGAACGAACCGCCACGCCGTTCGCGCGTCTGAGCATTATTTAACCGATCGCCACGCGCCCGGCGCCGACCATGGAATACAGTCCGCCGCCCCTCTTCAAGCAAGGTCCGCCCGCGCTCGCGCGGCTCATCTTCTTCGTCGCCCTCGCCATCGCGCTTCTCGTATCGGACGCGCGCTTCAGCACGCTCGAAATCGTCCGCGGCGTGCTCGGCACCGTGCTGTACCCGCTGCAGCGCGCGGCGCTCGTGCCGCGCGACCTGTTCATGGGCGCGGCCGACATCGCCGTCACCGGTGCGTCGCTGCGCCACGAGAACGACGCGCTGCGCAAGCGCAACCTGCAGCTGTCCACGCAGGCCAACCAGGCCGCGGTGCTCGCGCAGGAGAACACGCATCTGCGCGCGGTGCTCGAGCTGCGCCAGCACATCGCGACGCATTCGACGCCGGTCGAGATCCAGTACGACACCAGCGACCCGTTCACGCAGAAGATCGTGATCGGCCAGGGTTCGCAGCAGGGCATCCAGAACGGCGCGCCGGTCGTCAGCGAGGACGGCGTGATCGGCCAGGTCACGCGCGTGTTCCCGCTGCAGGCCGAAGTCACGCTGATCACCGACCGCGATCTCGCGATTCCCGTGCAGGTGCTGCGCACCGGCCTGCGCAGCGTGATCTACGGCACGCCGAAGGGCGATTCGCTCGACCTGCGCTTCGTGCCGACGAGCTCGGACCTCGTCGCGGGCGACGAGCTCGTCACGAGCGGCCTCGATGGCGTCTATCCGCCGGGCCTGCCGGTCGCGAAGGTCGCGAAGGTCGACAAGCTCGCCGATACCGCGTTCGCGCGCGTGACCTGCGCGCCGGTCGCCGCCGTGCGCGGCGCGCGGCAGATGCTCGTGCTGCATTACCAGAACGATGTCCCGCCGCGCCCGGCCGAGCCCGAGCCGGCCGACAAGAACGCGAAGGGCAAGAAGGGCGCCAAGGCCGCCTCGAAGGGCGACAAGGCCGAGAAGGCCGACGCGAACGCGAAGCCGGCCGCCGCGGCCGCACCCGGCGCGAAACCGGCGCCGGCTGCACCTGCCGCCCCCGCCGCTCCGGCCAAGCCCGCCGCCGCGCCCGCGAAGCCCGCGGCCGGGCAACCAGGAGCCCAGCGATGAACCGCCCGCAATACATCCTGCAGCCGGTCAACCCGTACTTCATCGTCTTCAGCCTCGCCGCCGCGTTCCTGCTGAACCTGATGCCGTGGGGCCGCCTGCCCGGCGTGCCCGACTTCGTCGCGCTCGTGCTGCTGTTCTGGAACATCCACCAGCCGCGCAAGGTCGGAATGGGCGTCGCGTTCGCGCTCGGCATCCTGATGGACGTGCATGACGCGGGGCTGCTCGGCGAGCATGCGCTCGCCTATACGCTGCTGTCGTACGGCGCGATCACGATCCACCGCCGCGTGCTGTGGATGCCGATCGGCGTGCAGGTGCTGTACGTCACGCCGCTGCTCGTCGTCGCGCAGCTGGTGCCGTTCGTGATCCGCCTCGTGATGGGCGCCGCGTTTCCCGGCTGGCGCTATCTGGTGGACGGCTTCGTCGAGGCCGCGCTGTGGCCGATCGCGAGCCACCTGCTGCTGATGCCGCAACGCCGCCCGGTCGACCCGGACGATACGCGCCCCATCTGAGCCGGACCGACCTTGAATACCCGCCGCCCCCACGCCCGCGCGCCGCGCTCCGGGGCGGCTCCTCGCCCGCGCGCGCTCGCCGCGCACGGGCCAGATCGATCGTAACCGCATGACCGAATTCAACGACACCCAACAGCAGCTCTCGAAGTTCCGCCTGCGCGTCGCGGCGGCGGGCGTGTTCGTGTTCGTCTGCTTCGGGCTGCTCGCGAGCCGCTTCTTCTACCTGCAGCTGATGCAGCACGGCAAATACGCGCTGCAGGCCGAGGAAAACCGCATCTCGGTCGCGCCGATCGTGCCGAACCGCGGGATCATCACCGACCGCAACGGCGTGGTCCTCGCGAAGAACTATTCGGCCTACACGCTCGAGATCACGCCGTCGAAGCTCGACGACACGCTCGACAACACGATCGACAAGCTGTCCGAGATCATCCCGATCGACGCGCGCGACCGCCGCCGCTTCAAGAAGCTGCAGGAAGACTCGAAGAACTTCGAGAGCCTGCCGATCCGCACGCGCCTCACCGACGCGGAAGTCGCGCGCTTCACCGCGCAGCGCTTCCGCTTTCCCGGCGTCGACGTGCGCGCGCGGCTGTTCCGCCAGTACCCGCTCGGCATGACGGCCGCGCACGTGATCGGCTACATCGGCCGGATCTCGAAGCGCGACCAGGATCGCATCGACGCGATGAGCGACGACAACGACAGCGACCAGGAACACTACGATCCGCGCCGCGACGCGAACAACTACAAGGGCACCGACTACATCGGCAAGATCGGCGTCGAGCAGAGCTACGAAACCGAGCTGCACGGCCTCACGGGCTTCGAGGAAGTCGAGGTGACGGCCGGCGGCCGGCCCGTGCGCACGCTGTCGCGCACGCAGGCGACGCCCGGCAACAACCTCGTGCTGTCGCTCGACATCGCGCTGCAGCAGGTCGCCGAGCAGGCGTTCGCCGGCAAGCGCGGCGCGCTCGTCGCGATCGAGCCGAAGACGGGCGACGTGCTCGCGTTCGTGTCGTCGCCGAGCTTCGACCCGAACTCGTTCGTCGACGGCATCGACCAGCAGACCTGGGACGAACTGAACAACTCGCCCGACAAGCCGCTCCTGAACCGCCCGCTGCACGGCACCTACCCGCCCGGCTCGACGTACAAGCCGTTCATGGCGCTGGCCGGCCTGACGCTCGGTAAGCGCACGCCGGGCTGGGGCTTCCAGGATCCCGGCTACTTCACGTTCGGCGGGCACACGTTCCGCAACGACGTGCGCTCGGGCCAGGGCTGGGTCGACATGAACAAGGCGATCATGGTGTCGAACGACACCTACTTCTACATGCTCGCGCGCGATCTCGGCGTGAACGCGATCGCGAACTTCATGAAGCCGTTCGGCTTCGGCCAGATCACCGGCATCGACATCCAGGGCGAGGCGCGCGGGATCCTGCCGTCGACCGACTGGAAGAAGAAAGCGTTCAAGAAGGCCGCGCAGCAGAAGTGGTTCGACGGCGAGACGATCAGCCTCGGGATCGGCCAGGGCTACAACTCGTACACGATCCTGCAGCTCGCGCATGCCACCGCGACGCTCGCGAACAACGGCGTCGTGATGAAGCCCCACCTCGTGAAGGAAGTCGAGGATCCGATCACGCGCGGGCGCCACCTGACCGTGCCGAAGGAAAGTGAAACGATCCCGCTCAAGCAGGCCGACATCGATGTCGTGAAGCGCGGGATGGAGAACGTGATCGAGAATCCGTCCGGCACCGCGTACAAGGTGTTCCGCGGCGCGTCGTACCTCGCGGCCGGCAAGACCGGTACCGCGCAGGTGTTCTCGCTGCAGGGCTCGAACTACAAGGGCCACCTGCTCGCCGAGCACCTGCGCGACCACGCTCTGTTCATCGCGTACGCGCCGGTCGACCATCCGCAGATCGCGCTCGCGCTGGTCGTCGAGAACGGAGGCTGGGGCGCGCAGGCCGCGGGCCCGATCGCGCGCCGCGTGCTCGACTTCTATCTCGTCGAGCGCCAGAAACCGGAGAACGAGGCGGCCGCCGTCGCCGCCGCCGCGTCGGCGACCGAGCCGATCAGCGCACCGGTGATCGGCGATGCCTCGAAGGCCGTGTCCGTCGCGGCCGGCTTCAAGGCGCTGCCGCAGCCCGTCGTGCCGGCCGCGGCCAGCGCGGCGGATGCGGCATCGGCCGCGTCGGCGCCCGATGCGTCGGGTGCGGCCGCGGCAAGCGCGGCGCAGCCCGCCGACGCGAGCGCCGCGGCGCCGAGGGCCGCGAGCCTGCCGCCGATCCGGCGCCCGCACCGGCCGCGCCGGCCCGCCAGCGACGCGCAGCCGCTCGCCGCCGCGCCGCGCGACGACAACTTCCGTGTCACGGCCTCCGCGAAAGCGGTGAACGCCGGCACCGCTCATTAACGGAGAAAGGCATGCAATTCGACAAGCGCGCCTGGCTCGACAAGATCAAGCAGATGTTCGCGGGCTTCGACCGCCCGCTCGCCCTCATCGTGTTCCTGCTGCTGTGCGTCGGCATCGTCACGCTGTACAGCGCGTCGATCGACATGCCGGGCCGCGTCGAGGATCAGCTGCGCAACATCCTGCTGACGTTCGTGCTGATGTGGGTGATCGCCAACATCCCGCCGACGACACTGATGCGCTTCGCGGTCCCGCTCTATACGTTCGGGGTCACGCTGCTGGTCGCCGTCGCGCTGTTCGGGATGACCAAGAAGGGCGCGAAGCGCTGGCTGAACGTCGGCGTCGTGATCCAGCCGTCGGAAATCCTCAAGATCGCGACACCGCTGATGCTCGCGTGGTACTACCAGCGCCGCGAAGGCGGGCTGCGCTGGTACGACTTCATCGCCGCGTTCGCGATCCTGCTGGTGCCGGTCGGCCTGATCGCGAAGCAGCCCGACCTCGGCACGGGCCTGCTCGTGTTCGCGGCCGGCTTCTTCGTGATCTACCTCGCGGGCCTGTCGTTCAAGCTGATCGTGCCGGTGCTCGTCGCGGGCGTGATCGCGGTCGGCTCGATCGCCGTGTTCGAAGAGCGCATCTGCCAGCCCGAAGTGCAGTGGCCGCTGATGCACGACTACCAGAAGCACCGCGTGTGCACGCTGCTCGATCCGACCTCCGACCCGCTCGGCAAGGGCTTCCACACGATCCAGGCCGTGATCGCGATCGGCTCGGGCGGCGCGCTCGGCAAGGGCTACCTGAAGGGCACCCAGGCCCACCTCGAATTCATTCCGGAGAAGCACACCGACTTCATCTTCGCGGTGTTCTCGGAAGAATGGGGGCTCGCCGGCGGCCTCGTGCTGCTGACGCTGTACATGGCGCTGATCGCACGCGGACTCTATATCGCCGCGCAGGGCGCGACGCTGTTCGGCCGGCTGCTCGCGGGCTCGCTCACACTCGCGTTCTTCGTCTACGCATTCGTCAACATCGGGATGGTGAGCGGCGTGCTGCCCGTCGTCGGCGTGCCGTTGCCGTTCATGAGTTACGGCGGCACCGCACTCGCGACGCTCGGTGTCGCGATCGGCATGATCATGAGCGTCGGGCGACAGCGGCGGTTGATGAAGAGCTGACGGCGCGGCGCGACACGGCACGCAGTCGCAAGTAATGAAAAACGGCGCCTCGGCGCCGTTTTTTCGTTCTGCGCGTATCGCATGGCGCCGGCGCTGCCTACTCACTGCGGTGGCGTCGCGCGCGGGCTCCCATGATCCGCACCGGCGCCCGATGCAGGCTCCTGCGCCTTGAGCCGCGCGCTCAGTTCCTTGAATTTCAGCCCGGCCGTCTCGTCGCCCTGCGCGGCCGCGGCCGCGTAATACGCGCGCGCGATGTTCAGGTTCTGCGTGACGCCGTCGCCACCGCGCTCGTAGAACGACGCGGTCACGTACTGCGCGGTCGGCTCGCCCGCGTCGGCCGCCTGCTTGTACCACTCGAACGCCCGCCGGTTGTCGCGCGGCGTGCCGCGCCCGTCGAGGAACTGGTTCGCGAGCGACAGCTCGGCCTGCACGTGCCCCTGCTTCGCCGCGCGCAGGAACCAGCGGTGCGCTTCGGCCGGGTTGCGCGCAACGAACTCGCCGTCGTCGAACATGCGCCCGTACACGTACTGCGCATGCGACATGTTCGCGTCGGCCGCCCGCTTCAGCCAGCGCAGCCCTTCGTCGACGTTCGCGGTCACGCCGACACCCGTGAGCAGCATCATCGCGTAGTTGAACTGCGCGAGCCGGTCGCCGCGTTCGGCCGCGTCGTGGAACTGCACCAGCGCCGCGCGATAGTCGCCCGCGTTGTAGTCGGCCACTGCGGATTGCGTCTCGCGCGCCGGGTCCGGCTTCGCGTGCGGCGCATTCTGCGCAACCGCCGCGACGCATACGGCCCACAGCCCGAGCAGCGCGCCGATCCGCCCGCGTACACCGGCCGCAAGCCGCACACCATCGTGCCCCGCGCCGTCGCCATCGTTCATGACCGCACCTCCTGCAATGCCTGGCGCGTCGCACGCAGCAGCCAGCTCACGTCGGCCGACAGCGTGATCATCCGGAAGCCGGCCTCGCGATACTGGCGCGCGGTTGCGGTATCGCTCGCAAAGATGCCGACCGCGACGCCGGCCTGCTTGCCGGCCGCGAGCACGCGCGCGATCGCGGTTTCGACGTCCGGATGGCGGCTGTCGCCGAGGTGCCCGAGGCTTGCCGCCAGATCGGCCGGGCCGACGAACAGGCAGTCGACGCCCGGCGTCGCGGCGATCCGCTCGACTTCGTCGATACCGCGCGCCGATTCGATCTGCACGATCACCGCGACCTGCGCGTTCGCCGTCTGCAGGTAATCGCGGCGCATGCCGAACGCCGCCGCACGCACCATGCCGGCCACGCCGCGCAACCCGTCGGGGGAATCCGGCGACGGGAAGCGCGTGAGCCGCACCGCGTGCGCGGCCTCGTCGGGCGTCTCGATGCACGGGAACATCAGCGTGCGCGCGCCGGCGTCGAGCGCGCGCTTCACGAGCCACGGCTCGCGCCCCGGCACACGCACGACGGGCTCGCTCGGCAGGTGCGCGGCGGCCAGCGCGCGCAGTTGCGACGCGACGTCGCGGCTGTCGTTCGGCGCATGCTCCATGTCGATGCAGAGCCAGTCGTAGCCGGCGTGGGCGAGCGCTTCCGCGGCCGAATCGCAGCCGAGCGACAGCCACAGGCCGTACAGCGGCTCGTCGCCGTCGTGCAGGCGTTGTTTGAGGGAATTGGTGAGCGTGCTCATCGATACGGGCTCCTGGACGGAACGGCAATCGAACGGGACAAGCAACGGGCGAAGCGGGCGCAATGCGCCGGGCCGCGATGCCCGGCGGCGCCGGACCGGGCCCTGGAACGTCAGTCGGTCGTGAGCAGCGGATCTGACAGCGCGGGCCGCGCGATGTCGCACGGATGCGTTTTCCGGTGCCACGCAACGATCATAGCGCGGCGTCACGCGGAATGTGGGAACAGGCGGGGAACGGCGCCGGGCGAGGCCGCGCGGCGTGGCGGCAGGCAGCCCGCGCCGGCTGGCGGGGCTGCCGGGAAGGCAGGATCAGCGGCCGGGCTGGCGCTCGACGTCGGCCCAGCAGTTCGGCGTTTCGTACAGGCGCACGCGCTCCAGGCGCAGGTTCACGCCGTAGTGCGCGTCGTACACGTTCGCGAGGATGTCGAACGCGATCGCCGCGAGGTTCTCGACGGTCGGGATCCGGTCGAGCACGACGGTCTTGTGGTCGGCCATCTGCTCGAGGAACGAGCGCACGACTTCGTCGCGCGCGTAGACCAGGAACGCGTGATCCCACTTGTTCACGAGGTGCTCGACCGCGAGCGCCTTCACGTCGGCGAAGTCCATTACCATGCCGCGGTCGGGCGCCCCCTCGGTATCGACGAGATCGCCGCGCAGCGTGACTTCGAGCACGTAGCGATGGCCGTGCAGGTTGCGGCACTGGCTGCGGTGATCGGGAATGCGGTGGCCCGCGTCGAATTCGAGTTTTCGGGTAATCAGCACGATGTCAAAAGCCGTGGCTCAGGGAATGTTCAGATATTTGTGGGTCTGCATCGACAGCCGCCATTGCGGATGCCGCTTGCACCAGTCGATCGCGAGCTTCGTATTGAGATCGCGCGACGGGCCGTCCATCGGCTGCACGAGAAAATACTCGAAATCGAGCTTCGCGTAATCGGCCAGCCGCTGGTTGTCCTGCGGGATCACGACCTTCAGTTCGTTGCCCTTCGTGACGACGAGCGGCGCGTCGGCCTTCGGGCTCACGCAGATCCAGTCGATCGTCTCGAGCACCGGCAGCGAGCCGTTGGTCTCGATCGCGATCTCGAAGCCCGCCGCGTGCAGCGCGTCGACGAGCGGCTGGTCGAGCTGCAGCATCGGCTCGCCGCCCGTGCAGACGACGAAGCGGTGCGCCTCGCCGTCCGGCCACAGGCCGGCGATCGTCGCGACGAGCGCGTCGGCGTCCTTGAACTTGCCGCCGTTCTCGCCGTCGGTGCCGACGAAGTCGGTATCGCAGAAGCGGCACACGGCGTCCGCCCGATCCTCTTCGCGACCCGACCACAGATTGCAGCCGGCGAACCGGCAGAACACGGCCGGACGGCCCGCGTTCGCGCCCTCGCCCTGCAACGTGTAGAAAATTTCCTTGACCGCGTAAGTCATCGTGCTTCGTCCGGCTCGCGCCGCTCGTTGTCGATCAGAATCCGTTATCCATCCGGCACTGCCGGCGCACCCGCGTCACAGCGGTGCTTCGGTCACGCGCTCGCCCTTCAGGTAGGCCTCGTAGCCGCGCTTGCGCAGCTTGCAGGCCGGGCATTCGCCGCAGCCGAAGCCCCAGTCGTGCAGTTCCGCGCGCTCGCCCACGTAGCACGTGTGCGTCTCGACGCGGATCAGCTCGACGAGCGCCTCGCCGCCGAGCTGCTCGGCGAGTTGCCAGGTCTGCGCCTTGTCGAGCCACATCAGTGGCGTCTCGAGCACCATGCGCGTGTCCATGCCGAGGTTCAGCGCGACCTGCAGCGCCTTCATCGTATCGTCGCGGCAGTCCGGGTAGCCCGAGAAATCGGTCTCGCACATCCCGCCGACCAGCACGCGCAAGCCGCGGCGATAGGCGATCGCGGCCGCGATCGTCATGAACAGCAGGTTGCGGCCCGGCACGAACGTGTTCGGCAAGCCGTTCGCCGCGGTCTCGATCTCGATCGTGCGGGTCATCGCGGTATCGCTGATCGCGCCGAGCACCGACAGGTCGACCATGTGATCGTCGCCGAGGCGGTCGGCCCAGGCGGGAAACTGACGCTTCAGCGCGTCGCGCACGCCTTCGCGACATTCGAGTTCGACGCGGTGGCGCTGGCCGTAATCGAAGCCGAGCGTCTCGACCGTCTGGTAGCGTTCGAGGGCCCAGGCCACGCACGTGGCCGAGTCCTGCCCGCCGGAAAACAACACGAGCGCGCCGTCTTTAGCGTCTGTCCGAATCACCGTGATACTCCGTGAATGTGTAGGCTCGCGTCGCGCTGCGCCCCGGGGCCGGCTGCCGCCGGGCGGCCCGACGCGTGCCGGCCTGCGCCGGCTCGACCAGTATAGGCAGCGCGGTCGGCCGCGAACGCGGCGGAGCGCTTATACCGCCCATCGCGCGGCTTCGTTGCCGCACATCACGGCAGCGCCTGCGGGCAACCTTGCCGTGCGCATGAAGCGATGCGCTAAGTCATTGAGCGGGCACGGATTTTATCACGCCCCGGCGAATGCTGCCGGACGCACCGCCGACGCCGCGCGAACCCACCACAAACGAAAAACCCCAAGAACCTTCCGATTCTTGGGGTTGGAACTGCTGGTGGCCTGGGACGGAATCGAACCATCGACACGCGGATTTTCAATCCGCTGCTCTACCAACTGAGCTACCGGGCCAACGAAGAAACAAAGTATATCGAGCTTTATTGAGTCGCACAAGGGGTTTCGTGAAATTTCTTATACGGCCCCTTCCGACGGCTTCTTGCCGAGCTCGACGCCGAGCTGCTTGAGCTTGCGATACAGGTGCGTGCGCTCGAGGCCCGTCTTCTCCGCGACGCGCGTCATGCTGCCGTTCTCGCGCGCGAGGTGATATTCGAAGTACGCGCGTTCGAACGCGTCGCGCGCTTCGCGCAACGGGATGTCGAACGAAATCGCGGCCGTCTGGCCCGCGAGGCCGAGCGCCGCGGCCATGTCGTCGCCGAGCGTCGGCAGCGCGGCCGCGGACGCGACCGCCGCCTGGCCCGATGCCTGGCCGCCACCCGCCTTCGCCGCCGCATTGGCAGACACCGGTGCCGCGCCGCGCGCGAGACCGTGCTCGACGGACTTCAGCAGCTTCTGCAGTGCGATCGGCTTCTCGAGGAAATCGAGTGCGCCGATCTTCGTCGCCTCGACGGCGGTATCGATCGTCGCGTGCCCGGACATCATGATCACGGGCATCGTCAACAGGCCCTGCGCCGCCCATTCCTTGAGCAGCGTGACGCCGTCGGTATCGGGCATCCAGATATCGAGCAGCACGAGATCGGGCGCCTGATTCAGACGGTATTCCCGCGCGGCCTGCGCGTTTTCCGCCGCCTCGACGACATGTCCTTCATCGCTGAGGATCTCCGAGAGCAATTCCCGGATGCCCATTTCATCATCTACCACCAGGATGGTTGCCATTTACGCTGCCTTTGTCTGCACACTTGCTTTTGTCTTGGCGGGAGCCGCCCCGCCCTGCGCGCCGGATTCGACGCCTGGCGTATCGCTCGCCATCTGCAGGAACAGGATCGACACCTGCGCACCCTCGACGGTCTCGCCGTGCATGCGATTGCGCAGATCGATCCGCGCGCCGTGCTCATCGACGATTTTCTTGACCGTGGCCAATCCGAGCCCCGTGCCCTTCGCCTTCGTCGTCACGTAAGGCTCGAACGCACGGGTCAGGATGCGTGCCGGAAAACCGGGCCCGTTGTCGGACACGGTAAGACGTACCGCGACGCGCGTTTTGCCCTCGGCGTCGGGGTCGCCATATTCTACTGTCTTGGTTTCGATCAACACACGCGGATGCGCGACTTCCGCGACCGAATCCTGCGCGTTCTGCAGCAGGTTGTGAATCACCTGGCGCAGTTGCGTCGCGTCGCCGCGGATCACCGGCAGCGACGGCGCGAGTTCGGCGACGATCGCGCTCTTGCCTTCGCCGACACCATACAGCCCGAGCACCTCGCTCGCCAGTTCGTTCAGCTGCAGGTTGGCGAGCACCGCCGGCGGCGTGCGCGCATATTCGCGGAAGTCGTCCACCATCCGCTTCATCGCGGCCACCTGGTTGACGATCATCGTCGCGCCGCGCTTGAGCACGTCGGCATCGGGCGGCGCGAGCTTGTCGGACAGCTTCATCTGCAGCCGCTCGGCCGACAGCTGGATCGGCGTCAGCGGGTTCTTGATCTCGTGCGCGAGCCGCCGCGCGACCTCGCCCCATGCGACCGAACGCTGCGCGGAAATCACGTCGGAGATGTCGTCGAACACGACGACGTAGCCGGACGTCTGCGGATCGTCGGCCTCGCCCTCGACGGTCGATACGAGGCGCGTGCCGCGTACGAGCAAGGTCAGCGGATCGGCTTCGCCCGGCACTTCGATCGCGAACTGCTGCTGCCAGTGGCCGCGGTCGCCGCCGCCGTCGTCGGACGCCGCTTCGCGATCGGCGAACGCCTTGCGCACCATCGCGCCGAATTCCGCGACGACGCCGATCCGGTCGAGCGCCGTGCCGATCATCGCGCCGAACGGCTGGCGGAAAATTCGCTCGGCGCCGCGGTTGGCCGTCGTCAGCCGGAACTGGCGGTCGAGCACGAACACGCCGGCGGTCAGGTTCGCGAGGATGCTCTCGAGATAGGTCTTCGAATGCTCGAGCGCGACGCGGTTCTTCTCGACCGCGAGCCGCGCCTCGGACAGCTGGCGCGTCATCGCATTGAACGACTGCGTGAGGAAGCCGAGCTCGTCGCGCGACTTGATCTCGCGCTTCGGCGTGTAGTCGCCTTCCGTGATCTCCTTCGTGCCCTGCGCGAGCAGGAACAGCGGCCGCGCGAGCTGCTGGCCGAGCGCGAGCGCGAGCATCATCGCGATGAAGGTCGCGAGGAACAGCGCGAGCGTCAGCGTGCCGATGTACATCTTGCGCAAGCCCGTGCGGCCGAGCGATTTTTCCTGGTACTCGCGATACGCGCGCTGCACTGCGTCCGCATTGTGCGCGAGCGTGGGCGGCACCGGCTGCGTGAGCTGCAGGAACCGCTCCGCCGGCTGCAGCAGCGACGTCGTCGCATCGGGAATCGGCCGCACGACGCGCAGCCGCAGCGCGCCCTTCGCGCCATGCGCGCGCGGGTCGCCGTCGACCTCGCCCTCGATCGCCGCATACGCGCCGTGTTCGCGCGCCTGGCTCAGCATCAGCGGTGTCGGCAGGTCGTCCGGAATCAGCGCGGCGAAATTGCCCGATGCCTGCGCGACGATGTGCAGGTCGGGCGCCGCGCCGGAGCCGCCGCGGCTCGGCTCGACGATCGTCGCATCCTGCACGCCGAACTGGTCGCGCAGGCGCAAGAGCGTGAGCGTCGTGCCGTTCGTGTTCGCATCGACGCTCGCGAGCTGGTCGGACATCAGCCGCGCCTTCGTCTGCAGGTCGGACAGCGACGCGTCGAGCATCCCGCGGCCGAGGTTCAGGCCGGCCGTCAGCGCGGTCTCGACGTTCACGTCGAACCACGACTCGATACTGCGCGACACGAACTGGTACGACACGATGTAGATGATCCCGCCCGGCACCACGCCGACGAGCGCGAAGAACACCGCGAGCTTCGCGAGCAGCCGCGTGCCGAACTTGCCCTTCCTCAGGCGCACGACGATCATCCCGATCAGCCCGAGCACCACGAGCAGGAACACGAGCGCGACGACGATATTCGTCGCGTACAGCCACGAGTAGTAGCGGTCGAAGAATTCGGTGTTCGCGCTCGCGGCCGCGAGCAGCACGAGCAGCAGCAATGCGGTGATCGCGACGGTCGAGACGATCACGCGAACGAGGAGGCTCTTCCCGCTGGCCGCGCGGCGCACTTTATTTAGCACGTTCGGTCACCGTGAAGGTAAAGCGCTTCCAGTCCGACCCGAGCGTCCAGTCGCGGTTGTTCACCGCGTCGACCTGGAACGGCTTCGGCATCAGCGCCGTATCGAGCTGCATCCGCACCGAGGCCGTGTAGGTTTCGCCGGCACGCACCTGGTTGCGGTCGATCACGTGCCACGACGTGATGTGCCGGACGACCGCGAGTGCGTCCTTCAGCGACGGGAAGCCGAGTTGCAGGCCGCCCGTCGACACGCGGTACTCGCGCGTGAGCGGCTGGAACGACAGCCGGATCGTCTGCGACACCGACACCGGCTGCTCGTCGAACCAGTACCAGCGCGCGCGGCCCAGTTCGAAATCGGTCGTGAAGTACAGCGGAATGCCCTTGTTGACGGCATCCTCGAGGTTCGGATTCAGCTCGAAATCGAAGCGGGCATCGAGGCTCCAGCCGCTTCCGTCAGCCTGCAGCGATGCACGCTGCACGGCGATCGACTCGGCGCGCGCCGGCCGAACGACCGTCAGGCACAGCGTCAACGCGACCAGCAGGACGGCCGCAAGCCGAAGTGGAAAAAGGTGTTTGATCGTCACCGTTTCTGAAACCGCGCGTAGAAAAATCCGTCGTGATCGGTGTTCTGGTCGCGTGCGCCGGCCGCCCCGCCGTGCACGCCGCCCGGCAGCAGTTGGCCGGGCGCGTCCAATCGTACCGCATCTTCACAGGCCGCTTCAAACCAGCGCGCCTGCAATTCACCTTCCTCGGGGAAGATCGAACAGGTCACGTAGAGCAGTTCGCCGCCCGGTTTCACCAGCGGCCACAACGCGCTCAGGATGCGGCGCTGTTCCGCGACGAGCGCGGCGATGTCGGCTTCGCGGCGCAGCCAGCGGATGTCGGGATGACGGCGCACGATGCCGGACGCCGAGCACGGCACGTCGGCCAGGATGCGATCGAACGGACGGCCGTCGTACCACGCGTCCGGTGCGCCCGCGTCGCCGACGCGCACGTCCGCCGCGAGCGACAGGCGCGCGAGGTTCTCGCCGATGCGCGCCGCGCGGGTCGCGTCGCTTTCGAGCGCAACGACTTCCGCGTCGGCCAGTTCGAGGATATGCCCGGTCTTGCCGCCCGGTGCCGCGCACGCGTCGAGCACGCGCATGCCGTCGCGCGCACCGAGCCATTCGGCCGCGAGCTGCGCGCCTGCGTCCTGCACCGACACGACGCCATCGGCGAAGCCCGGAATGCGATCGACCGGCAGCGCCGACGCGAGCCGCACCGCGTGACGGCCGATCGCGGTCGCGTCGATCCCGCTCGCACGCAGCGTGTCGAGATACGCGTCGACGCTCGCGCGGCGCGCGTTCACACGCAGCGTCAGCGGCCCCTGGCGCTCGCCGGCCGCGAGGATCGCCTGCCATGCGTCGGGCCATGCGCGCTTCACCGCGTCGACCCACCAGGTGCGGTAATTCCAGCGCGCGACCGGATCGTCCTGCAGCGCCGCGACGAGCACGTCGCGCTCGCGCAGGAAACGCCGCAGCACCGCGTTGACCAGCCCCTTCGCGAACGCGTATTCGCGTCGCGCGCCGATTACAGTCACGGCCTGGTCGACGATCGTGAACGCCGGATATGCAGCCGTTTCCTCCGGATCGAGCAGCAGCGCGAATGCGCCGGCGAGCACCGCATGCACATGCGCGGGCGGCGCTTTGCTGACGAGCCGGCCGATCAGCCAATCGGCGCTCCCGAGACGACGCATCGTCCGGTATGCAACGTCCTGCGTCGCGCCACGCGCGAGCGCCTGCGTGCCGGCCGGCATCTGCGCGAACACCGCGGCCAGTGCCGCCGGCAGCGCGGTGCCGCGCCGCACCGCATCGACTGCCTGCGCGGCCGCGTCGAGCGCGAAGCCCAGCGAATCGGGCGCGAGATGCAGCGCGGACGGGCGCGCCGGGCGGCCGGAGGAAGACGGGGCGGAGGAACGGGTTCGTGTCATCGGAGCAAAATCGGCAAACGGGTGCCGCGAGCGGCGGGAACCCTGCGGCCGCATGGCCGCCGCGATTCCAAACCGCGCATTGTAGCGTGAGGTCATGCGGCCCCTTTACGGGGCGCACAAATGAAACACCCCGCAGCGCGGGGCATGCGGGGCGATGTGTCGAGCGCTGCGCGACTTAGTCGAAGCGGCCGGTACGGGCCATCTCCATCAGGCGCGCGATGCGTTCCTCGGTCGCCGGGTGCGTGGAGAACAGGTTCTGCAGGCCGCCGCCGTGCAGCGGGTTCATGATCATCATCTGCGCGGTGGCCGGATGCGCTTCGGCCGCTTGGAACGGGATGCCTGCCGCATAGCGATGGATCTTGTCGAGCGCGGTGGCGAGCGACTGCGGATCGCCGGAGATCTGCGCGCCGCCGCGGTCGGCCTCGAACTCGCGCGCCCGCGAGATCGCCATCTGGATCAGCGCACCGGCGATCGGCGCGAGCAGCGCGACCGCAATCCCCGCGATCGGGTTGGCCGGACGGCCGTTTTCGTCGCGGCCGCCGAAGAACATCGCGAAGTTGGCCAGCGCCGAAATCGCGCCCGCCATCGTCGCGGTGATCGTCGAGATCAGGATGTCGCGGTGCTTCACGTGCGCGAGCTCGTGCGCCATCACCCCGCGCATCTCGCGCTCGGACAGCACGCGCAGGATGCCCGTCGTCGCGGCGACTGCCGCGTGCTCGGGGTTGCGGCCCGTGGCGAACGCGTTCGGCGCGTCCTCGTTGATCAGATAGACGCGCGGCATCGGCAGGTTCGCGCGCGTGGCGAGCTCGCGCACCATCCGGTAGAACTGCGGCGCCGTGTTCTCGTCGACTTCCTGCGCGTTGTACATGCGCAGCACCATCTTGTCGGAGAACCAGTATGAGAAGAAATTCATGCCGAGCGCGAACAGCAGCGCGATCGTCATGCCGCGCGAGCCACCGATCATGCCGCCGATCACGATGAACAGGGCCGTGATCGCGGCCATCAGCATCGCCGTTTTGACCCAATTGAACATACCCACTCCTTATCCGTCAGGGGACCCGCCGACTTCACAATGCACGGCGGAAAATTGTAAGCGATTTGTTAGATAAGGTCTTGCCGGAAAAATTCAATTTCAGCGTTGCGTCGCCGCGAGCCGCAGCCCGAGGCCGACGAAGGCGCTGCCCACCGTGCGATCAAGCCATTTCCTGACGCCCGGCTTGCCGGAAAAGCGCTGCGTGACGCTACCCGCGACCCACGCGACGATGCAGCTCCAGACGGTACTCATCACGAGGAACACCGACCCGAGGGCCAGGAACGCCAGCGCCTTGTGCGGGCTGTCGGCCGACACGAACTGCGGGAAGAAGGACACGAAGAACAGCACGACCTTCGGATTCAGCACGTTGGTCCAGAAACCCTGCATGAACAACTGGCGCAGCGGCTTCGCGGCCGTGGCCTGCGCCGCCTCGGCGCCTGCCGGCGCGGCGGCCTGCTTCGTGATGATCATGCGCACGCCGAGGTAGATCAGGTAAGCGGCACCGACCAGCTTGATCGCCGTGAACGCGGCCGCCGACGCCGCGAGCAGCGCGGTCAGGCCGAATGCACACGCAAGCGTGTGCACGCAGCAGCCGGCCGAGATGCCGAGCGCCGACATCAGCCCCGCGCCACGGCCCTGCGCGACGCTGCGGCCGACGATGTACGCCGTATCGGGGCCGGGCGTGACGTTCAGCAGGAAGACCGCGAGCACGAAGAAGCCGAAATGGGTGATGCCAAGCATGAGAACCTCGAAACCGGAATGCGCAGGGAAATTCTACGCGCGCCCGCCGCGCTGCGCGACTCGGCCATCCGGCCGATTGCGCGCGGACGCGATGCCGTGTCGAATGACGCTCAGGCCGCGTCAGGCAACGCGAAGCGCTGGCCCACGGCGAGCGGCGAGCCGGCCAGGAATTCGCGCGCGGGCAGCCGCTTGCCGCCCGGTTTCTGCAGTTGCGTGACGCGCAGCGCGCCGCTGCCGCAGGCGACGACCACGCCCTCCGGCGCAGCCTCGACGATCGTGCCGGGCGCCATGTCGACAGTCGTGCCGCGCGCCGCCACCGGCTCGGCCGCCCACAGCTTGATTGCCGCGCCGTCGAGCGTGGCGACGCCGCCCGGGAACGGGTCGAACGCGCGCACCTGGCGCGCGAGCACGTCGGCCGGCTTGCGCCAGTCGAGCGCCGCTTCGTGCTTGCCGATCTTTTCCGCATAGGTCACGCCGTCGGCCGGCTGCGGCGTGGCGGGCAGCGTGCCGTCGCGCTCGAGCCGCACCAGCGCATCGACGATCAGCCGCGCGCCGTCGGCGGCGAGCCGGTCGTGCAGCGTGGCGGTCGTGTCGTCGGACGCGATCGCGACGCGCGCTTCCTCGATCATCGCGCCGGTGTCGAGGCCGACGTCCATCTGCATCAGCGTGACGCCCGTCTCGGCGTCACCGGCCTCGATCGCGCGGTGGATCGGCGCGGCGCCGCGCCAGCGCGGCAGCAGCGACGCGTGGATGTTGATGCAGCCGGCACGCGGAATGTCGAGCACTTCCTGCGGCAGCAGCAGGCCGTATGCGGCGACCACCATCACATCGTGCGGGGTCGCGCGCAGCAGCTCGATCGCGTCGGCCGCCTCCGCCGGGTACTTGCCCGCGCGGCGCAGCGACGGCGGCTGCGCGACGGGCATCCCGTGCTCGACGGCATAGCGCTTCACGGCGCTCGCCTGCAGTTTCATCCCGCGCCCGGCCGGGCGATCGGGCTGGGTGAGCACGAGCGGCACCGGAAAACCGGCCTCGTGGATCGCGGCGAGTGCGGCCGCGGCGAATTCCGGCGTGCCGGCAAAAATCACGCGCAACGTATGGGTCATGACAGCGTTCGGGATCGGGCTGGGCACACGCGCGTCACATCGCGCGTTCGAGTTTCTTCATCTTCGTCTTGATGCGGGTCTGCTTCAGCGGCGACAGATATTCGACGAACACGCGCCCCATCAGGTGATCCATCTCGTGCTGCACGCACACGGCCAGGAGGCCCTCGCAGTCGAGCTCGAAAGTCTCGCCGTGCTCGTTGAGCGCACGTACACGGACGTGGTCGGGACGCTCGACTTCGTCGTAGATCCCGGGCACCGACAGGCAGCCCTCCTCGTAGACCTGTTTCACGTCGCTCGACCAGATGATCTCGGGGTTGATGAACGCGCGCAGCTCGTTCTTCTCCTCGGAGACGTCGATCACGATCACGCGCTCGTGCACGTCGACCTGCGTCGCCGCGAGGCCGATGCCCGGCGCGGCGTACATGGTTTCGGCCATGTCGGCGACGAGCTTGCGGATCCGGTCGTCGACCTTGTCGACGGGCTTCGCGACCTTGTGCAGTCGCTTGTCGGGGTAATGAAGAATGTTCAGCAAAGCCATGGTGTTCGGTATTCGGTGGAGCGGCGTGCCGCATCGGCCATCCGGCCGGCTGGCGCCGCCGCCGGGATGCAATGAAGATGAGGCAGACGCGCGGCATATCAACGCCGCGGGTCATGCCTCCTGCAATTGGCCGGGCGCTCGTGCGCGCGGCCCTGTCGAGTATTTCGGATGATGAAAATTTTATCATGGCGCCACGCGCTCCGCTGGCCGCCGCGTTCGAGGGGAACCTCATGTCGCCGCAAGCGCTGACGACTTCCGCATTGCGCGCGTGGCTGCAGCTCGCGCATGCGCCGGGCATCTCACCCGCCGTGCTGCATGCGTTGCTCGACGCATTCGGCTCGCCGGCGGGGGGGGGGGGCGGGGGGGGCCCGGGGGGGGGGGGGGGGGCGGGCGGGGCCCCCCCCCGGGGGGGGGGGGGGGGCCGCGGCGGCGGCGGGCGCCCCGCGCCCCCGGCGCGGCGCGCGGCGCCCGCGCGGGCCCGCCCCCCCCCCCCCCCCCCCCCCCCCCCCCCCCCCCCCCCCCCCCCCCCGCCGCCGCGCGGGCGGTGCGCGCCAGCGAGCGGGACGACCTCGACGCCTGCACCGACGCCGCACTGGCATGGCTCGATACACCGGGCAACGCGATCGTCACGCTCAACGATCCCGTCTATCCGCCACGGCTGCGCGACCTGCACGACCCGCCGCCGCTGCTATATGTAAAGGGCAGGCTCGACCTGCTGCACGCACGCGGGCTCGCCGTGGTCGGCAGCCGCCATGCGACGCCGCAAGGGCTCGCCGACGCCACGCGCTTCGCCCATGCGCTGTCCGACGCGGGGCTCGCGATCGTCTCCGGCCTCGCGCTCGGCATCGACGGCGCCGCGCATCGCGGCGGGCTCGACGGCCGCGCCGGCACGGTCGCGGTGATCGCGACGGGCACCGATCTCGTCTATCCGGCGCGGCACCGCACGCTCGCGCACGACATTGCCGCGCGCGGCGTGATCCTGTCCGAATGGCCGCTCGGCACGCCCGCGCGGGCGTCGCATTTCCCTCAGCGCAACCGGCTGATCGCCGCGCTCGCGCTCGGCGTGCTCGTCGTCGAAGCCGCGCCGCGCTCCGGCTCGCTGATCACCGCACGCCTCGCGAATGAGTTGGGCCGCGACGTGTTCGCGATGCCGGGCTCGATCCACGCGCCGCTCGCGCAGGGCTGCCACGCGCTGATCCGCGACGGCGCGAAGCTCACCGCGACACCGCTCGACGTGCTCGAGGAGTACGGGCTGGACAAACCGGCAGCGCACACCGCCCACGCCGCGGCGAATTCGGGTACGCGCCCCGATAACGGCGAAACATCCGGCACGCTGGGGCGACGCGCGGGTGAGCATGTCGGGAAACCGGATTGCGCCGTTCCATCCATCGCATCGGCCGCAAACGAAGGCGTGCCGCCCGACAACCCGACCGAGCGATCCGTGCTCGCCGCACTGGGATACGGCCCCGTTACTTACGAGTGGCTCGCCGAGCACAGCGGCCTGTCGGATGACGCGCTGCACCGCGCGCTGCTCGCGCTCGAACTGGCCGGCCGCGTCGCGAGCGTGCCCGGCGGACGCTTCGCGCGGCTTGACGTGGCGCCCACTCCGCCCGCGTCCGGCGTGCTACAGTCCCCCGCATAGGGCGGCCCGTGCCGCCGACGCTACCCAAGGAATTCCATGCCCGCGCTGAATCTCGACACCGATGCCGATCGGATCGCCGAGCGCCTCGCCGATCCCGACACGCTGCTGGTCGCCTGCCTGTGCGCCGAGTGGTGCGGCACTTGCCGCGACTACCGGACGGCCTTCGACCAGCTCGCCGATAGCCATCCCGACGCCTGCTTCGCGTGGATCGACATCGAAACCCATGCCGACCGGCTCGACGATCTCGACGTCGAGAATTTCCCGACGATCCTGATCGAGGACGCGAACACCGCGCGCTTCTTCGGCACGGTGCTGCCGCACGCGACGATCGTCGAACGGATGCTGTCCGACTTGAGCGCCGTGCCCGGCGCGCCGCACGCACCGAAATTGCGCAATATCCTGAACGTCGAGGCGTGAACCGCGCACCGGCCGGGCGGCTTTTCGCGCCGTTGCGCGTGCCGCCGCGCCGGGCGCGCTTGCCGCCGTTGCGCCCCCCCTCTATGATGAGCCGCTTTTTGCACGCCGAGCCGCCGTCGCTGCGGCGTGTGCTATAAAGCCGTCGTAAAAGGGACCCACGCCGGCGAACCCGGTCTACCAACACACATCTGTCATGTCCAAAGCTCTGATCATTGCGGAAAAGCCTTCTGTCGCGAACGACATCGCGCGCGCTTTGGGCGGCTTTACCAAGCATGACGAATACTTCGAGAGCGACGAATTCGTCCTGTCGTCCGCGGTCGGCCACCTGCTGGAAATCGCCGCCCCGGAAGAGTACGAGGTCAAGCGCGGGAAATGGAGCTTCGCTCATCTGCCCGTCATCCCCCCGCATTTCGACCTGAATCCGATCGCAAAAAGCGAGTCGCGCCTGAAAGTCCTGACCAAGCTGATGAAGCGCAAGGACGTCGATCGCCTGATCAACGCATGTGACGCGGGGCGCGAGGGCGAGCTGATTTTCCGCCTGATCGTGCAGCACGCGAAGGCGAAGCAGCCGGTCCAGCGCCTGTGGCTGCAGTCGATGACGCCGCAGGCGATTCGCGACGGTTTCGCGCACCTGCGCACCGACTCGGACATGCAGCCGCTCGCCGACGCCGCACGCTGCCGCTCGGAAGCCGACTGGCTGGTCGGGATCAACGGCACGCGCGCGATGACCGCGTTCAACAGCAAGGGCGGCGGCTTCTTCCTGACGACCGTCGGCCGCGTTCAGACGCCAACCTTGTCGATCGTCGTCGAACGTGAAGAGAAAATCCGCCGCTTCATCCCGCGCGACTACTGGGAAGTGAAGGCCGAGTTCGCATGCGCGGGCGGCTTCTACGAAGGCAAGTGGTTCGACCCGAAATTCAAGCGCGACGAATTCGATCCGGAAAAGCGCGACTCGCGCCTCTGGAGCCTGCCGGCCGCCGAAACGATCGTCGCCGCGTGCCGCGACCAGGTCGGCACGGTGTCCGAGGAATCGAAGCCGTCGACCCAGCTGTCGCCGCTGCTGTTCGACCTGACGAGCCTGCAGCGCGAAGCGAACAGCCGCTTCGGCTTCTCCGCGAAGAACACGCTCGGCCTCGCGCAGGCGCTGTATGAAAAGCACAAGGTACTCACGTACCCGCGTACCGACGCGCGCGCGCTGCCGGAAGACTACATTTCGACGGTGCAGTCCACGCTCGAGATGCTCAAGGAGAGCCACAACTACCTGCCGCATGCGAAGCAGGTGCTCGACAAGGGCTGGGTGAAGCCGAACAAGCGGATCTTCGACAACTCGAAGATCAGCGACCACTTTGCCATCATCCCGACGCTGCAGGCGCCGAAGTCGCTGTCCGAGCCGGAGCAGAAGCTGTACGACATGGTCGTGAAGCGCTTCCTCGCGGTGTTCTTCCCGGCGGCCGAGTTCCGCGTCACGACGCGGATCACCGAAGTCGCCGGCCATCACTTCAAGACCGAAGGCAAGGTGCTCGTCGAGCCGGGCTGGCTGCAGGTGTACGGCCGCGACGCCGAAGGCGCGGACGCGAACCTCGTGCCGGTGCAGAAGGACGAGAAGGTGAAGACGGACGAGATCGCCGCCGTCGCGCTCGTCACGAAGCCGCCCGCACGCTACTCGGAAGCGACACTGCTGTCCGCGATGGAAGGCGCGGGCAAGCTCGTCGAGGACGACGAGCTGCGCGAGGCGATGGCCGCGAAGGGCCTCGGCACGCCGGCGACGCGCGCGGCGATCATCGAAGGCCTGCTCGGCGAGAAGTATCTCGTGCGCGAAGGCCGCGAGCTGATCCCTACCGCGAAGGCATTCCAGCTGATGACGCTGCTGCGCGGGCTCGGCGTGAAGGAGCTGACCGCGCCCGAGCTCACTGGCGAATGGGAATACAAGCTGTCGCAGATGGAGCGCGGCAACCTCGGGCGAGACGCGTTCATGCAGGAAATCGCCCGCATGACGCAGCAGATCGTCAAGCGCGCGAAGGAATACGATTCCGACACGATCCCCGGCGATTACGCGACGCTCGAGACGCCGTGCCCGAACTGCGGCGGCCAGGTGAAGGAAAACTACCGCCGCTTCGCATGCACGAAGTGCGAGTTCTCGATCTCGAAGATTCCGGGCAGCCGGCAGTTCGAGATCGCGGAAGTCGAGGAGCTGCTGCGGGAAAAAACCATCGGCCCGTTGTCCGGCTTCCGCAGCAAGATGGGCCGTCCGTTCTCGGCGATCCTGAAGCTCTCGTTCGACGACGAAACGAAGAACTACAAGCTCGAGTTCGACTTCGGCCAGGACCAGGGCGGCGAGGAAGGCGAAGCGCCCGACTTCTCCGCGCAGGAACCGGTCGGCGCATGCCCGAAGTGCAAGGGCCGCGTGTTCGAGCACGGGATGAGCTATGTGTGCGAGCACTCGGTCGCGAATCCGAAGACCTGCGACTTCCGTTCGGGCAAGGTGATCCTGCAGCAGGAAATCACGCGCGAGCAGATGGCGAAACTGCTGGCCGACGGCCGCACGGATCTGCTGCCGAACTTCAAGTCGTCGCGCACGGGCCGCAACTTCAAGGCATTCCTCGTGAAGCAGCCGGACGGCAAGATCGGTTTCGAGTTCGAGAAGAAGGAACCGAAGGCCGCGGCCGCGAAGAAGACGGCAAAATCGGCGACGAAGGACGCCGAAACCGTGACGGAAGGCGCCGACGAGAAACCGGCACCGGCGCGCAAGACCGCCGCCCGCAAGACGACGGCGCGCAAGACGGGCTCCTGACGCACCAAGCGCCGGGGTCTGCCCGGCCCGCAGTACGCCGGTGAACCGTCGATAAAAAAACGCGGATCGATCACTCGATCCGCGTTTTTTCTTGGTGCCTGCTGCCGGCCGTGCCGGTGCGCGGCCGCCGCGCCGTTACAGCGGCGACGGCACCGCGACGCGCGCGCGCGGCGAACGCGCGAGCCGCGGCTGCAGGTTCGGGTCGGTCGACCCGGGCGGCTCGGCACGCATCTCGACGCCGATCGGCGCAGGCGCCGCGCTCTGTGCGGCCCACTGTTCGCCCATCATCGCGTCGGTCGAGTGGCTGAAATATTCGACGAGGTGGTCGATGAACGTGCGCACCTTCGCGGGCAGGTGGCGCCGGCTCGGATACGCGATGTTGATCTCGACCTGCGGCAGCCGGAAATCCGGCAGCAGCCGGACCAGCGCGCCGCGCGCGATGTCGCTGCCGATCAGGTAGCTGGGCAGGATCGCGACGCCCATCCCGAGCAGCGCGAACTGGCGCAGCATCGCGGTATTGTTCGCGACGATCACGTTGGTCGGGCGCACGCGCACTTCGCCGTCCGGCCCGGTGAACACGCGCTCGTCGCCCCAGTATTCGGTCGGCAGGCTCAGCGCCGGGTGTTCGGCGAGATGCTCCGGATGGGTCGGCACGCCGTGCTTTTCCAGGTAGCTCGGCGTCGCGCACACGGTCATGCAGCCCGTGGTCAGCCGACGCGTGACGATGCTCGCGCTGCGCATCTGGCGCGTCACGACGATGCCGACGTCGAAACCTTCCTCGACGAGATCGACCTGGCGGTCGACCAGCGTCAGATCCGGCACCACTTTCGGGAAATTCTCGGTGTACGACTGCAGGACGGGCGCAAGGTTGTGCAGGCCGAACACGACCGGCGCGACGATGCGCAACGTGCCGACCGGCTCGTGATTGCGCGCGACGACCATCTGCTCGACATCCTCGAGCTCATCGAGAATCTGGCGCGCCCGCTCCAGATAGACCTGGCCCGACTCCGTCAGCGAAAGGCTGCGCGTGGTGCGGTTCAGCAGGCGCGTGCCGAGCCGGCCTTCCAGATCGGCGACGTGACGCGTCGCGACCGCGTTGGAAATATCCATTGCACTCGCGGCCCGCGCGAAACTGCCGAGATCCGCAACCTTGACGAACACGCGCATCGACTGCAAATGATCCATAACGACTCCTGCCGCTGTTACAACTTCAAAAAGTTGAAGCAAATGCGTAATTCTCCTACGACAGCGGAAATGATGCAGAGTTGCTCAACAAGGGCCGCCTTGACGATAAAAATAGTCAAAAATCCTCACTCATCGCGAATGGATGATCCAATTATTCTGATTGAAGCAACAATTGGGTGAACCTCCTCCGGTAAGCTGCCGAATCAGAAAGGACGTGTCTGATGCGACACAACATCGCATCCCGACGCGTCCGAGGGGAGCGGCGCCGGCTCAGGCCGGCGCCGATTGCGGCGGAGCGTAACAACCTGTTAAAAAGACACCACGACGTGCGCCGACGTAGCATCATGTCGGCCCCGGCCGGGCGGGACGGGTGCGCGACCTGCGCCGCCGCCGCTGCCGCTTTCAACGCGCGACTCCCGCTGATCATGAAAATTGCCATCCTCGACGACTACCAGGACGCCGTCCGCAAGCTGAACTGCTTCGAGATGCTCGCCGAGCACGACGTGAAGGTCTTCAACAACACGGTACGCGGCCTGGGGCAACTCGCGAGCCGCCTGGCGGAAGTCGAGGCGCTCGTGCTGATTCGCGAGCGCACGCCGATTTCGTCGCAACTGCTCGCCAAGCTGCCGAACCTGCGCATGATCAGCCAGACCGGCCGCATCTCGAGCCACATCGACCTCGAAGCGTGTACCGACCGCGGCATCGCGGTGCTCGAAGGCACGGGTTCGCCGGTCGCGCCCGCCGAGCTGACCTGGGCGCTCGTGATGGCCGCCCAGCGCCGCATTCCGCAATACGTCGCGAACCTGAAGCAGGGTGCGTGGCAGCAGTCGGGCCTGAAGACGTCGGCGCTGCCGCCGAACTTCGGCCTCGGCCAGGTACTGCGCGGCCAGACGCTCGGCATCTGGGGCTACGGCAAGATCGGCCGGCTGGTCGCCGGCTACGGCAAGGCGTTCGGGATGAACGTGCTGATCTGGGGCCGCGAGCATTCGCTCGAGGCCGCGCGCGCCGACGGCTACACGGCCGCCGAGAGCCGCGAAGCGCTGTTCGAGCAGAGCGACGTGCTGTCGCTGCACCTGCGCATGCACGACGACACGCGCGGGATCGTCAAGCAGGAAGACCTGATGCGGATGAAACCGACGTCGCTGCTCGTCAACACGAGCCGTGCCGAGCTGCTCGAGGAGAACGCGCTCGTCAACGCGCTGTCGCACAACCGTCCGGGGATGGTCGCGATCGACGTGTTCGAGAGCGAGCCGATCCTGCAGGGCTACAGCCTGCTGCGGATGGAAAACGTGATCTGCACGCCGCACATCGGCTACGTCGAGCGCGAAAGCTATGAGCTCTATTTCAGCGCGGCGTTCAAGAACATCCTCGCGTTCGACCAGGGCGATATGTCGAGCGTCGTCAATCCGGAAGCGCTGACGCCGCGCCGCGTGCGTTGACCGACTCCGACCGGTGCTGACCGGCACGGGCCGCGCTCGCCGCGCGGCTCTGCTGCCGGGCTTCCCGCCTTCCCCGCCTTCAGGCGGCCACGCGGCCGCCCGTCATTGCGTCGACGCGCGTGAGGAAATGCTCGCCGTCGCGCCGTCCGAGATCGTATGCATGCCGCATCTGCGACGGACTCGTGTAATCCCAGCTCGAAATCGGCACCTTGCTCGACGGCTGCACATACAGCCGCCGCTGGTCGCCGTGCGCGACCGTGAACATCTGCGGGCGCGGATACAGCCGCGTGACGAGCACCAGCACGTCGCCCGGCGACGTGTCGAGCGCGTCGACCGGCACGTTGTCGACCATCCCGCCGTCGAGTACCGGCCGGCCGCCGCGGCGCAGCACCGGCGTGAACGGCGGCGTGCACGACGACTGCAGGATCAGGTCGGCGAGTTCCTCGACACTCGCGCACGCCTGCGCGCGCACGAACTCGGGCCGGAAACCGAGCGTGCGCCCGAGCGTCGGGTGCAGCGTCTTGCGCAGGTACTTTTCGATGTTGTATGCGACGAGGCCCGCGGCGACCGCGCTGCGCGCGCCGAGCCAGCGCGGCACGTGCGACACGCCGATGCGGATCTCCGGCGCGTCGGCGAGCCGCGCGAACGGCTCGCCGTAGATGTCGAGCAGCGCCTGACGGTAGATCCGGTAATGCGGAAACACCGGCTCGCGGCCGAACAGGTTGCCCCAGTACGCGTTCTTGCGGTTGTGGCGCAGCGCTTCCTCGTAATAGCGCATCACCCACGCGGCGTCGCGTGTATACAGCATGCAGGCGGTCGCCGCGCCGGCCGAGATCCCCGCGATCACGCGCGGGCGCAGGCCGAGCGCCGGCTGCGCGACGTCCCAGAAGCCGGCCTGCCACCAGCAGCGATTGCCGCCGCCCGCGAAGACGATCTGGTCGAACATGGCGCCGCTCAGCTGACGAGCGCGTAGGTCGACGTCGCGTGAACGGCCATCTTGCCGTCCTCGTCGAACAGCTCGACTTCGCCGAATACCAGGTTGCGGCCCATCCGCAGCACGCGCGCGGTGACGAGCACGTCGCCCTTGCGCACCGGACGCATGAAGTTCGTGTTCAGCGAGACGGTGGTCATCGGCCGGAACTCGCCGAGCGCGGCCGAGATCGCGACCACCATCGCGGTGTCGGCGGCGGCCGTGAACACCTGGCCGCAGATGACCCCGCCCGAATGACGGAATTCGCCGGAAAACGGCAGGCGCATCGTGACGCTGTCGTCGCCGATCGATACGGGGACCAGACCGAGCGAGCGGACCCACGGGGCCAGCAGGCGATCCAGCAATTCGCGGACTGCGTTTTCGTCCATCTTCGAATGTCCAGAAAACGTTGCGCGACCGCCGCGCAACGGGTGTGGACGTCATCATACCGGGAGCGCGCCAACTGCGATGGCTCATTACCGCGGCGACGGCGGCCGTCGCCGCCACGAAATATTTTGAGGAAATTCGCAGAAAGGGCTTGCCAAGTCCAAAATACACGGGCATAATCTTTCTTCTGTTGGGGGCGTTAGCTCAGTTGGTAGAGCAGCGGACTCTTAATCCGTAGGTCGAGTGTTCGAGTCACTCACGCCCCACCAAGCATTTAGAAAGGCCGGTCAGCGAAAGCTTTCCGGCCTTTTTCTTTTTCCGGTCCATATCCGGCAGCGCTTCAACGATCTGCCGGCCGGCCCCTCCCTGGAAAAGCGGAAGTCAGTACTGTATATTTATACATACCCATTCTTAGCGGCGCGCCAGTGTCGCAGGGCTATGTCAAAAATGCACAAAGCCCTCGACGACCTGCACCTCGCTAGGTATGTCGACCGGGAAACCGTGCCGCCGTTTTCATCAGGACTTCCACCGCCTGCCGAGGCGCGAACCTCCGGCCCCTATATTTCCTTGCTTTAATCTGCCCCTTATTTTCGCCTTACGTTCTCTTAATCCGTAGGTCGAGTGTTCGAGTCACTCACGCCCCACCAGGAATTCCAAAGGCCGGTCAGCGCAAGCTGACCGGCCTTTTTCCATTTCCGGCGCCGCCCGGCCTCGGCCCCTCCTCGCGACACGCAATCACATTGATGCCTCGCCGAGGTACTTTCCGCTAGAATCGTCCGACAAAATATCACACGACCGGGACGGCGATCGCCGTATCGCCGCCGGCACTGAGAGAGCATGGGACGTCAGACATGGAATCATGTGAACGAGACGCGACCATTCAGAGGGCATGGTCACGCCGACAACGGCACGCACATCGTGTCGCCTCCTTCCCCCGATCGCATCCGGGCCCGTCGCGTGACGCGCACTACGGATCCGGCCATGCCGCGTAAGGACGCGCTCGTCGCACTCGCGCTCGGCGTTGCGCTGCTCGTGGTCGCAGCCATGCTCGCCGTCACCGCGAGCCATGCGGCCGGCGACCTGATCCGTACGCCGGGCACGGTCGTGCGCATCGTGCAGGACAGCGACGCGATGCGTGCATACCGCCCGATCGTCGCCTATTTGGCGAACGACGGCCGCCGCCGCGAAGTCGCCGGCAATACCGCATCGGTGGTCCCGGCCTACGACATCGGCGAAAGCGTGGACGTCCTGGTCGATCCGGCCCATCCGAACCGTCCCGCACTGATCGACGATTTCACGCAACGCTGGTTGCCCGTCGCGGTGCCGGCGCTGCTTGCAGTCGCATCGCTGGCGATCGGCAGCCTGCTGTATGTGAGTGCGCGCCGCGGCCGGCAGGCCGACGCGCTGCCCGCGCCGGCCGCCCGCACAGGGGTCCGGCGCCGCTGGAACATCGCGATCGTGCTGATTCCGATCGCGATCGGCACCGGCTTCCTGGCCGGCGCCGGCGCCGCCGGGCTGCGCCAGTGGCAGATCGCCCGCCATTACGCGCACTCGACCGGCCATGTCGTCGAGATCGCCGAAACCGCCCAGTCGTCCCGCACGCGCACGTCGCTCTATTCGGCGACCATCGCGTTCACGACCGACAGCGGCCGCCCCGTCACGTTCGCGCAAGGCTCGACCTCGTCGCGCCCCGGACTGTACGAAGGCGAGGTGGTCGACGTGCTGTACGACCCCGTCACGCCCGAGCGCGCGGTCATCGACCGGTTCTGGGACCGGTGGGGGCTCACGGCCATCCTGTTCGCGATCGGCGCGCCGTTCCTCGTCGCCGGACTGTTCGTCGTCGGGGCGCTGTGGCCCGAGCCTCGGCCGCACGAACTCGCCGAATGACGAACGCGGAAAAACCGGGCCGTCAACGTCGCGACCACGGCTTCACCGCTCCCTGAACGCCTCCACCTTCGCTCGGTTGCCGCACGTGCGCATGTCGCACCAGCGGCGTCCGACGCCGCGGCCGCGATCGACGAAGAACCACGTACAGCGGCCGCACTGGCGCACGCGCGCGAAATCGTCGCCGCGCAGCAGATGCTCGAACCCGAGCGCGGCCGCGTCGATCCAGCGCGACGCGGCGCGCGCATCGGGCCGCCATGCGAAGCGGCCGTCGACCGCGTCGAATCTGCTGCGCCCGATCGCATCGCGAATCGCCTCGGCGAGCCGGTCCGCCGCTCGCGCGCCGGCACTGCCGCCTTCGCCGGCGGTCAGGTGCGCGAGCGCCGCATACGCATCCTCGCGAAAACCGTGCAGCGCGACGAGTTCGTCCGCGCCGTCCTGCCGGGGATGACGCAGAAACCGCGTCAGGTCGGCCTCCGCCAGCAACCCCGACTTCCCGGCCCAGGCACGCACGGCCGGCCAGTCGACGAGTTTGTCCTCATCGCGCGTCTTGCCCGTGTCGGCCACCGTGTTCAGGAAATCGAGCGCCGGATGGCCGCCGACGAAATCGGCCGCACGCCATGTATGCGCCGCTCGCGCAGGCTCGTGTCGAGTAACCATTTATTTTCACCTATCGGTTTCACATCCGAGCGAACAGGCGTAACCTGTTAACAACCAAAACAGGTTAGCACGGAGGCGCCGATGCTCGAGCTCGCCAATCGCTACAATTTTGAAGGTCACCGGATCGCATGGGGCACGCTCGGCGAAGGGCCGCCGCTCGTGCTCGTGCACGGGACGCCGTTCTCGTCGCAGGTGTGGCGCCGCATCGCGCCGTGGCTCGCACGGCGTCATCGCGTGTTCTTCTACGACCTGCTCGGCTACGGCCAGTCGGACATGCCCGACACGGACGTCTCGCTCGGCCGGCAGAACGTGCTGTTCGGCGCGCTGCTCGCCGAATGGAAACTTTCACGCCCGCGCGTACTCGCGCACGACTACGGCGGCGCAACCGTGCTGCGCGCGCATTTCCTCGACGGTATCGCGTATTCGGACCTGACACTCGTGAACCCCGTCGCGATCGCGCCGCAAGGCTCGCCGTTCGTGCGTCACGTCGCGCAGCACGAAGCCGCGTTCACCGGGCTGCCGGCGTACGCGCATCACGCACTCGTGTCGGCCTATATCGGCAATGCGGTCGCACGGCCGTTGAGCGACGACGTGCTGTCGATCTACCGCTCGCCGTGGCTCACGCCGGCCGGCCAGCCGGCGTTCTATCGGCAGATCGCGCAGATGCGCCAACGCTATATCGAGGAAGCCGAGGCCCGTTATGCGCCGCCGGACTTTCCGGTGCGCATCGTGTGGGGCGAGGACGACGCGTGGATTCCGCGCGAACAGGGGCAGGCGCTCGCCGATCGCATCACGGGCGGAAAGCTGATCCGCGTGCCGCGCGCGGGGCACCTGGTCCAGGAGGATGCGCCCGAGGCGATCGTCGCCGCGGTGCTCGACGCGCACGGACAGGATTGATCGCCCACGCAGCCGCGTAGCGTAGCAAATCAGAAGGCCGGCACGCCCTGCGCGAGCGTCGCGACGAACTTCGCGGTGCGCGGATCGCGCGGCCGCCCGAACAGCTCGCGCGACGCACCGGCCTCGACCACGCGGCCATCCGCGAGAAACACCGCATCGTGCGCGACCGACGCAGCCAGGCGCAGGTCGTGCGTGGCCATCAGCATCGTCGTGCCTTCCCGCGCGAGCTGGCGCAGCACTTCGACGACTTCGACGGACAATTCGGGATCGAGCGCGGACGTCGGCTCGTCGCACAGCAACACCTGCGGCGACGGCGCGAGCGCGCGTGCGATGGCCACGCGCTGCTGCTGGCCGCCCGACAACGTCGCGGGCCATGCGTCGGCCTTGTCGGCGATACCGACCTTGTCCAGCAACGCGAGCGCCCGTTCGCGCGCCTGCTCGCGCGGCCAGCGCTGCACGGTCACGAGCCCTTCCATCACGTTCTGCACGACGCTCAGGTGCGGAAACAACTGGAAGTTCTGGAACACCATGCCGGTCTGACGGCGCACCGCGAACACGTGATCGCGCGACGGGCGGCGCCCCGCCGCGAAGTCGATGCGGGCGTCGCCGACCGTGAGCGCGCCCGCCTCCGGCACTTCGAGCAGGTTCACGCAGCGCAGCAGCGTGCTCTTGCCGCTGCCGGACGGCCCGATCAACGCGGTCACGCTGCCGGGCTGCAATGCGAGGTCGATGCCGGTCAGCACGCGCTGCGCGCCGAACGACTTGTCGATGCGTTCGAGACGGATCATCGCAACTCCGCATGGAACAGCGCATGGCGCCCGAAGCGCAGCTCGAGCCGACGCTGCAGCGACGAGAGCACCGAGCTGAACAGCAGATAGATCAGCGCGGCTTCGGTATAGAGGATCAGCGGCTCGTAGGTGACGGCCGCGATGCGCTGCGCGGCCTGGAAGATCTCGGGAACGGTCAGCACGGCCGCGAGCGACGTGTCCTTTACCAGCGAGATGAACGAATTCGACAGCGCGGGCAGCGCGACGCGCGCGGCCTGCGGCAGGATCGCGCGGCGCAGCGCCTGCGCGCGCGTCATCGCCATCGAGTACGCGGCTTCCCACTGCCCTTTCGGGATCGATTCGATCACGCCGCGGATCACCTCGGCGTTGTACGCGCCGACGTTCAGCGAGAAGCCGATCACGGCGGCGGTCAGCGGATCGAGCACGATGCCGACGTTTGGCAGTCCGTAGAAGATCACGAACAGCTGCACGAGCAGCGGCGAGCCGCGAAACAGCCAGATGTAGAAACGTATGGCGGCCTGCGCCCAGCGCGGCCCGAACAGGCGCGCGAGCGCCGCGCCGAACGCGAGCAGCAGGCCGATCGCGAACGACGCGAGCGTGAGCGGAACCGTGAACACGAGCCCTGCCACCAGCAGGGGCCGCAGCGATTCCGCCATCAAGTGCAGCCAGGGCGGCATCGGTCAGCCTCGCGTCACGGCTGCGACACGTCGCGGCCGAAGTACTTCTGCGAGATCTTCGCGTAGGTGCCATCGGCCTTGATGTCCGCGAGCGCCTTGTCGATCGCCGCCACCAGCGCGGGACTGCCCTTGCGCAGCAGCACGCCCGATGCATCGCCGGCGCCGCTCGTGTCGGTCGCCGCGATCTTCAGTTTCGCGTCGGGCTTGTGCTTGCGGAAATCGAGGTACGACAGCGAATCGTTGATCGTCGCGTCGACGCGTCCCGCGCTCAGCAGGTCGATCGATTCGTTGAAGCCCTGCACGGGCACCACGTCCGCGCCGTGCGCGGCCGCGAGCTTGCCGAAATTGCTGGTCAGCGTGTTCGCGGATTTCTTGCCCTTCAGGTCGTCGAACGAGCGGATCGACGTGTTGTCCGCGCGCACGATCAGCACCGCGCGGGACGTGATGTACGGCGTCGAGAAATCGTATTTCGCCTTGCGCGCATCGGTGATCGACACTTCGTTGACGACCGCGTCATAGCGGTTCACGTCGAGGCCCGCGATCAGCCCGTCCCACTTGCCTTCGACGAACTCCGCCTTCACGCCGAGCCGTTGCGCGATCGCGCTCGCGATGTCGACGTCGAAGCCGGTCAGCTTGCCCGACGCATCGTGATACGTGAACGGCGCGTACGTGCCTTCGGTGCCGACCCGGAACACGCCGGCCGACTTGATCTGCGCGAGATCGTCGGCCGCCAGCGCGCTCGTGACGGCAGTGGCCTGCAGCAATGCGACGACCAGGATGGAGCGAAGGAATTTCATGGTGCGGACCCCGAACGATGGAAGGGAGTGGACCCGCCGGCCCGAACGGCCGCGCGAGAGGTCCGCGAATTCTACCGACGCGCCGATATCCGGCAAAAACGCAAATCCGCTAACGATATGAGCGCGTCGAATAACGCGCCGGCGAGCCGCGCCCATTCCGCAGACGAAATCCCACGCGATGCAGCGCGGCGATCGTCTGACGAACCGTTACCTGCGGTTACAGAAGCGACACTGCGGTATCACCCATTGGGCATGCGCTACGTACCATGAAGGCAGGTAAAACGATTGCTCGCGGGCCTGGTCCCCGCGGACGGAGTGAACGGCAAATGAGACGCATCCTGTTGTCCAGTGCCGTCGGCATCGCGGCCGCCTGCCTGTCGGCAAGTGCGTTCGCGCGTGCCGACGTCGGCGTGTATTTCGGCGTGCCGGGGCCCGTGATCGAGGCGCCGCCGCCTGTCTACTACGCGCCGCCGCCGCCCGTCGTGTACGAGCCGGCGCCGGTCTATTACGGCCCGTACTACGGCGAATACCGTTACCGCTACTACCGGCACGACAACGGCTGGCATCGCGGCTGGCGTCATCACCATCACGACGACGATTGACCGTCGCGAGGCGGCCGTCACGGCCGCCTCCCGCCATGGGGAAATTGCACGCGCCGGCCTTCGAGCCGGCGCGTGTGCATCACACACCGCCTACCACGGGAGCGAGTAGGTCTTCGTGTTCGTGAAGCTCTTCATCGCCTCCTGCACGCCTTCCTTGTAGCCGAGGCCCGAATCCTTCACGCCGCCGAACGGCGTCAGCTCGAGCCGGTAGCCCGGCACCTCGCGCACGTTCACGCTGCCGACTTCCAGCTCCGTGATGAAGCGCGTGATGCTGTCGAAGCGGTTCGTGCAGACCGACGACGACAACGCATAGTCGGTGCTGTTCGACATCCGGATCGCCTCGTCGATGTCGCGAAAACGCATGATCGGCGACACGGGCCCGAACGTCTCGTACTTCACGAGCGGCATGTCGGGCGTCACGCGATCGACGACCGTCGGCGAATACAGCGCGCCGTCGCGCACGTTGCCGACCAGCAGCCGCGCACCGCGCGCAATCGCGTCGTTCACCTGCTGCTCGCAGAACTTCGCGGCCGCTTCGTCGATCACGGTGCCCATGTCGACCGACGGATCGGCCGGGTTCCCGTAGGCCCACGCGCGGGTTTTCTCGACGACCAGCTCGGTGAAGCGATCGGCCACCGCCTCGTGCACGAGCATCCGCTTGATCGCGGTGCAGCGTTGCCCCGAGTTCTTGTACGAACCCGACACCGCCAGCGTGCTCGCTTCGTCGAGATCGGCGTCCTCCATCACGATGATCGGATCGTTGCCGCCGAGTTCCAGCACCGCGCGCCGGTAGCCCATCCGCGCCGCGATCGACTTGCCGATCGACACGCCACCGGTGAACGTGATCAGGTCGATCGCCGGATTCGTGATCAGCTCGTCGGCGATCTCCTTCGGGTCGCCGGTGATCACCTGCAGCATCTGCGGCGGCAGGCCGGCTTCATACAGGATGTCCGCGAACAGGTAGCACGACAGCGGCACCTTCTCCGACGGCTTCACGACGATCCGGTTGTTGGTCGCGACCGACGGCACGACCTTGTGCGCGACCTGGTTCATCGGATGGTTGAACGGCGTGATCGCGGAAATCACGCCGAGCAGCGGTTCGCGCTGCGTGTACACGCGGCGCTTCTTGCCGTGCGGCGTCAGATCGCACGAGAAGATCTGTCCGTCGTCCTTCAGCACTTCGCCCGCACCGAACGTGAGCACGTCGGCCACGCGCCCGGCTTCATACGTCGAATCCTTGATGCACAAGCCGGCCTCGGCCGTGATCAGCGCCGCGATCCCGGCGGTGCGCGCACGCACGATGTCGGCCGCGCGGCGCAGGATCGCCGCGCGTTCGTGGCGCGTGAGCGACGGCCGGTACGCACGCGCGACCGCGAATGCGCGCCGCACGTCGTCGAGCGTCGCCTTCGGCACGGTGCCGACGAGCGAGCCGTCGTACGGGTTGCGTACCTCGATCACCGCATCGCGCTGAATCCTTTCACCATCGATTCGCAGTGCTTCACGATGAACCGTGCGAACCTTCGTCGATGCTGCAATGGCGTTCATGAGTGTCTCCTGGCGGATGCGTCCGCGTCACTGCAGATGGTTGAGCGCGATGTCGATGATGTCGAAGTTGCGCAGCCGCGCGCGGCCCGCGACGTCGGTCGCGACCGGCTTGCTGAAGATCAGCGGCACGATCTGCTCGGAGATCCCGCCGTGCGAGCGCAGCGGCACGTCGAGGCCCGACAGGTCGTGCTTGATGCGGCGCGTGCCGAGCACGACGTCCTGCTTCGAGATCACGATCAGGTCGCCCATCCGCTCGGGCGGCAGCTCGAAGCGCGCGCAGCCTTCGGCGCCCGTCAGCACGACCTCGATGCCGTCCACCGCGGCGAGCCGCGCGCGCAGCGCGTCGGGATCGGCGTCGTCCGGCACGTAGACGGTCGCGAACGAGCCGAGCGCGCCGTGGTGCACGACGTACGGATCGGTGATCGGCAGGATCACGCGCGCCGCGTCGTGGCCGAGCCAGTCGTCGAACAGCTCCTGCAGATAGATCACGTTCGGCTCGCCGGTCTCGCCGTCGTGCTTCGCGTTCATCCCGTGGTCGGCCGTGATCGCGACGATCGCGCCGAGTTCGTCGAGCCGCTTCAGGTACGCGTCCATCATCTGGTAGAACGCGTTCGCGCCGTCGGTGCCGGGCGCGCACTTGTGCTGCACGTAATCGGTCGTCGACAGGTACATCAGGTCGATCGGGCGCGTCTCGAGCAGGCGCACGCCGGCCGCGAACACGAACTCCGACAGGTCCGCGCTGTACACGCTCGGCACCGGCTTGCCGACCAGCTCGAGCACGTTGTCGATGCCGTTTTCCTCGAGGCTCGCCTCGTCGGCCTTCTCCGACGAGAAGCAGATGCCTTTGAGCCCCTTGCCCAGCAGGCGGCGCAGCTTGTCCTTCGCGGTGACGACCGCGACGCGCGCGCCCTGTTCCGCGAAGGTCGCGAGCACGGTGGGCGCGACCAGGTACTTCGGATCGTTCATCAGCACCTCGGCGCCGGTGTCGCGATCGTAGAAGTAGTTGCCGCTTATCCCGTGGATCGCCGGCGGCACGCCGGTAACAATCGACAGGTTGTTCGGGTTCGTGAAGCTCGGCACCACGCACTCGCCCTTGAGCGCCGTGCCCGGCTTCAGCAGCGTGCGCAGGAACGGCGCGACGCCGGCCTCGGCCGCCATCTCGAGATACTCATAGGCGCAGCCGTCGACGCAGACCACCACCACGGGGCGGCGCATCCAGTTGTAGCGGCGGCCGTTCACTTCCACGGATACAGGCGTTTCAGTCATGACGTTCAGTCCTTTCGGTTCGAAGGGGTTGAGCTGTCGGCGCCCGCGCCGCGCCGAGGAGGTGTTTTCCATGCTTGACATTAAAATTGATGATTTGTAGATTGTCAACAACATGCAGAGAACAGAAAGCAAAAGACGGAAACACGAGGCAGTACGAAGAGGGCTGGTCTCCACTCATCCGCCGCATGCCGCGGCGCCACGGTCAAGGGGTCTGAAGATGAACGAAGTGCCGGTACAGAAGCGTTTCAATGCATGGGCGACGGGCGCGGCGCGCGTCGCGCTGGCCGCCGCGGTCGCGCTCGGCGCGGCGCAGGCGGCGCATGCGAAGACGTCGCTGCTCGTCTACACCGCGCTGGAGGACGAGGCGATGAAGCCCTACAAGGACGCCTTCGAGAAAGCGAACCCCGACATCGAGATCCGCTGGGTGCGCGACTCGACCGGCTCGGTCACCGCGAAGCTGCTCGCGGAGAAGAACAACCCGCGCGCGGACGTCATCCTCGGCCTCGCCGCATCGAGCCTCACGCTGCTCGACCTGCAGGGGATGCTGATGCCGTATGCGCCGAAGGGCTTCGACCAGCTCACGCGCAAGTACAGCGACGCGAACACGCCGCCGCACTGGGTCGGCATGGACGTGTGGGGCGCGACGATCTGCTACAACCGCGTCGCCGCGCAGGCGAAGAACATCCCGAAGCCGACGTCGTGGGAAGACCTGACGAAGCCGGTCTACAAAGGCGCGATCGTGATGCCGAGCCCGGTGTCGTCGGGCACCGGCTATCTCGACGTCACCGCGTGGCTGCAGACCTTCGGCGACGACCGCGGCTGGAAATTCATGGACGCGCTCGACAAGAACGTCGCGCAGTACGTACATTCGGGCTCGAAGCCGTGCACGCTCGCCGGCACCGGCGAATTCCCGATCGGCATCTCGTTCGAGTTCCGCGGTCATGAACTGCAGGCGCAGGGCGCGCCGATCGATCTCGTGTTCCCGAAGGAAGGGCTCGGCTGGGACATGGAAGGCACCGCGATCATGAAGACGACCAGGCAGCCCGACGCCGCGAAGAAACTCGCGGACTTCATGGCGAGCAAGGACGCGAACCAGATCACCGCGCGCTGGTGGGCGATCGTCGCGTACCCGGGCGTCGCGCGCAAGCTGGCCGGCATCCCCGACAACTACGCGGACCTGCTCGTGAAGAACGACTTCGTGTGGTCGGCGAAGAACCGTCAGTCGATCCTCGATACCTGGCAGAAGCGCTACGGGGCGAAAGCACAGCAATGACGCGGCGATAACGCCGCACCAGGCAGCGGGGCCGCGACACGCGCCGCCCCGCCTCCCTTCCGATCGTCGTATCCGGCCCGCATCCGGGCCGCCCGCAGCGTGGAGGCGTGCATGGCACCCTATCTGAGCGTAGAACGCATCGAAAAGCGGTACAACGACACACAGGTCCTCACCGACATCAACCTCAGCGTGATGAAGGGCGAGATGATCTGCTTCCTGGGGCCGTCCGGCTGCGGGAAAACCACGCTGCTGCGGATCATCGCGGGGCTCGAGGCGCAAAGCGCCGGCCACATCATGCAGGACGGCCGCGACATCTCGCGGCTGCCGCCGCAACTGCGCGACTACGGGATCGTGTTCCAGTCGTACGCGCTGTTTCCGAACCTCACCGTCTTCGACAACGTCGCGTACGGGCTCGTGAACCGCAGGATGAAGCGCGACGCGATCCACGAGCGCGTGCATACGCTGCTCGCGCTGGTCGGCCTGCCCGACAGCCATCGCAAGCATCCCGGTCAGTTGTCCGGCGGCCAGCAGCAGCGCATCGCACTCGCGCGCGCGCTCGCGACGTCGCCCGGCCTGCTGCTGCTCGACGAGCCGCTGTCGGCACTCGATGCGCGCGTGCGCGTGCGGCTGCGCCAGGAGATCCGCGCGCTGCAGCAGCGGCTCGGCGTGACGACGATCATGGTCACGCACGACCAGGAAGAGGCGCTGTCGATGGCCGACCGCATCGTCGTGATGAATCACGGCGTGATCGAGCAGATCGGCACGCCGCTCGAAATCTACCGCCAGCCCGCGTCGCCGTTCGTCGCGGACTTCATCGGCCGCGTCAACACGATCCCCGCCGAAGTCGCGCAGGACGGCACGCTGCGCGCGGGCGGCATCGGCTTCGACTGCCGGCATGGCGCGAACCGGCCGGCCCAGGGCGCGGCCGTGTCGGTCTACGTGCGGCCCGAGGATCTGCGCATCCGCATTCCGGGCGAGACGGCCGACAACGTGCTGGCCGGCCGCGTCGAGAAGCTCGAGTTCCTCGGCGCGTTCTGTCGCGTGAGCTTCCGGATCGACGGGCTCGACGGCCAGGAAGTCGTCGCCGACCTGTCGTATCACGACGTCGACCGCACCGGCGTGCAGGCCGGCGCACGCATCGACCTCGCGCTCGATCGCGAGCATGTCCGCGTGTTCCCGAGCGCGAAGGAGCGACTGCAATGAGCGCCGTCCTCACCGAACGCCGCCGCGGCGCGGCCGCCTCCGCCGACGTGCGGCAGCTCACGCACTGGCACGACCGCCTCGCACAGCTCGCGCTCGTCGCGATGGCCGCGCTGATGTCGCTGTTCCTGCTGCTGCCGCTCGCGCTCGTCGTGCAGAAATGCTTCGTCGATACGGACGGCCGCTTCGTCGGCGCACACAACTTCGTCGAGTATCTCGAGGACAGCGGCGTGCTGCGCTCGATGCTTCATTCGCTGACGGTCGGCGCGCTCGTCACGATGATCGTCGTGCCGATGGCGTTCACGTTCGCGTATGCGCTGACACGCTCGTGCATGCCGCTGAAGAACGCAGCACGCACGATCGCGCTACTGCCGCTGCTCGCGCCGACGCTGCTGTCCGCCGTGTCGTTCATCTACTGGTTCGGCAACGCGGGGCTGCTCAAGCCGCTGCTGCACGGCCACTCGATCTACGGACTGCCGGGGATCGTGCTGAGCATGGTGTACGCATCGTTTCCGCACGTGCTGATGATCCTCGTCACCGCGCTGTCGCTCGCGGACGGCCGGCTCTACGAAGCCGCCGACGCGATGGGCACGAGCCGCGTGCGCAAGTTCTTCACGATCACGCTGCCGGGCGCGAAGTACGGGCTGATCAGCGCGACGATGGTGGCCTTCACGATGTGCATCAACGACTTCGGCGTGCCGGTCGTGATCGGCGGCTCGTACAACGTGCTGTCGACCGACATCTACAAGCTGATCATCGGGCTGCAGGACTTCAACCGCAGCGCGGTCGTGAGCCTGATGCTGCTGTGCCCGGCGCTGGTCGCGTTCGGTGTCGACTTCTTCATCCGCCGCCGCCAGCAGTCGCAGCTCGGCGCGCGCTCGACGCCGTACCAGCCGAAGCCGTCACGCGGATTCGACGCCGCGATGCTCGCGTACTGCGCATTGGTGTGCGCGTTCTTCATCGCGGTGGTCGGCATCTCGGTGTTCGCGTCGTTCGTGAAGTTCTGGCCGTACCAGATGAGCGTCGGGCTGCAGCACTACGAGATGGGACTGATCGGCGCCGGCATCTTCGACGCGTACAAGAACAGCCTGCGGATGGCCGCGACCGTCGCGCTCGGCGGCACGATCGTCGTGTTCGGCGGCGCCTACCTGATCGAGAAGACCCGCGGCGCACGCTGGCTGCGCGGCTTCATCAGCCTGTGCGCGATCCTGCCGATGGGCGTGCCGGGCCTCGTGCTCGGCATCAGCTACATCTTCCTGTTCAACGCGCCCGGCAATCCGCTCAACGGGCTGTACGGGTCGCTGTGGCTGCTCGCGATCGTCACGGTCGTCCACTACTACGCGTCGAGCCACCTGACCGCCGTCACCGCGCTGCGGCAGATCGACAGCGAGTTCGAGGCCGTGTCCGCGTCGCTGAAGGTGCCGTTCTACAAGACCTTCCTGCGCGTGACCGTGCCCGTGTGCCTGCCCGCGATCCTGCTGATCGCGCGCTACCTGTTCGTCAACGGGATGACGACGGTCTCCGCCGTCGCGTTCCTGTACTCGCCGGACACGCAGCCCGCCTCCGTCGCGATCCTGAACCTCGACGACGCGGGCCAGATGGGTCCGGCCGCCGCGATGGCGACGCTCGTGCTCGCGACCTCGTCGTTCGCGTGCGTGCTGTTCGCCTGCATCTCGCACCGCCTGTTGCGCCGCACGCAGGCCTGGCGCACCCCGCACCGCCGCTGATCCGTTCGCCGCATTCACGTGACGTCCCGACTTCACCAAGGAGACACCATGACGCTCGCCACCCAGCCCATCCTGCTCACCCCCGGCCCCCTGACGACCTCGGAGCGCACGCGCGACGCGATGCTGCGCGACTGGGGTTCGTGGGACAGCGACTTCAACGCGATCACCGCACGGCTGCGCGAACGGCTGCTGCAGATCGTGCACGGCGAAGGCACGCACGAATGCGTGCCGCTGCAGGGTAGCGGCACGTTCTCGGTCGAGGCGGCGATCGGCACGCTCGTGCCGCGCGACGGCCACGTGCTGGTGCCGAACAACGGCGCGTACTGCCAGCGCCTCGCGAAGATCTGCCGCGTGCTCGGCCGCAAGCTCACGACGATCGACTACAGCGAGGACCGCCGCGTCGATCCGGCCGACGTCGAGCGCGCGCTCGCCGGCGATCCGACCATCACGCACGTCGCGCTCGTGCACTGCGAAACCGGCGCCGGCGTGCTGAACCCGCTGCACGAGGTCGCGCAGGTCGTCGCGAAACACGGCCGCGGGCTGATCGTCGACGCGATGAGCTCGTTCGGCGCGATCGACATCGATGCGCGCACGACGCCGTTCGACGCGGTGATCGCCGCGTCGGGCAAGTGCCTCGAAGGCGTGCCGGGGCTCGGCTTCGTGATCGCGAAGCGCACCGCGCTCGAACGCTGCGAAGGCAACAGCCATTCGCTCGCGATGGACCTGTACGACCAGTGGGTCTACATGCAGCGCACGACGCAGTGGCGCTTCACGCCGCCCACGCACGTGGTTGCGGCGCTCGATGCGGCCGTCGCGCAATACGTCGACGAAGGCGGGCTCGCCGCGCGCGGCGGCCGCTACCAGCGCAACACGCGCGCGCTGATCGACGGAATGCGCGCGCTCGGGTTCCGGCCGTTCCTCGATTCCGCGATCCAGGCACCGATCATCGTCACGTTCCATGCGCCGGACGATCCGAACTACGACTTCAAGCGGTTTTATCAGGAGGTCAAAAAGCGCGGCTACATTCTGTATCCGGGCAAGCTGACCGAGGTCGACACGTTCCGCGTCGGCTGCATCGGCCACTTCGGCGAGGCCGGCATTCCAGGCGCGGTCGCCGCGATCGCCGACACGCTGAAGGCGATGGGCGTGCGGCGCGTGTCGGCCGAAGCGGCGGCCTGACGCGCTGCATCCGCCGTACCGCGGCGCGCGGCCGGTCGCCGTGCGTTGCGGTGCGGCGGGTTCGCTTTCGTTTTGCGTTTTACCGCCGTGTGCGGCACGGCAATTCTCTCGACCCTTACCGGCACGACATCCGATGCGACCCTTCTGGATCGAACAAGCACTGTTCAACGACGGCGATCTCGCCCCCGCGCTGCAGGGCACGATAGAGGCCGACGTCTGCATCGTCGGCGGCGGCTTCACGGGGCTCTGGACCGCGATCCAGGCGAAGCAGCAGAACCCGGCGCTCGACATCGCGATACTCGAGGCCGACCTGTGCGGCGCCGGCGCGAGCGGGCGCAACGGCGGGTGCCTGCTCACGTGGTCAGCCAAATTCCTGACGCTGCGGCGCCTGTTCGGCGAAGCGGAGGCGATCCGGCTCGTGAAGGCGTCGGAGGCGGCCGTCCAGCACATCGCCGACTTCTGTCGCACGCATCGCATCGATGCCGAACTGCGGCTCGACGGCACGCTGTACACCGCGACGTCGCGCGCGCAGGTCGGCACGCTCGCGCCGGTGCTCGACGCGCTCGCCGCGTGCGGTATCCACAGCTACGAGCCGCTGCCGGCAGCTGAAGTCGCGCGCCGTTCGGGCTCGGCCCGCAATCTCGACGGCGTGTACTCGCCGATCGCCGCGACCGTGCATCCGGGCAAGCTCGTGCGCGGGCTGCGCCGCGTCGCGCTCGAGATGGGGATCCGGATCTACGAGCGCACGCCGCTCGTCGACTTCACGCCAGGGCAGCCGGCCGTCGTTCGGACGCCGTCCGGCAGCGTGCGCGCCGGCAAGCTGGTGTTCGCGATCAACGCGTGGATGGCGAGCCGTTTCCCGCAGTTCGAGCGCACGATCGCGGTCGTGTCGAGCGACATGGTCATCACCGAGAAATGCCCGGAACTGCTGGAACGGACCGGGCTCGTCGACGGCGTGTCGGTGCTCGATTCGCGGATCTTCGTGTACTACTACCGCACGACCGCCGACGGCCGGCTGATGCTCGGCAAGGGCGGCAACACGTTCTCGTGGCGCAGCCGCATCGCGCCGGTGTTCGACCGGCGCTCGCCGTACGAGGCGCAGCTCTCGCAGAGCCTGCGCGAATTCTTCCCGTCGCTCGCGGGCGTGCCGGTCACCGCGAGCTGGAACGGCCCGTCGGACCGCTCGGTGACGGGCTTCCCGTTCTTCGGCCGCCTCGATGGCGCGCCGAACGTGTTCTACGGCTTCGGCTATTCAGGCAACGGCGTCGGGCCGACCTACATGGGCGGGCAGATCCTGTCGTCGCTGGTGCTCGGCCTCGACAACGCGTGGACGCGCAGCCCGATCGTGCGCGGCCCACTCGGCCATTTCCCGCCGGAGCCGATCCGCTATGTGGGCGCGCACGTGGTGCGCAATGCGATTCGTCGCAAGGAGCGTGCGGAAGACGAAAGCCGGCGGCCGGCGATGGTCGATACGTGGCTCGCGAAGTTCGCGAGCGCGGCGGGGAAGGCGGACAAGGCGTGATGGCGGGCGCCATGCAATAAAGGGGCAAGTAACGCACAGCGCTCGTGAACGTTGCGGCATCGCCAATTTTTATCGAAACGCGTGTATCACCTCACCAGATCGCGAACACGCGAAAACCTTCGATAGAACAAGTCAAATCACCAGCGTGGCGTCTTCTCTCGAACCGGCGGCGCTGCATGCAAATAGCCGCATGAATATAGGACGCGTCCTGCCGCACACGATCCATATCTTCGGGTCCACGATTCCAACATGCCGCTATCGGGTTCGATGGAGTCGTACGAGCAGAAAACGTTCGAAGCGGGGCGTTGCATCGATAGCGTCTTGAATTATCTGCATTGCCAACAAATCGGCATGCAACGCGATACCATCGACTCCCTCATCAACTCGTCCGACGACATCCGAAGAAATGACACGGTTTCTTCTATTGCCCGCACTCATCGTGATGATCAGCGCATGCTCGAAACACATAGATGAAAAATGGATGGCGCTTCAAGACATGCCTGCCTTCGCCGAGCCGAATGACGATCGAACCCAGCCCGTCTTTACGATCAAGAAAGGCGAATCCTGCGTGCCATTGACGGATCGCGCCGCAAAAATTTACGCCTACACACAGGTGAGCTGCGAGACTGGCACCGGCTGGGTTCTGGACGATCTCTTCGATAAACGGAGCGGCAAATGATCAACGCGCCGACGATCACCACCATCGGCTCGGATCTCGTCACCTTCGGCGGGAACTGAACCCGTCAGGCGCGACGAACATCACGCACCGCAAGTAACCGCGCCAGCGATGCAAAAAACAAAAGGCGCTGACCGATCGGTTCAGCGCCCTGTCGCCATCGACGCGCGGTGAAACCCGCGCCGCAACCCGCTCACGCGCCGGCTTTCTCCCGCGCCGCCTTCCCCGCCGCAGGCAACCCCTGCTCGTGCGTGCGGCGCATCCGCGCGAGGCCGTGCGCGACATGCTCGCGCACCAGTGCGACCGCCTTCTCCTCGTCGCCGCTCGCGAGCGCCTGCACGATCTTGTCGTGCTCGGCCGCCGACACCGCGATCGCATCCTCCTCGGCCTCGATCGCGGCCTGGCGCAGCAGCCCGAGCTGGCGCACGAGCCGGCGATAGGTGTCGGTGAGATGCGTATTGCCGACGCCGACCACCATCGCGTCGTGGAACTGCACGTTCAGCTCGGTATAGCGCGTGACGTCGTGCGTCTTCGCGGCATCCTTCATCGACTGGATGATGCCCTTCAGCACCTTCAGCGTGTCGGGCGAAATGCGTTTCGCGAGCGCGCGCGCGACCGACTCGTCGAGCATCGCGCGCACTTCGTAGATCTCTTCGGCCTCGCGCAGCGGCACGACGCGCACCGTCACGCCGCGGTTCTTCTCGTTGCGCAGCAGCCCGGCCTGCTCGAGCGCGCGGAATGCTTCGCGCACGGGGCCGCGCGACACGTTCAGCTTCGTCGCGATATCGACTTCGTTGAGCTTCTCGCCCGGCGCATATTCGCCGGACACGATCGCGCGCTCGAGCATGTCCTGGACAATCATCGCGAGCGACTGGCTTTGCAGGAGTTCGATGGCGTTGAGCGCGTTCGGGGCAGTCATGGTCGGGCAGGCAGCGACGCTGCGGAAGAAAAACGAGGGCGCCATGTCGGCGAATGATCGTTATATACCCTCGGCCCGATATATTGTCAACAGTTTTCAGTTTCCAAAAACCGGTTCCGCGTGCCGGAATGCAACCGGCACGCGGCATCGTGCGGCCGGCGTGAGCACGCCGAACCGCTCGATGCGGGCCCGCCGTCAGGCCGTCTGCTTCACCGGCCCCGGGTCGCTCTGGCTCGGCCGCCCCGTCTCGACGTGGCCCGCGAAGCGGCGCACGACCTTGTCGTCGCCACCGCGCAGCGTGGTCGCGGTGATCGTCAGATCGTACCAGCCGTGGCTCGACGACAGCTCGAAGTGATCCTCGATGCGCTCGCCCGGCTCCAGCGTGTAGCTGCGCGCATGCGCATGGCTGTACGCGTTGTCGACGACCACGCGGCACGCCGCGCCGCCGCTGTTGCGCAGCTGCAGGTACACGTGGCGGTTGCGCACGTCGTAGCCGATCTTCGCTTCCGGGTTCGCGTGGCGGCCGTCCGCGGCCAGCCGCGTGTTGCCCTGGAATTCGCACAGATAGCCGTTCGGGCCATAGGCGGCGAGATGGTAGTCGCCGCGCGCGGCCGACGTGCTCCAGGTATCGGCGAAGCGGTCGTGCGAGGACACCGCGTAACGGCGCGGCGGCGTCGCCGGATTGCGGCGGTCGTACACGTAGAATGCGGCGCCCGCGTCACCCGAATTCGCGAAATCGAGCGACACGCTGTCGTCGCGGCCGTTCACGCGGGCATGCACGAACAGCTCGTACGGCAGCGCCCGCGCCGGACGCGTGCCGGGCTCCTGCGCCGGCATCGACTGCTGCGCGGGCACCTGGTACGCCTGGCCGGCCGTCTGGATGTGCTGCGGCACCGTGAAGCTCACCGTGCGCGTATCGGGTCGCGCGGAGAAATCGAATGCCGACGTGAGGTCGCCGCAGACCGAGCGGCGCCACGCGCTGATGTTCGGCTCCTGCACGCCGAAGCGCGCTTCGAGGAAACGCAGCACCGACGTGTGGTCGAACGTCTCCGAGCAGACCCAGCCGCCCTTCGTCCAGGGCGAGATGATGATCAGCGGCACGCGCGGCCCGAGGCCGATCGGCTGGATGCCGCCCGGGTCCGCACCCGGCACGAGCGGGCTCATCTCGCCCGGGTACTTGTTCAGGTCGAGCAGCTCGTCGCCGAGGTTCGACAGCAGGTTCGACGACACGATGCCCTGGCCGCCCACGCCGCTCCTGACCGGCGGCACCGGCGGCACGACGTGGTCGAACAGCCCGTCGTTTTCGTCGTAATTGAGGATGAACACCGTCTTCGCCCACACCTCCGGGTTCGACGTCAGCGCCTCGAGCACCATGTTGATGTAGAACGCGCCGTCGGTCGGCGACGCCTGCGGGTGTTCGCTGTACTTGTACGGCGACACGATCCACGACACCTGCGGCAGCCGGTTCGCCTGCACGTCGGCCTTCAGCTCGGCGAGCGTGTGGTCCGACGCGCCCTTGTCGACCAGCGGGCCGCTCGCGCCTTCCTTCACCTGGAAGCGCTTGAAGAACATCAGCGAGTTGTCGGTGTAGTTGTCCGTCGGGTCGCCCGGGATGCCCGTGCCGCCCTGGTACAGCTTCCAGCTGATCTTCGCGTTCTCGAGGCGTTCCGCGTAGGTCGTCCACGTGTAGCCGTTCGTGTTGTTGCGCTCGCCGATGCCGGGGCCGTTCGGCTGCGTGCCGTAGACGTTGCGCGAATCGATCGTGCCGGTCCACAGGTAGATGCGGTTCGGCGCCGTGTCGGCGTGCGCGGAGCAGAAGTACGAATCGCAGATCGTGAACGCGTCGGCGAGCGCGTAGTGGTACGTGAGGTCCTGGCGCTTCAGGTAGCCCATCGTCAGCACGTCCTGCTTCTGGTTCACCCACTGGTCCCACTGGCCGTTGTTCCAGGACAGGTGGCCGCTGCTCCAGCCGTGGTTGGTGCCCGGCTGGAATTCGGTCGTCTGCTTCGGGTCGAGGTAGAACGGCAGCACGTACGGCGCGGACGGGTCGAGCCCGCGCGAGTGGTAGTTCTTCGTGAACACCGACGCCGGCGGCTGCTGCCACACCGGCGCGCCGCTCGGCAGCAGGTGCGGGCGCGGGTCGTTGAAGCCGCGCACGCCGCGCAGCCCGCCGAAGTAATGGTCGAACGAGCGGTTTTCCTGCATGAAGATCACGACGTGTTCGACGTCGCGGATCGTGCCGGTGCGATAGGCGGCCGGCATCGCGAGCGCCTTGCGGATCGCCGGCGGGAAGCCGGCGTAGGCGGCCATCGCGCCGGCCGACTGGGCGGCGAGGCGCAGGAAATCGCGTCGATTGGTGGCGGACATGAGGAGGATCCTGTGGGTCGGTAAGGGTGGCGCCGGTCGAGCGGGGCCGGCGGTCGGTGCGTTGCCGCTATTACTCCGCACCGGCATGTCCCGGCCGTGACCGGTTCCAGCAGGTTTCTTGCGGTCACCCCCAGCTTTTTTTCGAAGCGGCGCACGACGCACCTTTCACGTGGCCGACACACGCATGCGCTACGCTGACGCGCGATGAAGAGGGGGGAGAAGCCGAGTCGTGTTCGATCAGCTGAAGGCGTTCCACGCGACCGTCCGGCAGGGCAGCATCACGCGCGCCGCGCGCCACCTGGGCGTGAGCCAGCCGACGATCGCCGCGCAGATCCGGCAGGTCGAGCAGTTGTACGGCGTCGAGCTGTTCTATCGCAGCGGCCGCAAGCTCGAGGTCACCGAGACCGGCATCGAGCTGCTGCCGCTCGTCGAGAAGATGATCGCGCTCGAGGCGCAGGCCGACATCATGCTGCGCAACGTCGGCGGCCTGTTCGAAGGCCATCTGCGGATCGGCGCGACCGGGCCGTACTACATCATGGACGCGGTCGGCCGCTTCTCGCACGCGCATCCGTCGATCGCGCTCACGTGCCGGATCGGCAATTCCGAGGAAATCCTGCAGGCGCTGCACGAATTCCGCATCGACCTCGCGGTGTCGTCGCAGCGCAATGACGCGGACGGCCTCGAACGCAAGGTGATCTCGACCGATCCGCTCGTGCTCGTCGTGCATCGCGACCATCCGCTCGCACGCTTCGACGCGATCGACGCCGCGCAGCTCGCCGACGTGCGGCTCCTGATTCGCGAGGAAGGGTCGGTCACGCGTCGCTGCACGGAGACGATCCTCGCGGCGGCCGGGGTCGCGGCCACGTCGGTCGCCGAGATCGGCAGCCGCGAAGCGATCCGCGAGGCGATCCTGCATGGCGTGGGCGGAAGCCTGTTTCCGCGCGGCGAGGCCGAGCGTCACCCGGACCTGCGCGTCGTCGCGCTGCGCGGCGTCGACACGACGATCGACGAATACGTGTACTACCTGAAGGCGCGCCGCCAAAGCCCGGCGATCGATGCGTTCCTCGCGTGCATCGTACCGGCGCAGTCCGCGACCCGCGACGCAACGCACGCGACGCGGCCGGTGAACGCGCGCTGAGCCGCCGCGCGTTCGTCGGCTTCGCGTTTTTCCCTTCGCGCTTCCCGGCGCTTTTCCGGGCGCGTTTCCCGCGTTGTTCCCGCGTTGTTCCCGCGCCTTCCGTCGTTGTGTTCCTCGTGCCTTCCTTGCCGCTTCCCGCCGCGCGTCACTTCGGCAGCGCGGGGATCATCCACGTCAGCACGTGCTGCTGCAGGAACACGAGCACGCCGAGCAACAGTGTGAGGATCACGCTGTGCCAGAACGTGCGCGCGAACACGATGCCTTCCTGCCCCTTCAGGTCGGTCGTCGAGACGCCCGTCGCGATGTTCTGCGGCGAGATCATCTTGCCCATCACGCCACCCGACGAGTTGGTCGCGGCCATCAGTACCGGATCGAGGCCGAGCTGCCGCGCGGCGACCACCTGCAGGTTGCCGAACAGCGCGTTGCCGGACGTGTCGCTGCCGGACAGGAACACCGCGATCCAGCCGAGCGACGCCGACACGAGCGGGAACAGCGCACCGGTCGACGCGACACCGGTGCCGAGCGTGTAGCTGATTCCCGAGTAGTTCAGCAGGTACGCAAGCCCGACGATCATCATCACCGTGATGATCGCGATCCACGTCTGCCGCCACGTCTTGACCACGCATTCGAGGAACGCGCCGGCGCCGGTGCGCGTCAGCACGGCCGTGATGATCGCCGACAGGAGGATCGCGGTGCCGGTGCCGAGCGGCTGGAAGTCCCAGATCGCCGCATACGGCTTGTGGTACAGCGACACGAAGACCGCGTTGTGCAGGCCCGGCCACTTGATCTTCACGTCGCCGATCGCCGCGATGTTCGCGTGCACCCAGACGATCACGACCACCGACACGACGATCCACGGCAGCCAGCCGCCGAAGCCCGCGCGCGCGGCGCCGGCCGTCGCGGGCACGCTGCGCGCGAGCGCGTATTGCGGATCGGGCTGCGGCTTCCACACCTGCAGGAAGCCGATCGTGACGATCAGCGACGTGAGCGACGACAGCACGTCGGTGAGCTGGTAGCCGAGGAAATTCGACGTGACGAACTGCGCGATCGCGAAGCTCGCACCCGACACGAGCAGCGCGGGCCACAGTTTCGAGATCGAGCGCAGGCCGCCGTACGCGCCGACCACGTAGAACGGCAGCAGCAGCGCGAAGAACGGCAGTTGCCGGCCGACCATCGCGCCGAGCGTCGCGGGCGGCAGCGACGTGACCGCGCCGAGCACGGTGATCGGCACGCCGAGCGCGCCGAACGCGACTGGCGCCGTGTTGAACAGCAGCGTGTAGGTGAGCGCTTCGAGCGCGGGGAAGCCGAGCGCGATCAAGAGTGCGCTGGTGATCGCGACCGGCGTGCCAAACCCGGAGATCCCTTCGAGCAGGCAGCCGAAAGAGAACGCGACGACGAGCAGCACGAGGCGGCGGTCGTCGGGCAGGTGGTCGAGCATCCACTGCCGGAACTGGTCGAAGCGGCCCGACTTCACCGCGATGTTGTACAGCAGCAAGGCGTTGAACACGATCCACATCACCGGCACGACCGCGAGCGCCATGCCGGCGCCGACCGCGTTGAACGCGAGGCCGGCCGGCATGCCCCACGCGCCGATCGCGACCGCGAGGCCGGTGACGAGGCCGGCGAGCGACGCCTGCCATGCCGGCCGGCGCAGCACGCCGAGCGCGATCAGCGCGACCGCGATCGGGATCACGGCAACGAGGAACGACAGGAACAGCGAGTTGGCGACGGGCGTCAACGGCTGCGCGAACAGGATGCCGGGCGGCAGGGTTGCGGTGGGATTCATCGTGTCTCCGTGTCGACAGGAGTTAGCGCTTTAGCGCTTACTCCTGTCCCATGCTTCGCGGTCGACAGGAGTTAGCGCTTTAGCGCTTACTCCTGTCCCATGCTTCGCGGTCAACAGGAGTTGGCGCTTTAGCGCTTGCTCCTGTCCCATGCTTCGCGGTCGACAGGAGTTAGCGCTTTAGCGCTTGCTCCTGTCCCATGCTTCGCGGTCAACAGGAGTTGGCGCTTTAGCGCTTGCTCCTGTCCCGTATCAAACGTGCGTTCCACGACGGCGAAGATCACCCGACGCTTGCGCATGCAACCATGCCGCAGCGCCGACCGATCGGTCGCTTAAAAAAGGTTAGGAGGCGCATCGCGCTTGCACAAGGAGGGCAAGCCCGATGCGCGCGGCGTCGACACACGGAATCCGCCGCACGCTGAACGGCGGCTGGCGCCGCACTGACACGCACGCCAGCATGCCGCCGGCGCAATGTTGCTCAGGCGACAAAGGTGACTGACGGCACGCGGGGTGTTTCGTTTGGCGTCCGAAGCCTAGACTGGCTGCATCGATTCCGCCCGCGCCGACGAAGGGCGCGGCGCCGGATACCTCACGGAGCAAACACGATGAAGACCATAAAACTTGCGGCGTGCGCATTCCTGCTGATCGGCTCGGCTGTCGCCGCCCAGGCCCAGGCAGCGTCGACGCTGACGCGCGCGCAAGTTCGCCAGGAACTCGCGGAACTGCAGGCCGCCGGCTACCGGCCGAGTCTCGCCAGCAGCCCGGACTTTCCGCAAAACATGCAGGCGGTCATGCAGCGCGCCGCGCAGGCGCGCGGCGACGCGGCCGGCTACGGCAGCAACGGCCATGCGAATGTGGAATCAGGAAAACCGGCACTGCCGCACGTGGTCGATCGCGACACGTACGCGCATCACTGAAGTGGACGAAACCGGGCCGGGCGCGTGACTGCGCAACCGGCCTGCCCGCCGCGCAATGCGCAGCGGGCAGCGGGCAGCGGCCATCAAACGCTGAAGCGGTTCAGCGTATACGCACGATAGGCCGCGACGAACGCGTCGAACGATCCGGCCTCCTTCGTTTCCAGCTCGGCCTGCTCGGCCAGCGACTTCGCGGCGAGCGCCTGCTCGGCGCGCATCGTCTCCGCCGACGGCGGGTTCGCGCGCAAATGCGCGGCATGCGCTTCGCTGTGTGCGCACGCGAACGCGAGGAACGACTGCCCGTTCTCGCGCATCGTGCGCAGCACGCGCGCCGACGGCGTGCGCTCCGGATCGGCGAGCTTCTCGCGCTGCGCGGCAATCGCACGCACATGCTCGTCGCCACCGCGGATCTCGTCGAGACGGCGCCCGACGGTTTCGATATCGGTCATCAGGTCGTCCGCCCACGCCTGCAGCGTGACCGGCTGGCCGTCGCGCGTCAGCGTCAGCCCGGGCTTGCGCCCGTCCATCGTCACGCTGCCGAAGTTCGCGTTCGCTTCCTTGTACGCGTCGCAGTCGAGCGCGGGGCTCTCGTCGAGCGCGCACGCGAGCAGGAATGCGTCGATGAAGCGCGCGGTCTCCAGCGCGATGCCGGTCGGCTCGAACGGATCGATGTCGAGGCAGCGTACTTCGATGTACTGCACGCCGCGCGACGCGAGCGCATGCAGCGGGCGCTCGCCCGAATACGTGACGCGCTTCGGCCGGATCGTCGAGTAGAACTCGTTCTCGATCTGCAGCACGTTCGTGTTGATCTGGATCCACTCGCCGTCGCGATGCGTGCCGATCGCCTCGTATGGCGGATACGGCTCGCTCACGGCCTTCGACAGCGCGTCGAGATAGCCGGGCAGCGTGTTGTAGTCGACTTGCAGCGCGGCCTGCGCGGTCGTGTTCGAGTAACCGAGGTCGCTCATCCGCAGGCTCGTCGCATATGGCCGGTACAGCGTATCGGCGTCGAACGTGTCGAGCTTGTGCGGCTTGCCGCGCAGGAACTTCGTGTCAAGCGCGGGCGACGCGCCGAACAGGTACATCAAGAGCCAGCTGCGGCGGCGGAAGTTGCGGATCTGCGCGAGATAACGCTCGGACTGGTAGTCGACCAGCGTGGCCGTCGAGCCCTCTTCCGCATGCAGGCGCCGCCACACTTCCTCGTGCAGCGAGTAGTTGTAGTGGATGCCGGCGATGCACTGCATCGTGCGGCCGTAGCGATACGCGAGGCCGCGCCGGTACACCGTCTTCAGGCGGCCGATGTTCGACGTGCCGTAGTCGGCGATCGGGATTTCGTCGTCGGCCGGCAGTTGGCCCGGCATCGAGTTATTCCACAGCATCTCGTCGCCGAGCGACGCATACACGTAGCGGTGCAGATCGTCGAGGCGTTCGAGCGTGATCGACGCGTCGGCTTCCGCCGGCGTGATCAGTTCGATCAGCGCTTCGGAATAGTCGGTCGTCAATGACGGGTGCGTGAGTGCCGAACCGAGCGCGCGCGGATGCGGCGTGAACGCGATCATCCCGTCGCGCGTCACGCGCAGGCTTTCCTTTTCGATGCCGCGCAGGCCGTCGGGCAGATGCTGCCGCGTCGGGCCCGAGCTCAGCGCTTCGAGACGATTCAGCAGCAGTTCGGACTGGCGGTGAGTCATGGTGTTCGACATGGAGACGCAAGTGCGTGACGGCCGCGCGCAGGATGCCGCGCGGCCGGCTGGATTATTGGTCGCTTCGTTGGTAGCGGGCACTTTAACATCTCGCCGTCACGCGCGCTTGAGGTGACTCCGGGTGGTGCGCGCCCGCCGCGGCGGGCCGCCGGGCGGGCCGATGACGACGATCGCCGCGCGCGCGGCGGACCGTCCGTCGGCACCGCCGGACGCGACGATCACGCGAAATTCGTCGGAAGTAACATGAGCCGTGCACGCCACGGCGCCGCCAGGTGCAACCCGCGCAGCCGAACCCGCGATGCGTCGCCGTCACGCTCGAGCCGTCCGCACGCCGGGGGATGACGGCCGCCGGAACGGGGTGATCGCCGTCAAGCGTCGCAACCGTGAGCACCACCGACCGATCGCTGCCGGCCCGGCGCCGTTTGCGGGTCGCAGCGCGGCCCTGCCCCGCGCACCCGCCGGCCGGCCGCGGCGACCGTCATCCGCCGCGCGCGCCGCCGGCCCGGTCGGCCACGTCGTTCCACAGATGCAGCGCCGCATACGCGCGCCACGGCCGCCAGCCTTCGGTGCGGCGCTTCTGGCTCGTGAGCCGGTCGAGCGACGGATCGCGCGCGGTGATCGACTGCATCAGCACGAGATCGGACGCCGGCCATGCGTCCGGGTCGCGCCACGCACGCATCGCGATGTATTCGACGGTCCACGGGCCGATGCCGGGCAGGTCGAGCCAGGCGCTCCGCAGCGTCGCGAGATCGGCCTGGGCGGGATCGAGCGGCGCGTGGCCGGCCGCCACCGCGCGCGCCACGCCCGTCAGCGCCGCGGCCCGCTTGCCGGGCATTCCGATCTTCTCCAGATCGCAGGCTGCGAGCGCGTCCGGCGTCGGGAAACGCCAGGCGGGCACGCCGTCCGACGCCGCCATGCCGTCGTCGTGCGCGACGCGCTCGCCGGCCCGCTGGACGAGCCGGCCGACGATCGTCGTCGCCGCCTTCACGCTCACCTGCTGGCCGACGATCGCGCGCACCGCGAGCTCGAATCCCGACCATGCGCCCGGCACGCGCAGCCCCGGGGCTGCATCGACGAGTGGCGCGAACCACGGATCGCGTGCAAGCCCGCTCCCGATCGCGGCCGGATCGGCGCCGAGGTCGAACATCGACGCGACGCGGCGCGCGAATGCATCGTCGACATGCCGCGCGGCCGCCCCGTCGACCGTCGCGATCAGGCAATGCCTGCGCGGATGCTTCGTGACGGTGAGCCGGCCCGCGTCGCCGTGCAGGTCGACGATGCGGCGATACACGCCGTCGACGACCTGTTCGACGCCCGGAATCGCCCGTCCGCTGAAGAAGCGCAGCACGCGCGCCCAGTCGTACGGCGCCTTGAAGCGCAGTTCCATCTGCGCGGACGGCGGCACCTGGCCGCCATCCGCGATCGACGTAATCGTGTTTTTTTCGATGCTCAAACTGCGTTGCCCTCCGCAACGGCTTCGGTTTCATCGTCGTGCGCATGGCGCGCCTCGGACGCGAGCAGCGTCGCCTTGCGGCGCACGCCCCAGCGATATCCGGCGAGCGCGCCGCCCTTCTGCACGACACGGTGGCACGGGATCGCGAGCGCGACCGGGTTCGACGCGCAGGCCGATGCGACGGCCCGCACCGCACGCGGCGCGCCCAGTGCCTCGGCGATCTCCGAGTAGCTGCGCGTTTCGCCGTACGGGATGTGCGTCAACGCTTCCCAGACGCGCTGCTGGAACGCGGTCGGCGCGATGTCGAGCGGCAGGTCGAACGCGTGCCGCGTGCCGTCGAGGTAGGCGCGGATCTGCGCGACGAACGGCGCGAGCCGCGAAGGCGATTCGACCAGCTCGGCACGCGCGAACGCATCCGTCAGTTCGCCGACGAGCGATGCAGGCTCGTCGCCGAACGCGATCCGGCAGATGCCCTGTTCGGTCGCGGCGACGAGCACCGTGCCGAGCGGCGTCGACGCGGTCGCGTAGTCGATCCGCAGGCCGGCGCCCTGGCGACGGAACGCGGACGGCGCCATCCCCAGTTCGCGCGGCACCGATGCGTAGAGCCGCGACGGCGAGTTGAAACCCGCGTCGACGGCCGCCTGCGTGACCGGCTGCCCGCTTTGCAGCGCCTCGCGCAAGGCGGCGCCGCGCTGCGCGGCCTGGTACTGCCGCGGCGACACGCCGACCACGCGCTTGAACAGCCGCTGCAGGTGGAACGGGCTTACGTGCACGGCGTCGCTCAGTTGCTGCAGCGTGAGCCGCTCCGCATGCGCGTCGAGCACCGCGCAGGCACGATTGACGATCTCGAGCTCGCGCGGCAGCCCTTCCGGCTGGCAGCGCTTGCACGGACGAAAACCGGCCGCGCGCGCGTCGGCCGGACTGGCAAAGAAGGACACATGCTCGCGCCGCGGCAGCCGCGACGCGCAGCTCGGGCGGCAGAACACACCGGTCGTGCGCACGGCGTAGAAGAACGCGCCGTCCGCATGCGGGTCGCGGGCGGTCACGGCGCCCCAGCGGGCATCGTCGGTCGGATAGGCGGTTTTCATCTGAACCTCGCACTCTCTAGTGTAGATGGTGCCTACTCTAGACATCGGCATGGGCCGTCGCGCCCTGAATCTTGCTCTGTGATTCGCACCGGCGAAACCGGGGGCACATCGCAATCGATCAATCGGACGAAACACCGCGCAAAGCGCTGCTCCGGCACCGCTTTCGTCATCGGCGCGTCACCCTTTTGCTGCAGTGCGGCTGCGACCAATCGCCGTCCTGACCATTTTTTACACTCGGAATATTGCAACGCACCATCGCCGTGTGTATAGTTGGAACTGTCTCCTCCATGTCTCCTCCTGATATGGATTAAGCCCGTTCCGCTCTGCGTGAACGGGCTTTTTTTCGTCCGTCGATCGTGCAGCATTGCGGCATCCTTAGCCGGCGCGGTCTACACTCGGTGCACGCCATCCGAAGGAGTGCCCCGCTCATGAAACCGACCATCCGCGCGATCGATCACGTCGTGCTGCGCGTGACCGACATGGCTGCGATGACGCGCTTTTACTGCGATGCCGTCGGCTGCCACGTGGAGAAGGAACAGCCCGACCTGGGCCTCGTGCAGTTGCGCGCCGGCGACGCGCTGATCGACCTGCTGGCGGTCGGCGGCCCGATCGATCGTCCCGACAGCGGCCCGCCCGGCACCGGCCGCAACCTCGACCATCTGTGCCTGCGCGTCGAGCCGTTCGACGCCGACGCGCTGATCGAGCATTTCGCCGCGCATGGCGCGCGCCCCGGCGCCCCCGCCGATCGCTACGGCGCCGGCGGCTACGGGCCGTCGATCTATCTGTTCGATCCCGAAGGGAACATGCTGGAATTCAAGGGGCCGCCCGCCGCGTTCGGCTGAGCGGCGCGCCGGCGGTCAAGCGTCGGCGAACGGCTTCAGCACCGTCCATTCGACCGCCACCGGATCGTGGTCGGCGCTCGAGATCCAGGCGGCGCCGTCCTGCACCGTGCACTGCAGGCGCATCGTGCGCTCGGCGAGACGCCCGAGCGCGGCCGCGACGCCATCGGCCAGCGACAGCACCTGCACGTTGCGCAGCCGCTCCACCTTGCTGCGCACGCCCTGCCACCAGATATCCGAGGTCTTGCCGCCGTACGCGATCACCGTGACCTGCCCGGCGCGGCCGGCCGCCTTCGAGATGCGCCGTTCGTCGGGCTGGCCGGCCTCGATCCATACGTCGATCGCCCCCGTCAGGTCCTTCTGCCACAGATCGGGCTCGTCGACGTCCGACAGCCCCTTGCAGAATTCGAGACGCTCGTGCGCGAACAGCGCGAACGCGACGATGCGCACCATCATCCGGTCGTCGGTTTCGGACGGGTGACGGGCGACCGTCAGCGCGTGATCGGCGTAGTAGTGCCGATCCATGTCGGCGATTTGCAGCTCGGCTTTGTAGATCGTGGATTTCAGCGCCATGCGGATACGGCCCGGGCGGGCATTCGGTTCGGTCGGGCCGTGATGATACCGAATGCGCGCCGCCCGGCGCGTGACGGGCGCGCCACAGCACGACGGCCCGGCATCGGCCGGGCCGCGTTCGGGTCGCGCCGCCGGCGGTTGCGGCAGGCGCGCGGGGGCGAGAGGTGCGCGTGCGGGTTACTGCTTGACGAAGCGCGAATCGGTCCAGAGGCCCTGCTGGTCGCTGTTGTCGGCGCTGACGAACTGGACGTCGCCCTGATCGACCGACACCACGCGGAAGCGCTGGCCTTCCGGCACCGACAGGCAACGGTAGTCGTCGAAGTACTGCTGCTTCGCCTGCGACTTGCCGTCACGTTCGTGACTCAGTACGGAGTCCAGATTGTCTTTCGACAGACAGCCCCACGCATTCTTCGTCAGCTGGATTTCCTGCTTCGGCTGGACAGCCGCATCGCCGCCCGCCTGGGCGATCGACACCACGGAAAATGCGCCGACGAGGGCAAAAAGGACACCGGTACGCTTCATCATGTTCTGTCTCCAGGCTTGCGGGCACCAGGCTCGGTTAGCTATGTGTTTAAAGGTGATCGTGAACCCGCGTTTTTCACTTTAGAAGACCGGCAAGCGATATCAAGCACATTTGTTGTGCGATCGCAATAGCGGCGAATTGTCGCACCCTGCGCGCGCCCGGTTTTTCACTTGCTGCGGCGTCTGCCGTCCGGCGGATTCGCCCGCGCCGCCGGAAGCAAAGCCTCATCCGGCAAGCCTTTCGGAGAAACTACAGTCCATCGGCTGAACGGTTTGGATAATTCATTTCAATAGCGGGACCGTTTTGATGCGTTGCACATAAAGTCATCCGAAATGATCTGAATTTACCGCAGTGCGGCACCGGATTTACCTGATACAAGAAAAATGCCAGGTATAAGCGCACTCGTATTTACCCGTATTTTTCCGGGCAGGCTTGGCGCCCGCTGCAGCGGAGCCGCAGCGGGCGTTCGCCAGTATTTTTACCCCACCTTATTTAGATCGCTTGCGGACGCTCGAAATAATCGCGCTGGAAAATGCACATGCGATAAGCGTTGTGATACGCGCCGTTTCCGAAAAATTCTTCCTTCAATTCCGCCTCGTGCTGGAATCCGCATTTCTCGTACACGTGGATGGCCGCCGCATTCGACGTGTCGACGATCAGGTACAGCTTGCGCATGTTCAGCACCTTGAACGCATATTCGATCGCGAGGCGCGTCGCCTGCCCCGCATAGCCGCGCCCCTGGCATTGGGGCGCGATGATGATCTGGAATTCGCCGCGACGGTGAATGTAGTCGAGCTCAATCAGCTCGACGAGGCCGACCAGCTCGTCCTGCGGATCGACCGCGACGAAGCGGCGCTCGCGCTGGTCGTGCACGTGACGGTCATACAGTTGCGACAGCTCGGAGAAGGTTTCGTACGGCTCCTCGAACCAGTAGCGCATGATCTTCGCGTCGTTGTTCAGCTCGTGAACGAAGCGCAGGTCCTGGCGCTCCAGCGGCCGTAGTGCAAGCGTGTGCTTGTCGTTCTGGAGTTGCATGTTCGTGTCCTTTTTGATGCCCGCGCGCGCATGAAACACCCGTGCGGCGGCGCCGCGAACGGGGCGCGTTCCGCGCTGTAAGAAGTTGACCGCGGGCGAAGGTCAGAGCCTAGAATGGACACAAGGGTTCCTGCCACCGCAAGGAGGCTATCGTGATCGAGCAAGTCATACTCGGCATCTTCCTCGTGCTGCCACTCATGATCGTGGCTGCGCTGTTCTCCGACGAACTGTGGCAGGAACATCGGCGCCAGCATCCGCGCGACGAAAATGCACCGCATATCGACTGGAAACATCCGTGGCGCCGGGTGCGGCGCGGACACTGAGCCGATCGCCATCCCCGCAGCGCACCCGCGCGGGCGGGGCGCTGCACACGGTGCAAACGGTGCAACCGCTTTCCGCCACGAACCGCGTCGAACCGAATCCCGTCCAACCAGCGAGCCGCCGCCGTGAACGACAAACCCGCTCTCCCTCCGCACGATATCCCCGGCGAAGCGATCGACCTGCAGATTGCCGACGTGCTGGCGGCCGTCCGTTACCCGGCCAACAAGGATGCGATCGTCGACGCCGCACGCGACGCCGGCGCCAGTAACGAAGTGCTGTCGATGCTCGACGGCCTGCCCGAACAGGACTACGCGGACGTCGATGCCGTCACGCGCTGGGTCGCAGGCAACTTCGGCCCCGGCCTCGGTATTTGAGCGCACGCCAATAACGCGATAGGATCGGGCCGCACCGGTTGCGCTGCGGCCGGATGCATGCTGCCCGGCGCCAAGACCGGGCGTGACCGCACGAGTGCCCGGGGGAATCCATGGAAGGCATCCTGATCCAGCATACGACGCGTCGTCAGCTTTGGTTCGGCGCGCTCACGGCACTCGTCATCATGCTCGCGCTGGCGATCGCCGTGCCGCACGCAAACGTCACGCTGCCGGCCGTCGAGCCGTTCATGCCGATGTGCGCGCTGACCGTGTTCACCACCGCGAGCATCGCCGCCTTCTTCCTCGGCGCGCAGTTCACCGTCACGCGCCAGCCCGTGCTCGGTGCGCTCGGCGGCGCCTATGCGTTCACCGCACTCGCCGTCGCGCTGCAGCTGCTCACCTTCCCCGGCGTGTTCGCGCCGCAAGGCCTGCTCGGCGCGCGTCCGCAAAGCGCCGCGTGGATGTGGGTCTTCTGGCACGCCGGCTTTCCGTGCTTCGTGATGGCCGCGCTGCTCGCGCGCGAGCGGCTCACGCATGCGCCGGTCGGCGCGGCGCAGACGCGCCTGTGGACCTTCGCGCTGGTCGGCGGCCCGGCCGTCGCGGCCGCGCTGCTGTGCGTGCTCGCGCTGAACGTCGCCCTGCCGCCCGCGTTCCATCCGCCGGGCGATGCAGCCGCGCTGCCCGTCGACGGGATCGCGCTGGTCGTGTGGCTGCTCAATGCGCTCGCGCTCGTCGCCGTGCTGGCTTCCGGCCGACTGCGCACGACGCTCGACCTGTGGCTCGCGATCGCGGTGCTCGCCTGCCTCACCGATACGACGCTGAACCTGCTGACCACGAGCCGCTTCACGGTCGGCTGGTATCTCGCACGCGTGTTCAGCATGTTCACGCCGGGCGTGCTGGTGTGCGTGCTCGCCTGGGAAGTGACGAAGCTGTATCAGCAGCTGTTCGAGGCGCACGCGACGCTGGTTCGTTCGTCCGCGCGCGACGGGCTGACCGGCGCGTTCAATCGCAGCCACTTCAACGATCACTTCCACACGTTGTTCCTGCAGGCGCGGCGGCAAGGCGAGCCGCTGTCGCTGCTGATGGTCGACGTCGATCACTTCAAGGCGTACAACGACGCGTTCGGTCACGTGAAGGGCGATGCGTGCCTGATCGCGGTCGCGAATGCGCTGGCCGGCGCGGTGCGGCGGCCGGCCGATATCGTCGCGCGCTACGGCGGCGAGGAGTTTGCCATCGTGCTGCCGAACACCGGTGCGCGCGGGGCACGGGTCGTTGCCGAGGAAGCGCGCGAAGCGGTGCTGCGGATCGATCTCGCGATGCCCGGGTCGCCGGCCGGGCGCGTGAGCGTCAGCGTCGGCTGCGCGACCGTGTCGGCCGACGACCTGTCGACGCCCGATGCGTTGATCGAAGCCGCCGATGCCGCGCTGTATCGTGCGAAGGATGCGGGGAGAAACCGCGTCGTGGCGGCGTGAAAACGTCTGCGGATTGGGGATTTGTTACGGTCATTGTGACCGGAATAATCCGCCGTTACGGATTGCCGCACAGGGAAACGATCGCTTACAGCCGGTGTTGAAGGCGCTCGCTATGCTGGGTTCATGTCGAATCCGAGCAGGTGAGCGTGATGAAGAAAACCCTTTTGCTGATTGCCGGTGTCGCCGTGCTGTTGAGCGGCTGCATCGTGGTGCCGGATGGTGGCGGGTATGGGTATTACGGTGATGGCGGGTATTACCACCATCATCATCGGCATTGGGATTGATGCATTGCACCCCGGCTGTCGCGACGACGCAGTCCGGATCAGTCCATTGATCCGGATCGCTGGGGACGGGAATTCGAAGCGCCGGTGTTCCGTTGAAATGCCCGCCTACTTGCCAATACAGAAGCAAGAGAAAGCTGTCTACCCATTTGAATCTAAAGCGTTTTTTGGATTTCACTTTAGGTGCTTGGACATAAACTTGGACATACGTTCATGTTCTAGCGCTTCTTGGCCGATTGTGGATAACAGTGGAGACACTAGATGCCACGCGGAAGCGGGTTCTGTGGATATCTTCCGCTGCCAATCGTCGGTCAACGCCGGCCAAGAGACAGGCCCTGTCTCTCATGGAAGCCAGACGTGCTTGATTCTAGCCTCGAAGCCCACTTTTTTCACGCCCTTGTTCGCCCGTAAATAGGAACTGGCGCATGCCGGATTGTTCGACGACACGAAGGCAGGCTTCGGCTGACATATGGCCCATCTGGCTACCTCGCCAGGACCGTATGGAGACCGAACATGTTCGACCAAACCAACCCCTCGTCCAATGATTCGCGCGCCTCGACCAACCCCCGCTCGCCCGGCAATGTCAGCGTCCCTCTGGGCTTGCTGCTCGATGAGCGGCTGACGCCGCTGGAGCGCAATGCCTGGATGGTCTTCCGCGCCCGCGTGGGTGAAGACGGCACCAGCGCGCTGCCCAACTACGAACAGATGCGCCCGTTCCTGGCCTGCAAGGCAGGCAATCAGAGGGCAGCGTACGAGACAGCCTCGCGCACTGTCTGCGTGCTGCGCATGACGCGTTGGGTGCATCTGGCGGGGCATCGCCGTGACCCACTCACCGGCCAGGTGCAGAACACGCTCTACGCCGTGCATGACACTCCGCAATCCTGCCCGGAGGTGTGTGCCTCGGACCCCGAGTACATCGAGTTGCTGGAACGCTCGGTCGCGCATCCCAACCACGTCGTGCGCTCGGTGGCGATCGGCGTCTTGAATGAACTGGCAGCGGACCGGGACTTGCCCGCGACTCTTCGCCAGCAGATTGCCTTGGCCCGCGCACGGGCCGGGCTGGCGGACGATGACAACCCCAGCAACCCGCCTCCGTCTCCGCCGCCAAAGGGGAAAGCACCTTTGCCAGTCGCCCACGACAACGCGGGTTCGACCACATCGAAAGCTGATTCGCCAGTACGTACGTATAAGTATTCTTTAAAAGAAGTACGTACGTTCCGCGCGAGCGCGCAAGAAAGCGACCCACCAAAATCGGCGTTCGCTCTGCGGTTGCCACCATGCCTGGACAAGATGGCACCGGACCAGCACCGCGATGTGGAGATGGCCTTGCGGCGTCTGCCAGGTGAGCACCAGCAAGATGTGCTGGACGAGTTGGAGGCGCGCGTTCGGCAGGGGGCTGTGCGCAATGCCGTGGCCTATCTGTTCGGCCTGGTGCGGCGTGTGTTGGCAGGGGAATTCCGCTTGTGGGCGGCGAGGAAACCCGCCAGCACGGACCCCGCTAATGCGCCTGTCCACAAGGTAACCCCGGCTGCGCCGCCTGCACCGCCGACACCTGCGCATAAGCCTGCGGCGCCCGAGGTGGCGCAGGCACAGCTTGCCCGGGCTCGCAGGCTCTTGGGGCTCCCGGAACGGGCCGGTGACCTTGTGGCCGAGCGGTTCCTGCAGGGTGTCCACATGCGGCCAAACTCCGCGTAAGCCGCTGGCCCAGTTTCGCGGCCTGCGGCCTTGACCAAGAGGTGCCGCCTCTTGGAACTCCGTTCTTGCCGAAGGGCAAGGGTGCAGGGGGTAAAGCCTCCCTGCACCCCGCCGTGAGGCTTGGGTCGCTGCGTGGGCATCAATGGTGCGCTGCGCCGGGTGCTCGCCCGTTCGGTGCTCGCCTGCGGCTGCGTTCCGCTGCGGCCTGTGCGCCCGCCATTGCCCCCCACTGCGCGACGTCCAGCACCTCCCAGGCAAGCCGCTGCACAAATCACGCTGCCCGTGCTGGGTGTGCAATGGGGAACCCATTGCGCGCCCAGGGCGGGTAGCCGACAAGCCCCGTAGGGGCGGCGTCAGCAGGCACGCACACGACTGGCCCAGCAGCCCCTATGCGCGGTGCTGCCGCAGCGCCTTTGGTTTCTTGCACGGCACCCTAGCAACGCGATGGGGCCGTCACTGCACACCGCAGTGACGGCCCCACGGAACCCGCGCGAAATATGGGTTTGCGCGCGTTCCTATTGTTTGCGGCATGCGTGACGAGGCCCTCCTACACTGGCCCTGCAGTACGCCAAGACCGATGGGCTTTGTTCATCGGCAACCCCAAAGACGCAGGTTCCTGCAAGCGTCTCCCTGACCAGGGCGGAACCATCCCCAGGCATGCCCAGGCTCCCCCGCATGCCGCTCCTACCCACGGGGCAGAGCCATTTTTCTCCGGCTGTTCTCGTCAATCCTGCGCCCACGGCGCGCTATTCCTGCGGCCACGTTTTGAGCGCAACGCTCGCGACCGGCTCTACCCATCCCACTCACTCAAAGGAGGTTTTCATCCCCGCCACTGGCTTGTTTGGTCTTTCGCTGACCCTCTGCCCCATCTCCCTCCAGGGAGTACGGCAGACGCCTCATTTCGAGGCAAAACCGGTGTTCTGAGCACCATGCCCTCGTCCTTCGGGAGCCTCGCCTAGCGAGCCGGCAATTTCACTTACCGATTCGATCTCAGAAAGCAAGACAAGACGCAACACCCAGGAGGTGCGCCATGGATGATTTGACCTACGGGCTGCGGCAGCTTTGCCGGCGCAACAAGGATGGCAGCCACACCACCCAGGCCGACCGGCTGCGCGGGCTGACGCTGGTAGCTCGCCAGTTGGGCGAGGCGGGTTTTCGGCGGATGTCGCCGAACTCGCTCAAGGGCAAGCATGTGCAGGCGCTGGTCGAGCGCTGGCAGGCCGAAGGCTTGTCGGCCGGCACCGTGAAAAACCGCATGTCGCATCTGCGCTGGTGGGCCGAGAAGGTAGGCAAGGCCGGCATCCTTCCCGCCGACAACGCCCGCCTCGGCATCCCTGAGCGGCAGCATGTGACCAATGCCGATAAGTCAAAGGCGTTGGGGGATGCACTCGACAGCGTGCGCGATGCGCATGTGCGGATGAGCCTGCAATTGCAGCAGGCTTTCGGGCTGCGGCGCGAAGAGTCCATCAAGTTCCAGCCCGGCTATGCCGACCGGGGCGACCACATCGCGCTCAAGGGCAGTTGGACCAAGGGCGGGCGCGAACGGACCGTGCCGATCACGACGGCCGAGCAGCGGCGCGTACTCGACCTGACGCACCAACTGGCCGGCGCAGGCTCGCTGATCCCGGCGCATAAAAGCTATATCGGGCAGCGCCACACCTACGACGGGCAGTGCAAAGCGGCGGGCCTGAGCAACATGCACGGTCTGCGGCATCGTTACGCGCAGAATCGTTACGAAGCGTTGACGAGCTGGAAAGCGCCGGCCGCTGGCGGTCCTTCGGCGCGGTCGCTGACGCCGGCGCAGCGCGCCTTGGATGCGCAGGCGCGGCAGGCGATCAGCCGCGAGCTGGGGCACGGGAGGACGCAGATTACGGCGGTGTACTTAGGGCGATGATCATTTCTCTTTCAAATCGATCTCGCGTTCGAACTTGCGCAGTTCATTACGATCTTCCCCATCTTTGGGCAGAGAAAGGGATAGAACATCTGCGCCGAATTGAGCAATGAATCGGGAGTTTTTCTCACCCGAGGCCCACATTCGGCGGAAAGCGTCCAGTGCAACTTGGACAGAGTACTTTCGAGCGATCATATCCCCAACAGAGAAGCGCAACTTCTCATCATCATAACCTTTTGAGTTATTAACCAAGGCTTCCAACAGGATGCCTTTTTGATCAATGGAGAGCTTCTCAAAGTCGTTGTAAATTCCAGAAATGAACCCCTCTATACCTTTTCTGGAGAAAATCAGAGGATCCGAAAATACCTCCAGATACAGTGAAAATATATTCCCGGGCAGGGGGGAAACCGTTAAAGACAGGTACTCTAGTGCGAACGCAATCTCTGCGACCTCTTTTCGCCTAGATTTTGCTCGCAAAGCGTTTATACGAAACCGTAGTTCGTCAATAGTCGTCGTCATGGTGTCATCGCGTTAGCGGGAATAGTCCGCCATAGATGTGGCACCAAGCATGGAATCATCTGAATAGCCCGATATGCGAAGATATAGAAACGCAATCAGTGAGTCACTCTGGAGGCTAGCTCGCTGTCAAGTGCGCTAGATATATCCGTTTCTGCCTTTACTGCGGCCAATGATTTTTCAGTAACAACAAAATCTGAATCAGGAAGTATTTTTACTTCAGGCATTCCTTTCGCATTTGCCAGCATTACCGCATATCCCTTGGTTTTGCCTTTTATCGGAAACCCAATTACCGTCAAATCCGTCTCAAGGGCTTTACGCAAAACAAAATAAGGATTTTCGTTTTCCTTATTTCTATATTGATATTCAATCGACTGGAGCACAGAGTATTCACGCTTGTTGATGGCTTCATTTTTCATGGCCCCTCCATCGCATCCGCAAAGAATAGCCGCTATAAACACCCAATACTTTTTAATCACATCAACCTCACGGCCTGTTAAAAACCGAGAAGATTTCTGGAATTTTCCCGCCTTTTGGAATGTCAATTATGGTCGCGGCATTTCTTTGAGCGATGACACCCGTATCTATTGGGAAAGGACTTGTCAATGGAACGAAAACGGATTTAACTCCACCGGCTTCAAGGGCGTTCTGAGTTCGCGTTGCACATGTGTCCCGCGCAGCCGCACTTGGACTTTTCGTTGGATCCGGCAGAGGAGTATTTCTGTACTCTTGAATCTTTTCTAACATTTCAGCCTCTTGCTGTGGCGTGGTTTTGATCGTGTATACGGTCGTATCTCGATACTTGGCTTGCTTCTCAAGATAATCAGTCACACTCCCCCCGAGTGGTGTACCCGTGCCATAGCTATAGACCCCCTGCCCCGAAAATCCGATTGCAACGTGGCCAAACGGATTGCTTAATATGCCTCGACCATGAATAACAACCGTATCCAGCCCCAGTGGATCGAGTGAAGTTAGCGGATTCCCGCCCGCGTAAAGATAAAGATTAAGGCCACCAGCGAAACCAAGCAGGTCTTTAGTTATATAGCGAGCACCATGCGGATCGTAGTACCGATGCCGGTTGTAGTGCAGCCCCGTCTCATGGTCATGGTACTGCCCCTGGAACCGGATCGGGTTACGCAATTCCACGCGCCCACCGGAGGCCTTGCGGATCACTTCCTTGACTGCGCCCCAAGCACGATACTCCGCGCTCCACGCAATCTCGCTATGCTCGTCCGTCAACTCCTGCGGCGTGCCCAGATGGTCGCACTGGTACCACGCCAGACTGTCGATGGCCGGCGCGGGCGGCGGCGATAGCCACAGCGGGTCTTCGTCCTGCCGGTAGTAGTCGCCGTACTCAGGCTGGTCGGGCAGTTCGATGGCATCCTGTCGCACCGCCTGCGCCACCGGCACGAAACTGCCCGGCTCGTAGACGTAATGCGTGGTGCGCGCACCGAAGCCGTCTTCGTCGGCGATCTTGCTCTCCCACGCCAGCGTATCGCCATCCCAGCCGTACAGCGTGAAGCCGCATTGCAGTTCGCGGTTGCGCTTGACGCGCTCGCCGCGGTTCCAGTGCGGCCCGGCCTCGCGGCGTTCCTCGTAGTGGGCCTTGCTGTGCTTTGTCAGGCGCCGGCCGAGGGCATCGTAGCTGTAGTCCGCCTGCAGTCGCTCGTCTTCGTAGTGCGTCAGGCGGTCGAACAGGTCCCAGGTGTAGCGGCTCTCCTTGCCCTGGTGCCAGCGCTTGCTCAGGTTGCCCCGCGCGTCGTACTGGTAGTGGGTGCCGGCGTACTGCTTGAGCAGGTTGTCCAGCGCCTTCGGACGCGGCATGTGCTGGCGCTGTGTTTCCCTTTCGGCCTCGGGGTCGATCAAGTTGCTGGCCGGATCGAACGCGAAGGGTTCGTGGCCGAGGCGGCTCTGTGCTTCCAGCAGCCGACCCACCGGATCGTAGCGGTAGGCAAGCTGGCCGCGCCGCGTGTCGTTGATGTCGGTGAGCTGGCCGCTGGCATCGTAGCGGTAGCGGCGCACCAGCAAGCGGCCGCCGCCAGCAGTCTGCGCGGCCGGCCCTTTGGCCTCGTGAGCGAGCACCTGTTCGCTGAGACGGCCCAGCGCGTCCCACTGCTGCGTCTGTAGCAGGCGGTTGCCCTGGGTGCGGAGGACTTCTCGGTGCAGGTCGTCGCGCTCGTAGCTGACCAGTTCGCGCTCGTCCAGTTGCAGGGCCAGCAGGTGGCCGCTGCCGTAGGTGAGCCAGCTTACGCGGTGCCCGTCCGGGCGCACAGTGGCGGTGCGCTGATTGAGCGCGTCGTATTCGTGCTGCCATACCGCCACCAGCGGCTTGCCCAGGCTGCGGTAATGCTGGTGCTCGCGCACCAGGTTGCCGGCTACGTCGTGGAACCATTGCAGGCGGCTGTCGGCGTTGGTCGCCAGCGCGAGGTTGCCGTTGAGGTCATACGCGAAGCGTTCCACCTGCCAGTCCCGCTCGCTAGGTTCGGCATCGCCGGTTTGCAGCGCCGCGCGCCGCTCGGCAAGGCGGCCCATGGCGTCGAAGGTGTAGGCCGTGATGCGCTGCCCGTCCACGGCGCGTGCCAGCTTGCCGGTTTCTTCCTCGTACTCGTAGCGGGTGGTCGCGCCGTCGAAGCCGGTTTCGGCGAGCAGGCGACCCACCGGGTCGTAGTGGAACTCGGCATCGCGGCCGTTTTCGTTGCGCAACGCGGTGAGTTGGCCGAGCTTGTCCCACTGGTAGCCCAGGCGCTGGCCGGCCGCGTCCACTCGGCTGGCGAGCAGCCCGGCCTCGGTGTAGTCCCATTCGGTGCGCCGCCCCAGCGCGTCGATGTGGGTCAGCAGGCGCCCTCCGGCATCGCGCTCGAAGTGTTCTTCGCTGTTGTCCGGGTGGCGGATAGCGGCAAGCTGGCCCGCGTCGTAACGGTAGCGGGTGACCTGTCCCGCCGCGTCGGTGAACTGCACGAGCTGGCCGCGTTCGTCGTAGGTCCATGCGCTGGCCTTGGCGGAGCAGTCGACGTAGCGGGTAAGCTGGCCGTTGGCGTTGTACTCGAGTTGCTTGGTCTTGCCGTTAGCGTCGGTGATACCGATGGGCAAGCCCATCAGGTTGTACGCGTACTCGGTCTTGTTGCCCAGCGGGTCGATGGCCTCCGTGAGCCGGCCGCGCGTGTCGTAATCGCGCAGCCAGAGGCCGCCCTCGGCGTCGCTGATCTTGATGAGCTGGTCTTTCGTGTCCCACGCGTAGTGCACGGTGGTACCGTCCGCGCGGATGTGCTCCAGCAGGTTGCCGTTCTCGTCGTAGGCGTAGCGATCGTCGCTGCCGTCGGGACGGATGTGGTGGACGATGTTCTTGGCGTCGTCGCGGTGGAACCACTCGGAACGTTTGTCCGGATGGATGATGCGGTAGGTGTAGCCGAGCCTATCGTAGTAATGCCTTGTTTCCTGCCCGTGGGCATCAGTGACGTAGGTGAGGCGGATGTTTTCGTCCCACGCCAGACGCATCGCAAAGCTGCCGTCGTCGGCCCATTCGTGCACGGCGCGGGCATCGGGGCCTTCGCCCTGCCAGGCGAGGTTCATACCCCGGCCGGTACGGTCGGTGTAGCGGGTGATCAGGTGGCGCTGGTACTGGTAGGTCCAGACCTCGGCGTTCTCGTCCTGGGCCAAGGTGAGGTCGCCAGCCTCGTCGTAGCGATACAGGCTCAGGCGTCGCAGGGGCTCGTCCTCGCCCATCAGCCACAGGCCGATGATGCGTCCATGCGCGTCCACGTTGGTGCCCAGGTGGGTATGCGGCTGGCTCGGGTCGTCCTGGTAGGTGACGAGGTCGGAGAGCACCACGCGCTCGCCCACGCGGTGGTCGTAGCCGAGCAGCAGGCCAGCGCCGCCGCGCAGCTCGATCTGCACGAGCAGGAAACGCTCGCCGTGGCGCTGGTAGGTTTCGCGTTGCTCGTAGCCGCGGCACAGGACGAGCTGGTGGTCGCTTGCGCGCACGAGGAGGAGGTCTTCGATGCGATCCTCATGGAACTGCCCGACCTTGGGTAACGGGTAGTCATGGCTGCGGCCGTCGGCGCCGTGATAGCGCAGGCCGTCGCCTTGCACGTCGAAGCGTGTGGTGTACGGCGTGATCCAGCGCGCGCCCTGTTCACCCGCATCGTAGGCTCCCAAGTTGGAGCGGTAGGTGCGCGTCCAGGTAAGGGGGAACGGGCCCGGCAGGGCGAAGTCGGTGTGCGAGAGGGTTTCGGTGCCCGTGGCAAAGCTGATGCTGCTGCCGCTACCCGACGGTGCGCCGTTCTTGCACATACTGGGATCTTGCTCCGCGGGCCGCTCCTTGACCCGTACATCAAGGGACTCGCCGGGGACCTGGCGCCCAGCGATGCTGGTCGCGTCTGGCTTGATGCTGGCACTCTGCCCGGCGCCCGCTGTCCGGGCATCAAGCGAGCGGACCAATCCTGCTGCAACCCACCCCACGCAGCCTGCCTGCGTGGCCTTGCCTTGTTGCCGCACCTGCTTGCCCAATAATGCGGCGAACTGGCGCAATGCCTGGGCGTTGGTGCTGACCAGCGCCGGCGACTCAAGGGGCGAACTCTGTTCGAGAGGGGGACGGGCAGCCGCGTTGCTGCGAAGGAATTGATAGGCTGCGTCGTAGAGGTTGGAAAACGCAGCGGCTGGATCGCGCAGTTCGGTCGTTGCCGATGCGCTGGCCCCCAGGGTAGCCGGCGCAGAAGGCTTCGCCCGGGCCAGTGCCTCCAGGCCATTGGCAAGGTCCAATAGCAGGCTTTCGCCAAACGCCGCCGCCGCGTCTAGCAGACCGGGTAGCCTTAACTGCACCTGTCGCGCGAGGTTATCCAGTTCCCCCTCGATACTGTTGTTCAGGTTGGCGGTCAGGGTACGCCGTGCCGCCTCGCCCACCAGCGCATTACCGCCCTGCAGGAGTTCCTGCCGCGCCAAGAACAGGGTGGGCCGCAACACCATACGGGCAGCGGCGGTACCCGGCTCGGGCATCAGGCCGATCAGGTTGAGGCTGACGCTCAACCAGTCAGAGGCATGAGGCTCGGGGTGGGTCGTAAGGGTGACGATATCGCCGAGCAGGTCGGCCAGGTTCAAGATGTTGAGGACTGCAGGAAAATTCCCAGCGACGGTGCGCAGGCGGTTCAAGTTCGCGCTGCCATGGCTGATTGCGCCAAGCCATTCGTCAAACGCTGAAATACTGAGGGTCACGTCGCCCAACTGAATCTGGTTGAGCGGCGCGACCGAGATTTGGCGCTCAAGGGATACGTCGGTGGACATGCTGGATGCTTGGCTTGCCATAGATGCTCCAAGTGGGCTGAGCACCTACGGTTGCTGCCGCCAGGGCACGGCTGGCAGCGGGCTCTCAGCAGATATAGGACGTCCGTGGGCGTACATGGACGCCCACGGAAGCAAGCCTAGGTATCTGCCGTTCCCATGTATATGGGACAGGTTCGAAAAACATAACGCTGTCCAACGGCACAGCAGCGTCAACATTCCTGTGCCAAGAAGCAAGCTCCGGAGCAGATGGAAAAAGGCCAGATGCAAAGACCAAGGGAAGGGGTTCAAGGGAGAGAAGCCCTACCCGAAAAGGTCAAGAGGCCTTGGCTACGGCCGTGAAACAACCAAGTTTGCGCAAGGTACAAGCGTGTCGATGGTATCGGACCATGCTTGCAACATCGCCTTGCGTTGTTCCGCGTATTCGGCCCGGTTGTAGACACCGCGCACGCCACCAATGGTGTGATTGAGCGCCTTCTCTACGACGTCGGATGCCCAGCCCTTTTCATGGAGCAAGGTGGATGCCGTCCGGCGCAGGTCGTGGATGGTGAACGCTGGAATATCCTGCCCCCGCAGCGACACGTTTAGCGCCTGGTTGAGCGCGTTATGGGCGAACGGCTTCGTCTGTGTGCCACGTCCAGGCAAGGCCCACTCGCTTGTGCCTGCGAGCACGAAGAGTTCGCGGAACAGCATTACCGCCTGCTTTGACAGATAGACGATGTGCGGCTTGCCCGTCTTCGAGTTCTCCTGGGGGATGTGCCACTCGGCCTCTTCGAGATGCACGTCCTTTTGCTTGGCCAACAGCAGCTCCGACTTGCGGACCAGCGTCATCAGGATGAGTTGCAGGCTGATCTTGAACTGACGGCGGACGTTCGACAGGTGTACAGCTTGGAGGAACTGCTTGACTTCCTCGGTGGGCAATGCACGTTCACGCGAGGCAGCTTTGTAGATATGCCGCATGGGCAGTGCCATGACTGGATTGGCCGAGATCAGCCCGCATGTCACCGCGTAATCCAGCATGCGTTTAAGCAGGCCGCGCACCTGGCCCGCCGCCGCGTCGAAACCCTGCTCCTTCTTGCGCCAGATAACCGACCGAACGTCTTCGGCCGTGAGTTCACATACCGGCTTCATGCCGATGTGCGGAAGAATGTCCTTGTCCAGATAGCGGCGCGGCATCGTGTTGTTCTTGCGGTCGCGCTGCTGGATCTCCTTGAAAAAACGCTCGGCGAATTGGCTCAGGGTGGTGTCTTCCGGGCCGGCCACCTTGGCGCGCTGTTTCTTCTGCGCAGGAGACTCGCCAATGGCCGCCATCTGCGATGCGCCGTCGCGCATGAGCCTGGCGTTCTTGAGGGTCAATGCCGGGTACTTGCCCAGCGTGAGCTTTTCGTACTTGCCGTTCAGCCGGTAGCGGTAGCGCCAGACCATCCCCCCGGTTGGAAATACCTCCAGGTACAGGCCGCGATCGTCGCTAACGGTGTAGGTCTTGTCCCTGGGCTTGAGTGCCTTAAGGGCGGTGTCGGTGAGTGCCATCTTCTTCCTCCGTATGTCCAAGTAGAGGAAGGCCTGGGCCAAAACCGCTACTTGGACATAAACTTGGACATAAAAACAGACGGCTTTCAGTGTGCTTCAGCAGAGCTTGATGGGCAAGAAACCTAGTATTCATGCGGGTTTCAAGGGTTTCAGTGGACCTTGATGGAGCCCGGTGGAAGCGAGGTTATTTCCCAATACAAAACCTGCTGAAAATCACGCCCAGCAGATCATCCGAAGTGAACTCCCCGGTAATCGCATTGAGTTGCTCCTGCGCGAGCCGCAGTTCCTCCGCAAACAGATCGAGCGATTGCGCGCGCTGCTCGGCGTGATCCGCCGCCTGCGCCAGATGCTCCTGCGCAGCCCGCAGCGCAATCAAGTGCCGCTCGCGCGCCAGATAAACGCCTTCCGCCCCCGCCTGCCACCCCGCGATCCGCAGCAGTTCCGCGCGCAACATGTCGATGCCGTCGCCGCGCTTGGCCGACAGATGCACCTCGGTCAGGTCGCCTTCGGCCGCCGGATGCTCGACGCACGCCGGCACGCCGGTGAGGTCCGTCTTGTTCAACACCCGCACCACCGGCACGCCATCCGGGAACCGTGCCGCGATCGTCTCGTCGTCCGCCGTCATCCCCGTGCGCGAATCGAGCAGATGCAGCACGACGTCGGCGCGCTCGATCTCGCTCCACGTGCGCGCAATCCCGATCCGCTCGACTTCGTCCTCCGTCTCGCGCAGCCCGGCCGTATCGATGATGTGCAGCGGAATCCCTTCGACCTGGATCGTCTGCGCGACCTTGTCGCGCGTCGTGCCCGCGATCGGCGTAACGATCGCCAGCTCCGCGCCGGCGAGCGCATTCAGCAGCGACGACTTGCCGACGTTCGGCTGCCCCGCGAGCACGACCGACAACCCTTCACGCAGCAGCGCGCCCTGCCGCGCGTCACCGAGCACGTGCGCCAGTTGCTCGCGGATCCTCGCGAGCTTGCCGCGCGCATCGGCCGCTTCCAGGAAGTCGATTTCCTCTTCCGGGAAATCGAGCGTCGCCTCGACCAGCATCCGCAGCGTGATCACATCCTCGACGAGCGCGTGGATCTGCCGCGAGAACGCGCCGTCGAGCGAGCGCCCGGCCGAGCGCGCCGCCGCTTCAGTACTCGCCTCGATCAGGTCGGCCACCGCCTCGGCCTGCGCGAGGTCGAGCTTGTCGTTCAGAAACGCGCGCCGCGTGAACTCGCCCGGTTCCGCGAGCCGCAACCCGAAGCCGCGCCCCGCATCGAGGCAACGCTGCAGCAGCAGCTGCATCACGATCGGCCCGCCGTGCCCCTGCAACTCGAGCACGTGCTCGCCGGTGTACGAATGCGGCGCGGGGAAATACAGCGCGATTCCGCGGTCGAGCGGCGCGCCGTGCGCGTCGAGGAACGGCACATAGCTCGCATGGCGCGGCGCGAGCCGCTGCCCGCACAACGCGTCGATCAGCGGCAGCGCGGCCGCCTCGCCGCCGCGCCCGAACGACACGCGGACGACGCCGATGCCCCCCCGGCCGGCAGCAGTGGCAATGGCGACGATCGGATCGGAATCGGTAGCGAGCATGGGAATCGGATGAATCGGGTGAACAGAGCGTCAGTGGTGCGCCCGCACAACAGTTCGGGCATCGGGACGCCGGCATTGTAGCCTGCCGGCCCGCACGCCACCGGACGCCTGATCGGCGTCGAACTTACCCGAATTTATCCCGACGGGGATAAGTCGAGTATCAATGCCGGACAATCACGTCCTGTCCATTTCGGACGAGTATGCCTTTCCGAACGGTCCGACACTGCGGCCCCAATTCCGCCGCACGGTCCACGGCAGGTTGGGATTCGTCCGTATAGGCTATGTTTAGCCTATATGGTTGTCTGAGACGTGTCGGCGGAATTGCACAATCACCCCCATGCCGACACCCGAAGAAAAAGCAGCGTTCTCGGAACGCCTGAAATTCGCCTTGCGGCGCAGCCCGGACAAGGTCACCGGCGCGACGGAACTCGCGAACCGGTTCAATCTGCGTCACCGCGGTGCGCAGCCGGTTTCGCCGCAAACCGCGCACAAATGGCTGACGGGCCGCACGATTCCGACGCCGGACAAACTCGAAACGCTCGCCGACTGGTTGCGCGTCGAACTGCATTGGCTGCATTACGGCCCGTCGCCGAGCGTGACCGAACACACGACGCCGCAACCGCTGCCGCGCGACGAGCGTTATCCGCCAACACCCGAGACGATCGAACTCGCGTCGAAGATCGAGGCGTTGCCGCCGCATCAGCGTTACCTCGTTCAGGAACTGATCGAGCAGTTCTACGGCGGCGACACGAAAATCGAAGCGAAGAAAGCCTGAACGGCAGCGGTCAACGCCCCCGCGCCGCCACGCGACAGAAACAAAAAAGCCGCATGGATGAAACCATGCGGCTTTCTTACGTGCATCGCGGACGGCTGGCCGCCCGCGTGTGCCAAGGGCGTCAGGCCTTCTTGCCGCCGCCGAGCTTGCGCGTGATGTAGTACTGCTGCGCGATCGACAGCACGTTGTTCACGACGTAGTACAGCACGAGACCTGCCGGGAAGAAGAAGAACATCACCGAGAACGCGATCGGCATGAACTTCATCATCTTCGCCTGGACCGGGTCCGGCGGCGTCGGGTTCAGGCTCGTCTGCACGAACATCGAGACGGCCATCAGCACCGGCAGGATGAAGAACGGGTCGCGCTGCGACAGGTCGTGAATCCACAGAATCCACGGCGCGCCGCGCATTTCGACCGACGCGAGCAGCACCCAGTACAGCGAGATGAACACCGGGATCTGGATCACGACCGGCAGGCAGCCGCCGAACGGATTGACCTTCTCGGTCTTGTACAGCTCCATCAGCGCGGCGTTCATCTTCTGCGGATCGCTCTTGAAGCGTTCGCGCAGCGCCTGCATGCGCGGCGTGATTTCCTTCATGCGCGCCATCGACTTGTAGCTGGCAGCCGACAGCGGGAAGAACACCGCCTTGATCAGCACCGTCAGCAGCACGATCGCCCAGCCCCAGTTGCCGACGAAGCCGTGGATCTTCTCGAGCAGCCAGAACAGCGGCTTCGCGATGATCGTCACCCAGCCGTAGTCCTTCACGAGTTCCAGGCCCGGCGCGACGCCCTCGAGCATGCGCTCTTCTTCCGGACCGGCGAACAGGCGCGCCTGCACGTCGGCCGACTGGCCCGGCGCGATCGCGGCGACCGGCTGCTTCACGCCGACGCGGTACAGCGCCGGATCGATCTTTTCAGCGTAGATGTCGCGCTTCGCGCCCTGCTGCGGAATCCAGGCCGACGCGAAGTAGTGCTGCACCATCGCGACCCAGCCGTTGTCGGAGGACTTCTCGAAGTTCGCCTTGTTCTTGTCGAGGTCGCTGAAGTCGATCTTCTGGAAGTGCTTCGCGTCCGTGTAGACCGCCGGCCCGAGGAACGTATGCGAGAACATCGGCGTTTCGACGGCCGTGTTGTCGCGCACCAGTTCCATGTAGACCGTCGGCGTGACCGGTGCCGTGCCGACGTTGTCGATCTTCGTGTCGACGCCGATCACGTAGCTGCCGCGCGTGAACGTGTAGGTCTTCACGACCTTCACGCCGCCCTTCACCGGCGATTCGAACGACAGCTTCAGCGTGTTCTGGTCGCCCGTCAGCGACGTCGGGCCCGCGTTGACCTGCGTGTAGACGTCGTTGTGGTTCGGGAAGTCGCCGCCGAGCAGGCCCGAGCGCGCGAGATACGTGTGGCCGGCCGTATGGTCGAACAGCGTGATGTACAGGTCGGGCTGCTTGCCGTCGCCCTGCTTCTTCAGCGTCAGCTTCGCGAGCGTGCCGCCGCGCGTGTCGATTTCGCCGTCATACACGTCGGTCGAGAACTTCACGAGCTGCGCCTGCGCGGCCGGTGCCGTCGTCGACGGTGCGGTGCCTGCGGCTGCGGCAGGTGCGTCACCTACGGTCGTCGTCGTCGCGCCCGTGCCCGATGCACCGCCCGCAGCCGCGGGGGCCGTTTGCGTGGCGCTCGGGAAGAACATCGACGGGCGTCCATGGTCGCGCTGCCAGTTGTCGTACAGCATGACAGCTGACATGAAGAAGATCACCCATAGGACGGTGCGTTTGATATCCATGCGTTGTCTCAGAGTCGATGGGACCGCGCGTCGGCTTCGCCGCGAGCGCGAGTGTCGGAGTTGGGCGGCGGGACGAGGTCGATGCCGCCCGCGGAAAACGGATGGCATCGGCACACGCGCCTGACGGCGAGATACGTGCCGCGCGCGGCGCCATGATACTGGATTGCCTCGCGCGCGTAATCCGAACAGGAAGGATAAAAACGGCAACGGTTGCCGAGCATCGGGCTCACGGCAACCTTGTAGAAGCGCAGCAAGGCGATCAATACCGTTTCCATACCTTGGGCGGCGCCGTAAGACGCCGCGTCAAAACCGGCCGGGCAGGCGCGAACGCCGCACCGGACACGGATGCGTCACTCGGACGCGGGCTTCGACGCCCGGCGGGCGATTTCCCGGACTGCCCTGTCGAGCAGTTCGCGGATCTCGGCCGCGCACATCGCCGCGAGCGGGGCGGAAGCCGCGCTCGGCAGCGCTTTCTTGTCGAAGCGCGTGTGCTGCCGCAGCAGCAGGTCGTAACCGGCGAATTCGGTCCGGCGCAGGCGAAACGCGTCGCGCGCCAGCCGCTTCACGAGGTTACGTGTTACTGCACGCGGCGCATACTTCTTGCCGACGACGAGCCCCAGACGCGCGGGCTGACCGGTCGGCTTGCCGTAGATCACGAAGTGCGCGGAGCGCCGCCAGGGGCGCAAACGAAAAACGGATGAAAATTCATCCGTTTTCAGAAGTCGCGCAGCTTTCGGGAAGGCGGCTTTCGTCTGCGACGGATTCGCACCCGGCTCGACGGCACCTTCCGCAGGACTGCGGACGGCGGACACAGCGCGCAACCTGCCTTAGATGGCGAGGCGCTTGCGGCCCTTCGCGCGGCGAGCGTTGATGACCTTGCGGCCACCTGCCGTCTTCATGCGGACACGGAAGCCATGGGTGCGCTTGCGGCGCGTCACGGACGGTTGGTAAGTACGTTTCATGATGTTCTCACTTGTTCGAGAATGTCGAAATTCAGGGGACCGCGTGCCCTTAACCGGAGGCATTCGGGCGAACGCAATCGCCGGGAATACAGGATTGGTTTTCGCGGAACCCGCTATTTAAACCGTTTTTCTCTTGACGGTCAATACTTTAGGAGTCGCTCGCCTGTGCCGGCCCGCGCCGATCCGGCCCCGCGACCCACAATCCCGGCCTGTGGATAACTCGCGCTGTGGCCGCGTTTGGCGGTAGAATCTCGCCTTATCTCCAAGAATCCCGCACGCCGCCTCGGCCCGCGCCTGCCCCTCCAACACTGTGACGCAGGCGTCCGAGGCACGCTCGCACGACCGCTTCGGGCCTTGTTGCGCAACCGCGACAAGGGCGCCGGCGAGCCGCGCTGTGCACGCAAAAAACGACAGTTACTTGATGAACGATTTCTGGCAACACTGTTCCGCACTGCTGGAGCGCGAGCTGACGCCCCAGCAGTACGTGACGTGGATCAAACCCTTGGCCCCGGTGGCCTTCGATGCGTCGGCGAACACGCTGTCCATCGCCGCGCCGAACCGCTTCAAGCTGGACTGGGTCAAGAGCCAGTTTTCGGGACGGATCTCAGATCTGGCCCGAGATTTCTGGAATGCGCCGATCGAAGTCCAGTTCGTCCTCGATCCGAAGGCAGGCATGCGCAGTGCAGCGGCCAGCGCCGCACCGGGCGCAGCCGCGCCGCGTGCGCCGCTCGCACCGAGCGGCCCGGCCGCCACGGTGGCCGCGATCGCCGCCAATCTGACCGCGAATGCATCGGCCGCACCGAGCGCGCCGGCCGACGTGCCGATGACGCCATCGGCTGCCGCCGCGCATCACCTGAACGCCGACGACGCCGACATCGACCTGCCGAGCCTGCCCGCGCACGAAGCGGCGGCCGGCCGCCGCACGTGGCGTCCGGGCCCCGGTGCGGCACCCGCGAACGGCGGCGAAGCCGATTCGATGTACGAGCGCTCGAAGCTGAACCCCGTGCTCACGTTCGACAACTTCGTGACCGGTAAGGCGAACCAGCTCGCGCGCGCCGCCGCGATCCAGGTCGCGGACAACCCGGGCATCTCGTACAACCCGCTGTTCCTGTACGGCGGCGTCGGCCTCGGCAAGACCCACCTGATCCACGCGATCGGCAACCAGCTGCTGCTCGACAAGGCCGGCGCGCGGATCCGCTACATCCATGCGGAACAGTACGTGTCCGACGTGGTGAAGGCGTACCAGCGCAAGGCGTTCGACGACTTCAAGCGCTACTACCACTCACTCGACCTGCTGCTGATCGACGATATCCAGTTCTTCTCCGGCAAGTCGCGCACGCAAGAGGAATTCTTCTACGCGTTCGAGGCGCTGGTCGCGAACAAGGCGCAGGTGATCATCACCAGCGACACGTATCCGAAGGAAATCTCGGGCATCGACGATCGCCTGATCTCGCGCTTCGACTCGGGCCTCACCGTCGCGATCGAGCCGCCCGAGCTGGAAATGCGCGTCGCGATCCTGATGCGCAAGGCGCAGTCGGAAGGCGTGAACCTGTCGGAAGACGTCGCGTTCTTCGTCGCGAAGCACCTGCGCTCGAACGTGCGCGAACTCGAAGGCGCGCTGCGCAAGATCCTCGCGTATTCGAAGTTCCACGGCCGCGAGATCTCGATCGAGCTGACCAAGGAAGCGCTGAAGGACCTGCTGACCGTGCAGAACCGGCAGATTTCGGTCGAGAACATCCAGAAGACCGTCGCCGACTTCTACAACATCAAGGTCGCCGACATGTATTCGAAGAAGCGCCCCGCGAACATCGCGCGGCCGCGGCAGATTGCGATGTATCTCGCGAAGGAACTCACGCAGAAGAGCCTGCCGGAAATCGGCGAGCTGTTCGGCGGGCGCGATCACACTACCGTGCTGCACGCGGTGCGCAAGATCGCCGACGAGCGCAGCAAGGACGCGCAGCTCAACCATGAGCTGCACGTGCTGGAACAGACGCTGAAGGGCTGAGCGCGCGCACCGCGCTTGATAATTCGGCCTCCGCCCCAATTTAAGGGGGGCGGTTCGGTTTTGAGGCACAATACTGGTTTGACCGCCCCGGTGGTGGCGGGCCAAGAGCCCGGCCGGCGGGGCGCTGCGAGGCTGCTGCGCTGCAGGCCGTTACTCAACGAAGGAACTCTATGCAACTGGTCAAGACCGAACGAGACACACTCCTCAGGCCGCTGCAAACGGTCAGCGGCATCGTCGAACGCCGCCATACGTTGCCGATCCTCGCCAACCTGCTGATCACCAAGAACGGCCCGGACGTTTCGTTCCTGTCGACCGACCTGGAGCTGCAGATCACCACGCGCGCCGATTTCGGCGTCGGCGGCGACCAGGTCGCGACCACCGTCGCCGCGCGCAAGCTGCTCGACATCCTGCGCGCGATGCCTGACGGCCAGGTCACGCTGTCGCTCGCCGACAAGCGCCTCACCGTTCAATCGGGCAAGAGCCGCTTCGCACTGCAGACGCTCGCGGCCGACGAGTTCCCGACCGTCGCGCAGGCGAAGGATTTCGGCGCCACGCTCACCGTCCCGCAGAAGTCGTTCCGCCAGCTGCTCGGCATGGTTCACTTCGCGATGGCGCAGCAGGACATCCGCTACTACCTGAACGGCATGCTGCTCGTCGTCGACGGCGACCAGCTGATGGCCGTGGCCACCGACGGCCACCGCCTCGCGTTCTCGTCGATGAAGCTCGAAGGCGGCACGTTCGGCCGCCAGGAAGTCATCGTGCCGCGCAAGACGATTCTCGAGCTGCAGCGCCTGCTCGAAGACATCGACGACACCGTCACCATCGACATCGCGCAAACCCAGGCCAAGTTCACGTTCGGCCAGGTCGAGCTCGTGTCGAAACTCGTCGAGGGCAAGTTCCCCGACTTCCAGCGCGTGATCCCGAAGGCGCACAAGAACACGTTCGAGATCGGCCGTGAAGAACTGCAGCGTTCGCTGCAGCGCGCGGCGATCCTGACCTCGGACAAGTTCAAGGGCGTGCGCTGCATCATCGCACCGGGCCAGCTGAAGATCATGTCGACCAACGCCGATCAGGAAGAGGCGCAGGAAGAACTCGAAATCGCCTACCAGGGCGATACCGTCGACATCGGCTTCAACGTCACGTATCTGCTCGACGTGCTCGCGAACCTGAAGGTCGACACCGTGCAGGTGAGCCTCGGCGACGCCAGCTCGAGCGCGCTGATTACCGTGCCCGAGAACGACGAGTTCAAGTATGTCGTGATGCCGATGCGCATCTGACGCGCACGACATCGCGACACACACCAGGGGGCGGCAAGCCCCTTTGGCGTTTTTATGGCGAACCGACAACCCGCCCTTTTAGTGCCTTTTCGGCACTTCGGGCGGGCCAGGAAACTGGAGCGGCCCGGCGATTTCTCGCTGAAACGCACCGCGCCGCCACCTGAGTGGCCTCGCAGAACCGGAAGATATCCATGAGTGAACAGCACAATTCGCAACCCGATAACAGCAGCTACGGCGCCTCGTCGATCCAGATCCTCGAAGGTCTGGAAGCGGTGCGCAAGCGCCCCGGGATGTACATCGGCGACACGTCTGACGGCACCGGTCTGCACCACCTCGTGTTCGAGGTGCTCGACAACTCGATCGACGAAGCGTTGGCCGGGTACTGCAACGACATCCACGTGACGATTCACGCCGACAACTCGATTTCCGTGACCGACAACGGCCGCGGGATTCCGACCGACGTGAAGATGAACGACAAGCACGAACCGAAGCGCAGTGCGGCTGAAATCGTGATGACCGAGCTGCACGCCGGCGGCAAGTTCGACCAGAACAGCTACAAGGTGTCGGGCGGCCTGCACGGCGTGGGCGTGTCGTGCGTGAACGCGCTGTCGAGCTGGCTGCGCCTCACCGTGCGCCGGAACGGCAAGAAGCATTTCATGGAGTTCCATCGCGGCGTCGCGCAGGAGCGCGTGCTCGAGACGGTGGACGGCGTGGAAGTTTCGCCGATGCTGATCACCGGCGACACCGAGAACCGCGGCACCGAAGTGCACTTCATGGCCGATCCGACCATTTTCGGCACGGTCGAGTATCACTACGACATCCTCGCGAAGCGGATGCGTGAACTCTCGTTCCTGAACAACGGCGTGCGGATTCGTCTCACGGACCTGCGCTCGGGCAAGGAAGACGATTTCGCGTTCGCCGGCGGTGTGAAGGGCTTCGTCGAGTTCATCAACAAGACGAAGACCAACCTGCACCCGACGGTGTTCTTCGCCAACGGCGAGAAGGATGGCGTGGGCGTCGAAGTCGCGATGCAGTGGAACGACAGCTACAACGAAAACGTGCTGTGCTTCACGAACAACATTCCGCAGCGCGACGGCGGCACGCACCTGACCGGCCTGCGGGCCGCGATGACGCGCGTCATCAACAAGTACATCACCGACAACGAAATCGCGAAGAAGGCGAAGGTCGAGACGACCGGCGACGACATGCGCGAAGGGCTGTCGTGCGTGCTGTCCGTGAAGGTGCCGGAGCCGAAGTTCAGCTCGCAGACGAAGGACAAGCTGGTTTCTTCCGAGGTTCGTGCGCCGGTTGAAGAGGTTGTGGCGAAGGCGCTGGAAGAGTTCCTGCTCGAAACGCCGATCGACGCGAAGATCATCTGCGGGAAGATTGTTGAGGCTGCTCGCGCACGTGATGCAGCGCGGAAGGCACGCGAGATGACGCGCCGTAAGGGCGTGCTCGATGGCGTTGGCCTGCCGGGCAAGCTCGCGGACTGCCAGGAGAAAGACCCGGCGAAGTGCGAAATCTACATCGTCGAGGGTGACTCGGCAGGTGGCTCGGCGAAGCAAGGGCGTGATCGCAAGTTCCAGGCGATCCTGCCGCTGCGCGGCAAGGTGCTGAACGTCGAAAAGGCACGCTACGACAAGCTGCTGTCGTCGGAACAGATCGTCACGCTCGTGACCGCGCTCGGGTGCGGGATCGGCAAGGAAGATTACAACCTCGAGAAGCTGCGTTATCACCGCATCATCATCATGACCGACGCGGACGTCGACGGGGCGCACATCCGGACGCTGCTGCTCACGTTCCTGTATCGCCAGATGCCGGACATGATCGAGCGCGGGTACGTGTATATCGCGCAGCCGCCGCTTTACAAAATCAAGGCGGGCAAGGACGAGCGGTATCTGAAGGACGACGTGGAGCTCAACGCGCATATGCTGCGGTTGGCGCTGCAAGGGTCGGAGCTGGTGCCGGGTGAGAATGCTGCGGCGATTTCGGGTGATGCGCTTGGGGAGTTGGCACGGTCGTATCTGCTGTCGCAAAGCGTGATCGAGCGGTTGAGCCGGTTGTATGACCCGGCTGCGCTGGAAGCGGTCATGGATGGGGTGGTGATCGATCTTTCCACTGAGACTTCGACTGAGGCTTCGGCTAAAGCGCTGCACGCTGCGTTGCATGATGAAGCGCTGAAGAACGAAGTTCGTGTCGTGCCTTCGTATGACCCGGTTCGCGAACAGCGGTCGCTGCATGTCGAACGTACCCATCACGGCAACGTGCGGGTTTCGGTCATCGACCAGGAATTCCAGCACACGGCGGATTATCAGCAGCTCGTGACCACCGCGAATACGTTCAAGGGGCTGATTGGGGAAGGCGCGGTCATCAAGCGCGGTGAGCGCAGCATGGCCGTGGCGGACTTCAAGAGCGCGATGAAGTGGCTGCTGGCCGATGCTGAACGCAACGTCTCCAAACAACGCTATAAGGGGCTCGGCGAGATGAACCCCGAGCAGCTGTGGGAAACGACGATGGATCCGGCAGTGCGGCGGTTGCTGCGTGTGCAGATCGAAGATGCGATCGCTGCGGATGGGATCTTTACTACCCTCATGGGGGATGATGTCGAGCCGCGGCGGGCGTTTATCGAGTCGAATGCGTTGCGGGCGGGGAATATTGACGTTTGAACGCCCTGCCAGCTGTCGAATGTCACTATAAGTGAAAAATTCGACACAAAAGCTGAAAACTGAAGACACATTTCGTGAAAATTTCCGAAGAAATTTGGCGTGCGTTATGCACTGTTCCTAGCGGAAATTTTGAAAAGCAAGTGCAAAGCCATAGCGTTGAAGCTTGACTTTGCAGTACCCAGTTGAGGGGTTTGCCCCCCTGCTCCTCGACAACCATTCCAATTCTGTTTCATTCGCAAACCCCGCTTTCCGTATGGCTCGCGGGGTTTTTATTTGCTTTTCTGGATTTGGGTTTCCCTTCACAGCCCAGAGAATTCGGCCACGTTTTCCTACTCGCCATGGATTTATGCTCTCTTGTCACGAACGTTGCCACATACGCCTTGACTTTGTCGACGAAAGCTATTGCCAGGGATTTATAACGTTGAACGCCACGAGAAAGCAGAAGGAAAGCGTCCGGGCAACCAGTCGTGCTCACGCAGGTGATAGGTAGCTCAAATTTCTTTGAATCGACGGAAGAACTATTTTCTTTCGCGAGTCCCGCGCGTAGCGTGGGTTAGCGAGCGAAATACACCAACTCGCCGGTTAAGCGCATGAGGGGTCCAGATAGGCATGCAGTGCAAAATGCAGTACATTTGCATGACATTATTGCTGAGACACCGTCATGTCACGCCTGAAAGACGAAACCCTTTCCATCCGCACTTCTGCCGACATCAAGCAACTGCTGCGCGTGGCTGCTGCGCATGAGCGCAGGTCGGTGGCATCAATGATCGAGATTCTTGTGCTGGAGTATGCGCAGCAACACGGCTTGCACGCAGACGGTCCTCAGCACGCGTCGCCCAAGAGAACACAATCGAAATGAATCGTCCGTTGCCAACCGTCACCCTCGGCCAGCTCGAAGGCCACCTCTGGGAATCCGCCAACATCCTGCGCGGCCCCGTGGATGCGGCTGACTTCAAAACCTATATCTTCCCGTTGTTGTTCTTCAAGCGCGTCTGCGATGTCTGGGACGAGGAGTATCAGGAGATCGTTGAGGAGACTGGCGACGAGCAACTCGCCTGGTTCCCGGAATCGCACCGATTTCAAATCCCGGAAGACTGCCACTGGAACGACGTCCGCACCAAAGCCAGCAACGTCGGGGCAGCGCTGCAACGCGCGATGCGCGAAATTGAGAAGTCCAATCCAGACACGCTGTATGGCGTGTTCGGCGACGCGCAGTGGTCCAACAAGGAACGCCTGTCCGACGCGCTACTCAAGGATCTGATTGAGCATTTTTCGGCGCTGCCCCTTGGCAACGACAACGTCAACTCAGACCTCCTCGGAGATGCCTACGAGTACCTGATCAAGAAGTTCGCGGACGCAACGAACAAGAAGGCGGGCGAGTTCTATACCCCGCGCAGCGTGGTACGGCTGATGATCGACATGCTAGACCCCAGGGAAGCCGAGACCATCTACGACCCGGCCTGCGGCACCGGCGGCATGTTGCTGGCTGCCGTGCAGCACGTCAAAGAGATGCATGGCGACGTCAAGCGCCTGTGGGGCAAGCTGTACGGGCAGGAAAAGAACCTCACCACTTCATCCATCGCGCGGATGAACCTGTTCCTACATGGCATTGAGGACTTCCAGGTGGTGCGCGGTGACACGCTGCGCAACCCAGCCTTCTTCGAGGGCGACCGGCTGGCCACCTTTGATTGCGTGATCGCAAATCCGCCGTTCTCGTTGGAAAAGTGGGGCGAGGACCTGTGGCTGAACGATCCTTTTGGCCGCAACTTTGCTGGTCTACCACCGTCATCCAGCGGGGACTTCGCTTGGGTGCAGCACATGGTCAAGTCGATGGCAGACATGACCGGCCGGATGGCGGTGGTGCTACCCCAGGGTGCCCTGTTCCGCAAAGGTGTGGAAGGCAGCATCCGCCAAAAACTGCTGGAGTTGGATCTGATCGAGGCCGTGATTGGGCTCGGGCCCAACCTGTTCTACGGAACAGGGCTCGCGGCATGCATCCTGGTACTGCGTAAGCGCAAACCGACCAAGCACAAGAAAAAGGTGCTGATCGCCGATGCCTCACGACTGTTCCGTCGGGGGCGTGCCCAAAACTATCTGGAGCCCGAGCACGCCACCGCAATCCTGGGCTGGTATCGCGGCTTTGCCGACGTTCAGGACGCGGTTCGTGTGGTCAGCTTCGACGAGATCAAGGCCGAGGACTGGACCCTAAACATTTCACGCTACGTCCCGCCACCACTGCAAGAAGATATCCCACCACTGCCTGACGCCATCGCGGCATTCAAGGATGTGCTTACCCGCTGTCGCGAGGCAGAAGAGCGGCTGGGGCAGATCATGATTGACGGGGGATGGCTGCAATGAGTTCAGACCGCCCCTTCAAGGACAACAAGATCTTCACTGAAGAAATGGCGCACGCTGCGCGTGCGCGACTGAAGGACAAGTTTGCCCAAATGGAACAAGAGAAGACTGGTAACCCTAAGCGCATCAGCCAGCAAGAGCTGGAAAGCTACCTGTGGGGCGCTGCCGTGCTCCTGCGCGGCCTCATCGACGCAGGTGACTACAAGCAGTTCATCTTCCCGTTGCTGTTCTACAAGCGCATGTCGGATGTCTGGGACGAGGAATACCGAGTGGCACTGGCCAACTCGGACGGCGATCTTTCCTACGCGCAGTTTGCCGAGAACCACCGATTCCAGATCCCTGCGGGTGCGCACTGGAATGACATGCGACAGACCACGAGGAACGTCGGTGCAGCCATTCAGAAGGCCATGCGCGCCATCGAGACGGCCAACCCGGATCTGCTCGATGGCATCTTCGGCGATGCCCCTTGGGCCAACCGCGAGCGCCTGCCCGACGAAACGCTGAAGAACCTGATCGAGCACTTCTCGACCCAAACGCTGTCGGTGGCCAACGTCCCCGAGGACGAGCTGGGCAACGCGTACGAATACCTGATCAAGAAGTTCGCGGACGACTCCGGCCATACGGCCGCCGAGTTTTACACCAACCGCACCGTTGTCCACCTGATGACGCAACTCCTGGCGCCGCAGGCGGGCGAGTCGATCTACGACCCCACGTGCGGCACCGGCGGCATGTTGATCTCAGCGCTGGACGAAGTGAAGCGCTCCGGCGGCGAATACCGCACGCTCAAGCTCTACGGGCAGGAGCGCAACTTGATCACCTCATCCATCGCCCGCATGAACTTGTTCCTACACGGCGTGGAGGACTTCGAGATCATCCGGGGCGACACACTGGCCGACCCCAAGCACATCGAGGGTGATCGTCTGCGCCAGTTTGATGTGATCCTGGCCAACCCGCCGTACTCCATCAAGCAGTGGAACCGCGAGGGTTGGAGTAGTGACAAGTGGGGCCGCAACTCGCTGGGCACGCCGCCGCAGGGCCGCGCCGACTATGCGTTCCAGCAGCACATCCTGACCAGCCTCACAGCCAAAGGCCGCTGTGCGGTGCTCTGGCCCCACGGTGTCCTGTTCCGCAATGAAGAACAGACGATGCGCACCAAGATGGTCGAACAGGATTGGGTCGAAGCCGTCATCGGCCTGGGGCCGAACCTGTTCTATAACTCCCCGATGGAGTCGTGCGTCATCATTTGCAACCGCAAGAAAACGGCAGCACGAAAAGGCAAGGTGATCTTTATCGATGCGGTGAACGAGGTCACCCGTGAGCGAGCGCAGAGCTTCCTCAAGCCCGAGCACCAGGAGCGCATCTTGGCGGCCTACAAGACGTTTGCGGATGTGTCCGGTTTCGCCAAGGTCGCCACCTTGGTCGAGATCGGCGCGAACGCTGGCAACCTGTCGATTCCGCTATACGTGAAGCGCATTGCCGCAGCCATTGCAACCGACCGCAATGGCGACGCGCTATCGCTGCGCTCTGCCTGGGGGCAGTGGCAGAACGACGGCCGCGCCTTCTGGCAGCAGATGGACGCACTCGTGGAAACGCTGGATGGACTGACTACGGAGGACATCGAGCGTGTCTGACAAGAAGAACAAGAACCTGAAACCCGGTTGGCGCGAGGTGAAGTTTGGCGATGTGGTGCGGCTCTCGAAGGCTCGCAGCCAAGATCCGCTGGCCGATGGCTTTGAACGTTACGTCGGTCTGGAACACCTCGAACCAGGCGATTTGCGCATCCGCAGTTGGGGCAACGTCGCTGACGGTGTTACCTTCACCAGCGTGTTTCAACCCGGGCAGGTGTTGTTCGGCAAGCGCCGCGCCTACCAACGCAAGGTGGCCGTGGCGGATTTCTCCGGCGTTTGCTCCGGTGACATCTACGTGCTGGAGACTAAGGATGCGCAGGTCTTGCTGCCGGATTTGCTGCCTTTCATTTGCCAGACCGATGCCTTTTTCAATCACGCGGTAGGCACATCGGCCGGCTCGTTGAGCCCGCGCACGAACTGGACGAGTTTGGCGGATTTCGAGTTTGCGCTGCCGCCGATGGATGAGCAGCGACGCGCAGTGCGCTTGCTTTTGTCTGTAGACGAGCAAGCCGAGGCTGTTCTGTGCGCACTCAGAGCCGCAACAAAATTAAGGAAATCATTCGCGTTGGACGCATTCTCCACGCTTGAATACCCGAAGGTAAAGATGGGGTCGGTTGCAGAGATCAAGAACGGCTCAACTCCTCGGCGGGCTAAGGATGAGTATTGGAAAGGGACAATTCCTTGGCTTCCAACCGGGAAGGTAAATGACCGCGTGATTCTGGAAGCTAACGAATTCATTACCGAAAAGGCTCTCTCAGAATGCCCACTGACATTGATTCCAGAAGGCTCAACATTGGTTGCCATGATAGGCGAAGGCCAGACACGAGGACGTGCAGCAATGCTCGGCATAGATTCGTGTATTAACCAAAACTTCGGTGCTGTCATTCCTGGTGCGTCGCTTGATCCTTGGTATCTCTTCTACCTTTTGGAATCCAACTATGAAGCTCTGCGGCATTGGTCGCAGGGCACCAATCAGCACGCACTAAGTTGCGGACTGCTAAAAAACTTCCCGATTTCAATTCCCCCAATTGAGGTACAGCGCGGGTTAGTCGGTCAGCTCAGGGAAATTGAGACGACAGAAAGCCAGTTGACAAAGAGACTCGGCGCAACTCATGAGATCCGCCGTGCCGCTCATCTAGCAGCGTTATCAATGGAGTAGCACGATGGCTATATTCAACGAATCCAACACTGTCGAAGCCTACGTCCGTGATTTGCTGGCAGGCCCCGTCAAGGCTGTCCCTGCCAACACCGTCCAGGAGCCCCAAGCAAGCTACGGTCCCATCCCCAACGGCATCGGCTGGCGCTACGTCGCCCCAGCTGACGTGCCGCGTCAGATTCAGGAGGTGCTGGTCGAGCCCTGGCTGCGCGATGCGCTGATTCGCCTGAACCCGGAGATTGCCGCCCAACCCGACCGCGCCGATGAAGTGCTCTACAAGCTGCGCGCCATCGTGCTGTCGGTGCGCTCGGATGGGCTGGTCCGCGCCAACGAGGAAATGACCGCCTGGATGCGTGGCGAGCGCTCGATGCCGTTTGGCCCTAACAACGAGCATGTGCCGGTACGACTGATCGACCTGGATGACCTGTCTCAGAACCAGTACATCGTTACCCAGCAGTACACCTATCGCGCCGGCCCCACCGAGCGCCGTGCCGATCTGGTGCTGTTGGTCAACGGACTGCCGCTGGTGCTGATCGAGGCCAAGACGCCGGTCAAGAAGTGCATCAGCTGGGTCGACGGTGCGGTGCAGGTGCACGACGACTACGAGAAATTCGTGCAGGAGCTGTTCGTCTGCAACGTGTTCTCTGTGGCCACCGAGGGCAAGGCCTACCGCTACGGCTCTATCGGTCTCCCGGTCAAGGATTGGGGACCGTGGCACCTGGACGGTGGCGATGCGCAGCACCACCCACTGAAGTCGCTCAAGCTGTCGGCCGAGAGCATGCTGCGCCCGCATGTGGTGCTGGACATCCTCGGCAGCTTTACCTTGTTCGCAACGGACAAGAAGAAGCGTCGTATCAAGATCATCTGCCGCTATCAGCAGTACGAGGCGGCCAACAAGATCGTCGAGCGCGTGCTGGCGGGCTATCCCAGGAAGGGTTTGATTTGGCACTTCCAGGGCTCGGGCAAGTCACTGCTGATGGTATTCGCCGCGCAGAAGCTGCGCATGCATGCCGGCCTGAAGAACCCCACCGTTCTGATCGTGGTGGACCGGATCGATCTCGATACGCAGATCACCGGGACCTTCACCGGGGCGGACATTCCCAATCTGGAAAAGGCCGACACGCGCGAAAAGCTGCAGCAACTGCTGGCGCAGGATGTGCGCAAGATCATCATCACGACGATCTTCAAGTTCGGCGAGGCCACAGGCAGCCTCAACGACCGCAGCAACATCATCGCGCTGGTGGACGAAGCCCACCGCACCCAGGAAGGTGACCTGGGCCGCAAAATGCGCGAAGCCCTGCCCAATGCGTTTCTGTTCGGCCTGACCGGCACGCCGATCAACCGCGCCGACCGCAACACCTTCTACGCCTTCGGTGCCGACGAAGACGAAAAGGGCTACATGAGCCGCTACGGCTTCGAAGAGTCGATCCGCGACGGCGCCACACTGAAGCTGCACTTCGAGCCTCGCCTGATCGACTTGCATATCGACAATGCGGCGTTGGACGCCGCGTACAAAGACCTGACCGGCGGTCTGTCGGATCTGGACAAGGATAACCTTGGTAAGACCGCTGCCAAGATGGCCGTGCTTGTCAAAACACCCGAGCGCATCCGCAAGATCTGTGAAGACATCGTCGAGCACTTCCAGACCAAGGTGGAACCCAACGGCTTCAAGGGCCAAATTGTCACCTTTGATCGTGCGTCCTGCCTGCTGTTCAAGGCCGAGCTGGACAAGCTGTTGCCGCCAGAGGCCACCGACATCGTGATGTCGGTGCAGGCTGCCGACAAGAAGGAGCATCCCGAGTACGCGCCTTACGACCGCAGCCGCGACGAAGAGGAACGTCTGCTGGACCGCTTTCGTGATCCGGCCGATCCACTGAAGCTGATCATCGTCACTGCCAAACTGCTGACGGGCTTCGACGCGCCCATCCTGCAGGCGATGTACCTGGACAAACCGTTGCGTGACCACACGCTGCTGCAGGCTATTTGCCGGGTGAACCGGACATACTCCGAACAGAAGACTCACGGTCTGATCGTCGACTACTTGGGCATCTTCGACGACGTGGCCGCTGCGCTGGAATTCGACGACCAGAGCGTCAAGCAGGTGGTCAGCAACATTCAGGAGCTGAAGGACAAGCTGCCTGAAGCAATACAGAAATGCTTGACCTTCTTCCACGGCTGCGACCGCACGCTGCAAGGCTACGAAGGCCTGATTGCGGCGCAGCAGTGCCTGCCCAACAACGAGGTGCGCGACAACTTCGCGGCCGAATACAGCCTGCTCAACAAGATCTGGGAAGCGCTGTCACCTGATACGGTTTTGGGGCCCTTCGAGAAGGACTACAAGTGGCTGTCGCAGGTGTACCAGTCGGTGCAGCCGTCCAGCGGCCATGGCAAGCTGATCTGGCATTCTCTCGGCGCCAAGACCATTGAACTGATCCATCAGAACGTGCATGTGGATGCGGTGCGAGATGACCTCGACACTCTGGTGCTGGATGCCGACTTGCTGGAAGCGGTGCTTTCGAACCCCGATCCGAAGAAGTCCAAGGAGATCGAGATCAAGCTCAACCGCAGGTTGCGCAAGCACGCGGGTAACCCGAAGTTCAAAAAACTGTCGGAACGGCTCGACGCGCTCAAAGACCGCTTTGAGTCTGGACAGATCAACAGCGTCGAGTTTTTGAAGCAGTTGCTGGAGATTGCCAAGGAAACCCTGCAAGCCGAGAAGGAGGTCCCGCCTGAGGAAGACGAAGATCGCGGCAAGGCGGCGCTGACCGAGCTTTTTAACGAAGCAAAGACTGCCGAGACACCCATCATGGTCGAGCGAGTGGTGGCAGACATTGACGAGATTGTGCGCCTGGTCCGCTTCCCCGGTTGGCAAGGAACGCAAGCCGGGGAGCGTGAGGTGAAGAAGGCTCTGCGCAAGGCCCTCTTCAAGTACAAGCTGCATGCGGATGAGGAACTATTCGAGAAGGCCTACAACTACATCCGGCAGTATTACTGAGGGGAAAAAATGAGCGATATCTCGTGTCAGACTTGGTCTTACCCTGGTGCGCGCTGGTGGAAATTCGACTTCCACACGCACACGCCCGCGTCCAAGGACACCACCGCCTGGCAGGCGGTTATTGACACGCCTCAAGCGCTTAAGCCTGAGACCTGGCTGCTCAAGTACATGGACGCGGGGATTGACTGCGTGGCCGTGACCGACCACAACAGTGGTGAATGGATCGATAAGCTGAAAGGCGCCTATGCCGAGATGAAACGCCAGGCCGATGCCGGCAGCGCGCCAGCAGGTTTTCGCGAGTTGCATCTGTTTCCCGGCGTGGAGATTTCGGTCCAGGGTGGCTTCCACCTCCTTGCCATTTTTGGCCCCAACGCCTCAAGCCAAACCATCAGCGATCTATTGGCCAAGGTGGACTACTCCGGTACGCGCGGTGACAGCGACGAGGTGACGCGCGAGGGGGCGGGCAAGGTCGTGGAGAGGGTACTAGCTGAGGGAGGCATTGCCATTCCCGCACATGTTGATGGCGATAAGGGGCTGCTTCAAACCGAGACGGGCACGCGCAAATGCTTGCTTGACACCACGACCGTCAAGCAGGTACTTCAGGAGCCTGGCATTCTTGCCATGGAATGGGTTACGTCAAGCAGCCCCAAACCCACGATCCTGGATGAACTGAAGCTGACGTTCGCGAGCGTGGTGGGCAGCGACTGCCACACCTTCCAGGGCTCAGCCGTTCCCGGCTCTCGCTACACGTGGATTAAGATGGCAACGCCAAGCCTGGAAGGTTTGCGTTTGGCGCTGCTTGATGGGCAAGACGTGTCGGTTCGTCGCAGTGACGATAGTGCTGGCTTTACGCCCTTCAACACACCTGAACACTTCATTGAGTCTATCGAAATCCGCGACGCGCGCTTTATGGGGAGGGGTAAAGCAGCCACACGCTTGCCATCCAACCCATATTTCAACGCACTGATCGGTGGGCGCGGCACCGGCAAATCGACCATCGTCCATGCCCTTCGCTTAGCCTACCGGCGTGAGAAAGAGTTGTCCTTGCCCTCGGAAGCTGGGCAGACCTTCAATCGATTCAATAAGGTCGCAAAGACTCGAAATGACGATGGTGGCTTGCGAGCGGATACTGTTATCAGCGTTCAAGTTCACCGCGACGGAACCTCATATCGCCTGCTTTGGCAACAGGACAGCCAGGGCGATGTGGTCGAGGAATGGGACCCCGCCACTCGGTCCTTCAAGCCCTCTGGTAGCCAGGCCATTACAGAGCAACGCTTTCCCGTTCGACTATTCAGCCAGGGGCAAATCGCCGCGTTGGCCGGTGATAGCCAGCAAGCCCTGTTGAAAGTGATCGACGATGCGGCCGGTACACGAATGCAGCAAGAGGCATTCGACGAAGCCAAACGCACTTTTTTGGCGACGCGGGCACAGATGCGCGAACTGGAAGGCAAGCTTCAAGGGCGCGAATCCTTGAACCTGTCGCTGCAGGACGTACAGCGCAAGCTGGCCCGTTTTGAAGGCGCCGATCATGCGGCGGTGCTGAAGAACTACCAGCGCACCAGCAGGCAAAGCAGTGAACTGGAGCGCCAGTTCGAAAGCACTGTCGAACTTTCAACACGCCTGAAGAAGTTTGCCGCAGACTTGCTGGCAGAAGACCTGCCGGACGGGCTGTTTGACGCCAGTGACGACAGCGCTGCGCTGCAGCTTGTTCAAGAGCTGAAGGCCACCGTTGACAAGGCCAGGGAGGAAGTAGAGCGCACTGCCTCAGCACTGGAGGCGAGAGGACGCTCACTCCGAAGCGAGTTGGAAGTCTCTCCGTGGTTCGCTCGAATTAGCGAAGCGAAGTCGACCTACGACAAGCTGAAAACCGACCTGCAACAGCAGGGGGTCAGCGATCCAAGTGAGTACGGCCGGCTTGTGCAGGAGAAGCAGCGAATCGAAACCGAGGTGAAACGACTAGATGCGCTAAAGACGCAGCATGAGGCTCTGAGAGAAAAGGCCCTGTCGCAATTGGAGCAGGTTCAGATTGCGCGTCAGGCTATCAGTGCCCAGCGCGCGACATTCTTGCAAGCGACTTTGCACGATAACTCTTATGTACGCATTGAACTGGTTCCGTACAGCAGGGATGGGCAGAGCATCGAGCGCTCGCTGCGGGACGTGCTGGGCGCAGCTGAGGGCAAGTACATTGACGACTTGTACCTGGAGGCGCAAGACGATATACCGGCCAAGGGCGTGGTGGCGGATTTGATTCGCACGGTCGAGCTCGTTGAGAAACCGGGCGAATGGGATACGGCAGCGTTTGAACAGTCCCTGAAAGCACAAAAGAAGCGCCTGGCCAAGGCGGGGCGCGGCGAGGGCGAATTTGGTGGATGGTTCAACAAGTTCCTAAAGGCCGAGGCTGACAAGCGGCCCGAGTACATCGATCACATCCTTTGCTGGTTCCCAGAAGACGGTTTACAGGTGGAGTACAGCCGCAAGGGGGATGGCAAGGATTTCCAATCTATCGGCCAGGCATCGGCGGGCCAGCGCGCTGCCGCCATGCTCGCTTTCCTGCTAGCACATGGCAATGAGCCGCTGGTACTGGACCAGCCTGAAGACGATCTCGACAACCATCTAATCTACGGTTTGGTCGTTCAGCAGATTCGCTCGAACAAGCTGCGTCGCCAGCTCATCGTCGTCACTCACAACCCGAACATTGTCGTTAACGGTGACGCCGAACTCATTCACGTGCTGGACTTCAACCACCAGTGCCATATCAAACAAACGGGCTCCCTGCAGGATAAGGCGATGCGCAGGGAGGTATGTCAGGTGATGGAGGGCGGCGAAGAGGCATTTGAGCGACGCTATCAACGCTTGGGAAGAGAGGTTTGAGGGCTTCGCAAAGCTGATGAATCGCAATTGCGCGGCCTGCATGCCGAAATCGAATGCGGTGACGACGGTGCTGAAGCTCGTCATCGCGCTCCAGCGCTACAACGATGAACATTCTCACAGCGTGCTTGCAACGACCGAGTCGTCGGACGGTCGCTTCCACTTCGTCAAAAATCTTCGACCCGCGACTCCACCTTCGATCACTTTGCTCAACCCTCGAAGGCATATCGTAATTTTACGGCACGCACACATAGTGCCACACCCCGACGCTGCGAAATACCCCCAGTGCCCCGGCTCAACGACTGAAATCCATCGACCATTGGAACGATTTTAACGAATAGCCGATGTAATAGAGAAATTTCATCGCGTCTTCCGCCTGGTCTGAATGCACCGGGTGAGTCCAATTTTTTGGACGCGATCAAATAGCCAAATTTCGGAAAACTCTTTCACATACGATAGAAATTGAGAATTTCACCCCTCAATTTCACACGCGGCCTCGGATCGGAACGAAAAAAAACATTTATTTTGTCGCTATCTGGACAAATTCCATCCGCTACTTGTTCCATCATATTCGGCACATTGTGTTACCGGGAGATTGCCGGTGAATAAGGCGATCGATATCCTGATACACATTCCAATCTTCCTAATGTTGTCGACTCTATGACTGCCCTCGGAAACTTCGTTCGAGATCGTCGCATCGAGCTCGGCCTAACCCAGGCCACGCTGGCGACACGTATGGGCGTGGACGACACATACATCAGCGCAGTAGAGACGGGACGGCGAACGCCCGATAGTTCGCCATTCCTGGAGATGCTCGGTCGAGCTCTGGAGCTTGACAGTGATCGCGTTCGTCAGTTGTTCAACGTGGCGCGCAGATCGCAACGATTTTTTCGCCTGCCGGAAGAGCTGTCGCCCCGCAAGCACGCCGTGTTCATGGCAATCGCGGAAGACCTGCCGCGATTGAGCGCGGAAGACGTCGAGGTAATCGCAAGCGTTCACACGGCACTAGTGCGGAACCGGAAATCTGACGCTCCACATAATGCCGATGTGATTGAAGGAGGGACCATGTAAAGAAAAAGCGCCGCAAACCCGAGGGGCCAGCAGCGCTCTGTGGTCGGAACAAAAGAAGATTCGTGATTTGGCGATTTCGAGTCTCCTCCGCTCCGCCCCCAGAGTCAAGCCCTTCTTTTTCCTGTCGATCCGCTGCCCCATGCGATTCGAGCAAATTTTGTCGAGTCGCGGATAGCGCTCGCCCATCGTCAGCGCAATTCTCGACAACGTTTGGTTGTCGAGGGGGTAGCTCACACCTGAAAAGGAGCAGAAGTGAAAGCGAGGTACTCGACACCGCTTCCATGGGTCACCGGTCATGAGCCGGTCCGCAAAATCGTGTCGCGGTCTGGCGGAATTCCACGCGGACTCTTCCCGAGTCACAAAAATAACCGAATGGTCGGATATGAACACTTGCTCGAGGCAGATGCATGCGTCCTATTCGAGATGTCCCCCCAAATCGCGGCCTATCATGAACAACCAATACGCATCTCGTTTCCCGACGGAGATCGGACACGCCTTTACACACCCGACTATCAGCTCGAACTGACGGACGGCAGGCAATTCCTGGTCGAGATCAAACCGGCGCGTCGCCTGGCCGCCCCGGAGATTCGTGACAAATTCGATCGCATCGAAGAGCACATGCATCGACTCGGGTTGTCATTCCTAGTTCTAACGGACGAGCTCATTCGCAAGCAACCGCGATTGACCAACCTCCGGCGCCTGCGATATGACGCGCCACTCTTCGCAGTCGACTACGATGCGATTCGCCGCAGCCTGAGGACGGTATCTCATTCTGGGATCGTTACATTAGGACAACTTATCGAACTCCTCGATTCAAGTACCGTTGTTGATCTTCTTATGCGTGGGCATGCGACATGCCCCCTCGATCGTCCACTCAGCCATGACACGCCTGTCAACATATCTCTGGAGAGTAAGCATGAATGGTTTCTCATTGACGAAGGGACAGGTTTTTAAGATCGATGGCGTGAAATTCCGTATCGAACGCACACTCGATAATGGAATTGTCACACTTGAGAATTGCGAGACATTGGACCTGATCCGTAAGACAAGGCAGGAGATTTTGGAGGCTTACGCGGAAGGACGAGTGGTGGTCGTACCCCGACGTCTCACCGAGGCAGATGCCCCTTCTGACGACGCCGCTTTGCGCTCCCGATATGGGCGTCCGTTTTGCGAGCTTAAAAAATCAGTACAAGTAGCTGCACTCCGGCGGAAAGCATACGTGGATCTCATTTTATCGAATGGTCGCCCATCATACACACCGAAAATTTTACAACCATTCATACTGCAAGTAGCCCAGACAATCAACGATAAAAAACCTCCGAGTCCCACAACCATTTATCGCTGGTGCGAAGCGATTGGAACCTCAAACGATCCCCGCCGGCTAATACCCCGACACGACCTCAAAGGCCCACGCAAACCGCGAACGGACCAGAAAGTCATTGACCTCTTCATGGAAAGCATTGTTGAGGAAGCAGCCATCGCTCGCAAACTGGTGATGACAAATGTCGAGGACCGCCTTTCAAAAAAGATCACCCACGCCAATCACTTTCTCCCAGAAAACGAGCATCTTCAGATTCCCGATACGAGGACTCTGTATCGATTGTTCGGCAGAGTGCCTGAGTACGACATCACTATACTCAATGAAGGAAAACCTGTCGCTGACCGACGATATCGAATTGTTCGACGAGGTGTACAAGTTTCCCGTGTCCTTGAGCGGGTAGAAATCGACCATACACCATTCGACGTGTTTCTCTTGGACGAAAAAACGTGGCTTCCGTGCGGTCGGCCAACCTTGACAATGCTGATCGACGTCTTCAGCCGCATGCCGTTAGGCTATTACATTAGCTTTGACGACACATCAACACTGGCAGTCATGCGCGCCGTCCGACATGCACTTCTTCCAAAGAAGCCAGCTAGAGCCGTCGTGCCAAACCTGATCGTGCAGAACCCTTGGCCCTGCTACGGCCGGTTCGAAGTGCTGGTGTGCGACAACGGCGCGGAGTTTCACAGCGCCTCCCTAGCTGCCGCCTGCTTCGACTTGCAAATACAGTTGTTGTTTTGCCCAAAGAGGCAACCTCGGTTCAAGGGCGTGGTAGAGCGCTTTCTGAAGACTTGCAATTATTCCTTTGCTCATAGATTGCCGGGTACCAGCCTTGCACATTTCGCAGCTCGCGGCGACTACGATCCACTCACCAACACGGTTCTAACAATTTCCGAATTCACCCATCTCTTTGAGAAGTGGCTTCTTGATGTTTACGCGCAAACCGTACACAAAGGTATCGGTACCACTCCGAGCAAAAAATGGGAAGAAGGAATTGCCGGCGTATCTCAGAATCTTCCTGCGTCGGCCGAAGAAATCGCTTTGCACCTTGGAATCTACAAAAGGCGTAGCCTGCGCCATGACGGTGTGTTGCTCAATGGCCTTTACTACGCAAGCGACGAACTACTACCGATCATCTCTACATACGGCATAGGCGTACGTGTCCGAGTTGCGTACGACCCCGAAGACCTTGGCTCTATATGGCTTTGGGCGCCCGACGGGCAAGAGAAAATTCGCGTGCCGGCCGTCGAAGCAGGCTACGCCAAAGGACTTCGCTTGGCACAGCACAAATTGATCAGCAAGTACCGTCGTGATAGCGAGGAAAACGGTGAGCGCGCCAAGAGCCTAATGGAAGCACGCATCGAAATTGCCGAGGCCTTATCTGGCCTTGCAAGCTCGAAGCATCTCCGGCAGCGACGAAAGGCGGCTAAAGCGCTAGGCGTGAGCAACGAAAACCCGTCCGGGAACGCAACGCCGAGTCTTCCCCCTCCTCAGAAATCTCGTGTGACGACCTCCCCAGTCAACGCCCGAGATTCCTCTGTAAAGCTAAATCGAATCCGGCGAAACATCATCTAACGGGTGGAAAAATGAAGGAAATCTCAGCCTTGTCTGCAAAGCAGTTGGATGCCTTGGATCGGTTTCGCCGTGAAACCCTCATGTTTCCACAATTCGAGACCGCCTATCGCAGCATATCGGAATCGCTGACCCTGTACCGAAGAACGGGGCTCGCCGAATGCTTGGCTATATACGGTGAAACTGGCTGTGGCAAAACTACGGTGTGCAAAGTTGTCGAGGGTGAAAATCAGCGCTACTCTGAACCGCACCGCGACGTCGTTCCTGTCCTCTATGCTTCTATCCCAGCACTAGCGACCATCAGTTCGGTCGCCGAGTGTCTCCTGACGAAAATTGGAGATCCGGCTCCATCCAAAGGGACCAACTCGTCGAAGACCGAACGATTGATTGGACTCATTCAGGCATGTTCGGTCGATTTGGTCATACTCGACGAGTTGCAACATGTTCACGATCGAGGGCAGTCGCCAACGATCTACAAAGTGGGCGATTGGATCAAGAACTTCGCGGACCGAATCGCGAAACCCGTCGTTCTTGTCGGTATTCGCCGTGCCGAGATACTTGTCGCCACAAATGGGCAGCTCCGTCGTCGATTTTCGGCCGCTCTGCCCATGGATCCCATGACGTTCGATAGCGAGCAAGGAATTCAGGAATTCATGGCTCTGGTGTCGACTCTATTCGACGCGCTACCAGTTCAATGTGCACTCCAGCCCTCGTCATACCAAGCACTCGAGCGACTGTACTACGCGACCGATGGTCGGATCGGCTATTTGGTCTCGCTATTTCAACGCGCGCTCATGCTTGCATTCCGCTCCGATTCGAAAATCGTTTCGGAAGCTATCCTAGAGCAAGCCTTCGTCGAACAAATTTGGGAGGCTGGCTATGGCCAACTCAACCCGTTCAACAAAGACTTCTGTCTTCGTCGCTTGGACAGACGGCTAGAACCCTTTGCGGCGGAGAGCATTGGTGCGAAACCGAAGACGAGCCGTCAATCGAGAAGGGGAGCAAGATGAGCCGCGCACCTCTCTTGCTCCGCGATCCACCTCACAAAGATGAGAATCTCACCGAGTATCTGCGCCGGCTCCTGGGTATCAATGGATACCCAGGAAGCTTCGATTGCGTCAAAGACATCCTTCAAAAAAATCCCGTCACTATCGAAGATCTTGCCGATCTAACCCTCGTTTCGGCCAAACAGCTGAATTGCCTGCCGGAGCCGTGGCCTTCGTGGATCAAACGGGACGGCAACACAGCTTCGCCGGAGAAGGAGTCGTGGCTCAATAGAATCCGTATGCGTTGGTGTCCGGCATGCCTAGCCGATGACCACTACATGAGGTCAGCATGGTCGCTAAGCGTATTCGTAGCATGTCCGACACACGGCGCGATGCTAAGAGAGTCGTGCGACGCATGCGGCAAAGTGGTGACGTGGAGGAGCGGGTCCTACATACAGTGCTCGTGCGGTCGGAGGTTTACCGAAATGCCAATGGAGCCAGCATCGGAAGCGCATATGACGTTAATGCAATGGTGCAGCAGTAACGGCTCGAGGCAGCTAGTCAGTTCCGAGCAACGAGCTTCGCGCCGTGTTGTCACGCCTTTTGCACGCCTTTCACAAACTCAACTCTTGCGCCTGCTCCATGCATTGGCGCCGCACATATCCGCTCGCCCTACACATCGTCATGGTCGGACACCAGAGCTTCAGAATTTGAGCACGGCCGCAGACTATGTGGATCAATGCTCTCAACTTTTGCTGCACTGGCCATATAGCTTCCAGACTATGATGGCCAAGTACGATGAAAAGACCACTACCGAAACGAGCATTCGTCGAAAATACTCCGCCCTTTATCGCTTACTTTACAAGACACTCGCGGGCGATGAATTCGACTTCATGAGGCGAGAGTTCGAAGCACACCTCGATGGCCACTGGTATGGGGCAATCGACGGACGGCATCGCGCGTTCAGCAAGCGAAAGTGGCACACCATGCTGTCCGCATCCGAGATTCGCCGAGAGTTGGGGTGCTCGCGCAGCATGATCTGGCGGCTGATTTCGACCGGCCGACTCAATGCTCGCGTTCTTCGTAGTCCAATTGGACGACGCTTTGCTGTCGCGGACGCAAACAGTGTTGCGCAGACGAGGGCCGCTCTTCGCGATGCCATCGATCTACATGCAACTAGCGAACTGCTTGGCATAAGCCGCCGCCGGATTCGCATCTTGTTGACTGCCGGCTTGATCGGGGAAGCTCCAAATTATCATAGGAGCAAGTGGTCTATATCCGTGCACGAAGTGCGCCGCCTGCTTGATCTTCCCGCATGCGACCGCGCGGACCATTCGCCCGAGGAGACTCTGCTGCTCAGACATGTACTCCGGCACATGTGTAGAGATAACGCGGTGTTCTTGAGGGTCGTCGAGTCGCTGCTTAGCGGGGCAATACGATCGTTCGGGAAGGCAGCAGGCGTCCGCGGAATTGGAGCATATCTGGTGCACAAGGACGACGTCCGTTCGGTTATCTGCGATGCGAAGTGTCTTCCCCCATCGACGATGAGCGCCCAGGTAGTCGCACAGGCGCTTTCAATAAAGGAGGAGGTTGCGTATCACCTGATCCGATCCGGTCTATTGCCTCATGAGGTGTATCGCGTCAATGGTCGAGCGATAGATCTGGTCACTAAAGATGACGTCGTGAAGTTCCGATCAACCTACGTCTCACTGGTCGATATTGCCAAACGTTGGAACGTCTCTCCGAAGGCGGCTCTGCGCCGCCTCAGCGAACGGGGGGTCGATGCAATCACGGGGCCGTCCGTGGATCGCTCACGGCAGTATTTCTATCGCGTTGCGGATGTCTCCGCCACTTAACAAGTAGCCGCTACTACTGCAGGAACCGGCAAGGGCACGAACCGTCGCCGGGCGATTTCACCCGGCGACGGTTCGTGCAGTTGAGAATCGAACCTACAATTTCAAACCCAATGAAAATCGAACCTATCGATCTTGAGAAAATACACAGCAGTGCTTCGCAAAGCGATACCCCTTATCGTCTCAAGTTAGACACCTATCCAGCTCGCGGCAACCATAACGTCGCATTCGGCCTCACACTGCGAACGCTCCGAACATCTCAAAATCTCACGCAGGAAACGCTGGCGTTTGCTGTAAACCTAGACCGAACGTACATCTCGCTCTTGGAGCAGGGTCGCCGGTCACCAACGCTCGACACAGTCGCCGCGCTGTGCAGAGGGCTCGGGTTTTCGATTGTTGAGTTTCTCTCGATCGTCGAGTCGCGGCTTGCGCCCGCGCCGATAGAGTAACGCGAGCCTACATAGCGAACGCGAAACGCGGATCCTTATATCGCTACCAATCTGGTGCTCAACACCAAGGGGGGACAATGCGAATTTTTGTTGATACAGAGTTCACCGACTTCATCGACTGCAATCTAATCAGCGTTGCGTTGGTCGCCGACGATGGCCAGGAGTTCTACGCCGAGTGCAACGACTTCGATCGACGCGCCTGCAGTGCATTTGTCCATGAAGCGGTACTGCCGCAGCTAGGTCGATATCCTGATCGCGTGTTCTCTCGCCAAGATCTCCAGCTGGCGCTTCATGAGTGGTTGCGCCCATTCAAGGGTGGCATCTTCTGCATGGACTTCGCAGGAGACTGGGATCTTCTTGTAGATCTCCTCGATGGCGTACCGAGTGGCTGGCAGGGGCTTCTCATACGTGACGAGATCGACCAGGTTCGGTTGGAGTCCTACTACGCCAAGTTCGGCGGTCGCCACCATGCGCTACACGATGCCCGCGCTCTGCATTACGCGATGCAAGATGGACGTGCGTCTACGCATCCCGCGAAGTCTGGCTCAGACTGACATCGATCACTACCACTCAGGAAACGAACTCATCAATCTGTTGAAGTATGGCGGGATCGTCTATCCCACGAGTCGGATCGCATACAACGAGGCGGGATAGTAGTTCCGGGGCAGACGCGAATTCCTTGGGGGCGTCGTCCAGAATCAGGACATCGGCTAACGTCAGCCGACGCCTTCGCATATAGTCCGTTATCCGTAGCGAGCGGCTCTCGATGCGCCGGTTCGTGAGATAAATTTCGGTAGCTGCGCTCAGCTCGCGCAGATACTCATCTTGCAAGCGTTTGAGGTCGAACATATAGATCCAGGTGCTGTGGATTGCAATGTCGACCGCTTTCCCGCTGACACGTTCGGCAAGCTTGGTCTGCAGTGAACAGACACCCTGTCCGACGACCGCCGGTCCGTTGGGCCCATACTCGAGTTCGCCCACCGAATTTGGATGTAAGACTCCATCGATGTCGAGGAATATCGTTGCCCTTTTGCTCATTGCGGAACTCGCCCATAGGGGACAATAAAAGCACGCCAGATCAGCAACAACGCTGGCGGATGCGCGCTCCTTCCGACACTATTCTATGCTAAGTGATTGCTCTCGCAGGTAGGTAGTTCAACAGCAACAACAACGATGATGATGATTGTTTAAAAGATTGTTGCGAGCTGTCGGCCGAGTACGTTTTCATCGCACCTCGGCCTCAAGTGTGTCGTCAACGTGCCGTTATGCAGTTAACTCGTACGACACAATCCTACGCCACGCCATACGGCATGGTTAGCGACTAGTGATATCGGTCGAATAGGCAGAACTATGGACGCGAATACAAAATTTCTTGCACCGGAGGCTGTTCGGGCCACCTTCGAAATCGTTCGGCGAGCAATCCAGTCCAATCGCCCCAAAAGGACTCTGACTCCCGTCGAAGTGAATGCCGACAAGGCGATTGCCATTTTCCTCTTTTGTGCGGGCTTCGGCTTTGCTTTATTGCTCTGCCTTTATATGATTCACCACTTCTGGCCTACCCCGGTTCTGGCCACTCTGGCATTGAGTGTTGCGATCAGCGTGGAAATCGCCAGTTTGCTGTCGCTAATTGCGGTCGTGATACAAGCCATCCCCATGTTAAATCGCATCCGAAAAAAACCCGTTGGTCCGATACTTGAACTGGCCAGCGTTGATATTGATCGATTGCTGCCGTACTGCAACGACCTCATGCGCTTTTCCTTGCCTGAATTGGCCTATGTTCGCGGACAAATCTCTCACCAGCGAGACGCGTTTGACAATCGACGTGGGCGGTTGATTGGTCAACTTGACAAAATTGGGACGTTTCCGGCGCTCGCAACTCTTGGGATCAGCGTCGCCAAACTGATGCAAGATCAACACATTGCCCTGAACAGCTCAATTGCCTGGTCGATCGCAGGATCGCTTGCGGCATTCTATCTCCTCAGTCTTCTGCTTGCTGATACAAGCGACAAGCTAACACAAGTAATCGAATTGCTGAATTTCGTCATCGACAATCACCCGGAGAAAGAGAACGATGAGTAGCATTGGCGTGCCAAAGTAAGGGGCTTTTGACGCACAAATCTAATACGACGGATCCTCACGGTTGCTCTCAGCACTTATACGCCATACGCACATGCAAAAATTCACGCGCCAGCTATTTAATGTTCGTTCGTACCTCAAGGTTCAATTGGCCCCGTTCGACCGCTCGTTTTTTTGGTCCGCGATCGTGCCAATAGAGGGATTGAGGATTGCATTTTGGTGGGCCGCACCAGCTACAGTCGCCGTGTTGTTTATCACACACTTCAAAAACCAACTACCCGCCAGTTATCTGGAAGCCGCTATTTCTGATGGAATAGGTCCACACATATGGAACGTGGTGGGTATGCTCGGATTGGTACTTTTCGGTCTTGCAGTTCTGTTCCCAAAGATCAAATTTATTGCTACCGGGGCATATCAAGTTTTGATCAACACTTATGGGATGGGTGGTTTAGCCATCGGCCTATTGATTGGAAAAATTGTGGCTCAGCTGCCGCCTTCACTGTCAAAACTCGAGATGTTGAAGGCTTGGCTCGCTGGCACCGGCATCGCTCTACTTATGCTCGAGCTGTTCGTGCTCAATTTTTCACTTTGGTGCTTCGCAAGCTTGATGCGATCAACAAAAGAGGATGATGGATTTCTACGCCACGTAGCAAGCATCGACCTGCGGCTACGCCTACTTGCATTCATCTTGCTGTCTATCTTGCCTCCCGTAGTGTTTCTTGTCCGTGGACACTAGATCTCGGAGCATCCGACATGCTCGCTGGGTCAGCACGTTCGACATGCATCGCTGATGCACGCAATGACTTCCATCAATATGAGCGACGTGCCGCGTCAGGTCTTCATGGAGCTAACGGATGTCATTGCTAATTAGATCCGCAAGCGTCCGCTCAAAAAAAAATACACCGCTAGCCAAAATAAACTGGAGGATGCGCGCGAGGCGAATGAAAAGAGCATCACTTACGCTGATGAGTACCAGGAGAAGCACGATAACGAGTACTCGTAAGACACATATAGTTAGACGCGACCAAGCAGACGGCGTCAGATCGCCTGACTCAGTTTGGCCAGAAGCAGTTAGTCGACACGATCTTCCTGCGAACGCATAATCTCACCAGACGACGTGGGCGATACGCAACCAGTCGAGCGTCCCGGTTGCTGCGTCGACGGTATAACTACGAAGAACAGGAGGAAAATTTGGCTGATTCAGAGCACCTTAAAGATTTGAAGTCTGTATGGGGCAACTCATGCCAGTCTATGTGGGCCGAATTACTGGCCTTGTCCATTGCAGAGTCACACGTCATATCAAATTATGCTCAAATTCCTTCTGAACGCCTTTTAACCGACATGTTTTATGTACCAAAATTGGATGGTCGGCTGAGGGATCTGCGGCGTGACACGTTTCTCGAACGTGTAACCGTATACAAGCAATCGGTGATAACAAATAGGCTGGTCGTTCTCTCTGCCAGCTTCGAAATATATTTGTCAAATTTTATTGATGCCTTCGCCAAGAAGAAACCGAAGTTCTGGGATCCGATTGCATCGGAGTACACTGCTGATGGAAATAAATTCATCGGCACTGTTCGCCAGACCCGCGGACTCGACCAGAAAATATTGAAATTCGGAGAGCTTGCCCCTTCGAAAATAAAGTCAATAGGGCCGCATCTACCCTTTTTAGTAGACGTTTATATGCTTCGCAACGTCCTTGCTCATCGAGCGGGTCTCGTGGATGCCGGTGCCGCCGGAGTTTTCAAACACGTCAAAATTGCAGCTGGTGAGCGTGTAACAATAACCACTGAGCAATTACTGGAGTTGGCGGCTCCGGTGATCAAGATCGCTGAAGCATTAGACAAGAAACTTTAGGCGATTGGAGCTTCGATGGTCGTGCGAAACGTCTAATGTGTTGCGCCGACCGGTTGAATCCGCCGTCGAACTGCGCCGGTCGCACTTCGCAGGGCGGTTGCCGGCCGACTTCGGGCCAGTTGCGGACGCTCGACATATGTGGCTAGATTGCTGACAATCCTGTTGCCTAGAATCTACCTGATTTTCCTTTATATCTAACAGGATGCGAGATGGACAAGAGTCATGCCGATCATATCATTGAACACTTCGAAAAGAATGCCGCTTGGGCGAGGGAACGCAACCACTTCTTCGAGTCACTTTGCGCGGCCGAATTTCATTGGTTCTTTGTTCAGGGTATAGACGCGATTCGGAACGAATTCTACGTTCCAGGAGCTTCCTCACTACTAAACGGGATCGAGGCGAGTCTGCGCGTCACCATTGCGCAAGTAACTGGAGCTGAACCTGGTAAACCCTTGGACGAATTGTCCCCCTACCGCGTTCTCAGCAATAACCTCATTGTTAATGCTTCAGACGTAGGAATGCCGGTAAGCGCACTAGCCTTTCCCGGGGAAAGTGATTTTCTACAAAAACTCACAACTTCAAAACCCAATCGCGTAGATGTGGAGATCGTACGCCAAAGAAACAATATCTGTCATGGCAATATTTTCGAATTCATCAATCGGGATCTCGGGCCGGAGAATTCGTTTTTCACGCCAGAATGTCTCCGCTCACTTGCATACACCCTTCTCGAAGTGAGTCGAGTTTGGGCGGGAGAGCTCGGGAAGTTCCGAAGATCAAAGGGCCTCCTTCACTATGACTAATACCTTGAATACTGGTCCGTTCGCCGTCACGATTGCAGTCCGACGTTGGTCTGGAGGCCAGCGCAGCCGGAGCCCTCACTGGTAGCGTGTCGCGTGCGGCGGGATTCGTAGAGGCGTAATTGGCCGTTCTATTATTGTTTTGGGCACTCGTACAGACAAGTACTTTGAACCAGAATCTTTGGAACCTCACAACTAGACGCGAAATCATTTTGCGCTGAGGGAAAACATGTTGAATTTCCGTACCACGAAAGCTGGCGTCGATTTCGACTACCAGCCAGAGTTTGGCACTCAACATCAGTGGGTCTGGGAAGAAATGAAGAATGGGAAATCCACAGAGGTATCTCGCGTATTCTCCTTTCGAAAAGCGGACCTCAAGAATCCTCCTACCAAGAGCACGGACTTTACTGAATACGTCTACACATTTCGCTTTGGCACGTTTGAAGACGAGTACTTGCGAATCCCCGGCCGTGTCTTTTCTATCGAGCGAGATGTCCTCGTAAGCCGTGAGCTTCGACTCAAACGTTCGGTCTTTGTCGCGGAACGAAATGTTTCAATTATGAAGCGACTCTCCGGCCTTCTCGATAACGATGAGCCTATTGTTATCGGGGGCGGTCGCGCCGGAAACATTCCACTGCCCATCTATCAAGAGTTGCTCAGGAAATTCCCGACTACACACGAGCTTAATCGCTACGCTTCTGCACGCGTTCACACCATTCTCTCGCAGTATGTGGATGGCATGAAGGATGCGCGGGGGCTTTACGAGTCGTACCTCGATAAGAAATCAGCACTGAATGGAACCTTTTCTGCTGAAGATCCGCCGGAACTCACAGCACTGAAGGAACAGGAGGTTCTAAAATATCGCCTTATCTACGACGAAATTCAACAGATTCTGCTGACCGGCAAGAACCTGTCCGAGAAAGAATGGCAACGACAGATGGTTTCATTTCTTCCACTACTGTTTCCAAAGTACATCAGGGTTCTTCAGAACATCACAATTAACGACTACTACAGCAAGTCTGGCAAAACGTCCAAGCGATATATCGACGTTGGCCTAGTGGACGCGAGCGGGAACCTCGATGTCATTGAACTCAAAAAACCATTCGAAGACAAAATTCTTCGCCAAGGACTGTACCGAGGCAACAACATTCCGACTGCTGAGTTAGCAGGTAGCGTCATGCAGGCAGAAAAGTATCTCTTCCACTTGTCGAAATGGGGTGTCGATGGAGAGCGCGCTCTTACGAAGGCCTACGCCTCCGAACTTCCTCCTGGATTGGAAATCCGGATATCCAATCCGAAGGCAATCATTATCGTCGGCCGCAGCCAGATTGGCGGTAAGAAGATGACTGATAGCCAGCAACTCGATTTTGAAATCATCAAGCGCAAGTACGCGAACATGATGGACATCATCACTTACGATGACTTGCTAGGCCGCCTCCAAAACACCATCTACGCGCTCGAACACTGACATGCCATTCAGCCAGTGACGTAGGGCTGCCTGTGCAGAAGGAGGCGCCTCTCTGCGGACTACCTCCAGGTTGACGTGTAGAGGCAGCCTCTGGCCAGACGCGGCTGTCCACCGTGTGCACGCTCTCGAGGCCAAGCACGAAATCCATCCGAATCGCCACTCACTCAACTTCACCCGGCGAACGTCCGCTACGGAGCCTATTTAGTGACCGCCGCAGGTCGATCACGGCCCTTGATGAGGTGACGTCCAAGCAATCTTAGACCTGATCTGACGCTGACTTAGAGATCAGGTCTAGATTTACACACGTAAGATATTCCGGCCTTAGCCAAGCAGTCGAAAACAGCTCGTGAACGCTATGTAGCTTGCGGGACAAGGCGACACTTCCGCCTCGCAGATCGAAATGTCGGTTGCGTCACTTCAAGAAGCGCTTGATCTGCTCGTCGTTAACAGCCGGAGGCGGTGGGAGTGAGAGCTCTTTTCAACTCACGACAGAGGAACTACAAAGCTCGACGGTCTATCGACGTGTCTTGTACACGCGCTTAAACACGACGCGCTCGCCGAACATCTTCTGTATGAGCAAGCTAAGCCCAACGAATACAACTGCACTTGTAACCCAGCCGCCTACTGACATGGACTCGGGCAGGTGCCGATGCGCTTGATAGCCCGCGAATGCGGCAGCAAGCAGTGCCGCGCCGAAAAGCCCTCTTGCCGGTCCATACTCAACTTCAGCCTGACACCCCGTGCAAACCGTCGCGCCGCGCGGAACCCCCGTGCGGCAGTGAGTACAAGTCATATTGCTCATTATTTTCACGATCTAGGCTATAGAACCACTCGACTGCAAGACGCAGCGAGTCCCTTTAAACGCATAACGACATAAAGGTAAGATTCTTTAGACGAATTCGCAACGCCTCAACATACGAATTCTAGATCGCGCAATTTCCACGACCAGCAGGCCGATTTTCGAAACAATGCGCCGCCAAACTGCCTGAGCTCAGGCAGTGGGTTCAAGAGCCGGCTGCTCTAAGGCAATCATTTCCACGACGGACTGGAGTTCGCATAACAAGTCCGCCTGTTGGACTTGTAGGTACTGGCGCACCGACTCGTTCTCAAGCAGCCTCGCAAGATATCCCTTTGCCAGCACGAGGTTGAGCACATCCTGTCCATAAGTCTGTTCGACCACCTTGTACTGTCCCTGCAGATTGCTCATCTCCCGTTCCATCTTCGCCATTTGCTCGGGGCTCACGCCGGCAAGCTTCCTCGGTTTCTTCCCTTCAACCAGCCGCGAAGCCGGCGTCGCAACAAGCAACGCTTCAGCGTACGAGACAGACAGGTTGTTTGCTGCCACCATGAGCTCGACACATTCGACTTGCCGTGTCGGCTTCATCTTCCGCAGAGCTCGCGCGAGCTCAGGTGAAAACTGCCGGTCCTTCAACAGTTCGGTCGCTTCAGCGCAAATCCCATCCAGCAATGCCATCCTCTTGATGATCTGCGACACATCTACGGACAGAGCCTTCGCGAGTCGCTCCGGGGACACCCCTCGTTCAACGGCCCGGCGAATCATGAAATGCTCTTGGATAGTCGATAGTCGATTGACGCGGTTGTTGTACGTGTAGCTCTCATCGTCCGTAGCAACGAGGCACGACACGGTGTTGAACTGGAGCTCCTGCAACGCGATCAGTCGCAGATGCCCATCGAGCAGGACGTGGTTGCCCGACGCCTGGTCGACCGGCGTCACCGAAAGCGGTTCAATCAGGCCCACCTCTTCGATGGAGCTTATGATCTGCTTGAACTTTCGCGAGTTCATCATGCCGGCAGGCGTGCGCCGTGATGGCAGGATGCTCGTGATCGGAACAGAGAGTGGTTCCGGAATGAACCCAAGTGCTACGCCGGTCATGCTGGACTCCCACTCGGCCATACACGTTCTGCCAGATACTTCGGCAAAGTCGCCAGTTCCTCAGCGCGCAGCAGATTGACGAAGTTCTCATCGGCAAATAGCTGCCTGAGGGCGCCTACGATGAACAGCAACCGCTGCTGCGTAAACTCTGCCTTCCGCACCATCGTTTTCTGTCGCTCAACTTCATGCTGATACGTTCGGACGAGGCTCGATGTGGTCACGTCCATCACCTTGCGCGTCATGTTTCGATTCGCCGTGCGGCCGAGCGCTTTCCTCCGCTCGATGACGCGCCGTGCGTCCATCAGCTGGCGCCCGCGCAATCTTCCCGATTCATATGCCTCCTGCAGCGCCGCCTGGATCGCCTCGTCGTCGTCGCCGGCACCAACGATCGATAACGCTGCGTTCAGCGGGATTCGGCCTTTCTCCACCGCGATCACAAGTCGCTCCTCGCCCTGATGCAGCAGCGTCAGGATTCCCTGCACGTAGTGCTGTGTGAGGCCCGTCTTCTCGGCGATCGCCTTCGGGGCGTATCCGCGTTCCTGCAGTTCACGTATGCCGGCGAGCAACTCGAGCGGTCGACACTGCCGTCTCGCGATGTTCTCCGTCAGGCTCATGATGAACGCGTCTTCGTCGCTTACGCTCACTACCAGCGCAGGTATCGTCGTTTCGCCGAGGGATCGAAACGCCTTCAGTCGTCCCTCCCCACACACGAGCAGATACTTCTCCACGCCACTGGCAGTTGCCCGCGGCGTCACCAGGATCGGTTTCTTCAGGCCAATCGTCTTGATGTTGGTGACGATCTCGTCGAAAACTCGACCATTACGCTCGCGAGGATTGATCACCTCGATCTGGCTGATGGGGATCATCCGAACCTCACCGTGCTGTTCACGCTGAGTCATGCTCTTCTCCTCAGCCGAGCTCGCTGTGCCATACCGTATAAGTAGTCCAGCGTGTCGAAGCGATAACTCTCGAACTCGATCGGATTCCAGTCAGCGAGGCTGATACGAGGCTGCCAAAAATCGATGTGCGGCAACAGGTAGTAGTCGAGCGCCGTCGAATTGCTCTGGTCCAACCTGACGGCCACGGTGATATCCGGCAGCAGGCTCGTATCGAATCGCACCTTCCAGTGGTTACGACCGCTGCCGCGCACCTGGCACCGTGACAGCACGATGCAGGCAGTGAACTCCCGATTCACGGTCAGCAGGTCCGTCGCCGGATCACGCGACACGGATCCGCCGAGATCAGCGATCTTCTTTTCCGTCTCGGCAACGATCTCTGGGTGCAATTGCCGAATGAAGCGATTCGTCTCGATGTAACGATAGTCACGGCCTGGCGTGAAGCCAACCGTCTGGTACGCACGAATCAGGCTACCGAAGCGATACACATAGACTGAGGTGGACGGCATGCCTTCCGTTTCGTCGATCACGACGCCCGATAGAAATCCTCGGCTTCGGTACAGGTTTCGCAGACGCTCGATCAGTTCCTCACTCGAGTAGCGCCGGGCGCGCGCCCGCATGATGCCCTGCGCGGTATAGAACGTTTCGCTCGGCACGATGGATTCGAACGCCCCCTCCTTGCGTATCCACATCTCCGACGGATTCGTGACTCGAGATTTCTTCAGCTTGAACGACACACGGTTGTAGACGTTGTTGCCGATGTACTTCTCGTTGGTCAGCACCTCCCGAATGGTCGCCCGAGTCCAGGGTCGGCCAAGGTCCGTATGAACGTTCATGCCGTTCAGGCGTGCGGCGATCTCGTGCTCGTTGAGTGACTCGTCGATGAACCAGCTGTAGATGAGGTTGACGATACGCACCTCGCTGTCCGGGCCCGGCATTAGAATGACGCGGTCCGTCTGCAGGCACTTGTGTTGGCCGCGTTGCAATTCCCCTTTCATGAGGCCATGCTCGTCCACGAGGATCCGGCGTAACGCATAGCCTGCAGGGCCGCCTTGCCGGAAACCGAGCTCGATCAACCGACACTGGCCGGCGAAGACCTTCGCTGACAACTCGCGGCTGTACTCTCCGGCCATCGCGCGCTTCACGCCTTTGACTATCGTCGAAACTGGCGAGCCGTCGTTCTCGAACTGCTCGGCGCAATAGGCGACCTGGATGCCAGCGCGCCGGCAGATGTACTCGTAATAGGCACTTTCGTCTGCATCCTGGAATCGTCCCCAGCGGCTTACGTCGTAGACGAGGATCACCTGGAAATCGGCCATGCCGGTTTCCACGTCCCGGATCAGTTGCTGCAGCGCTTGGCGCCCATCGATACGCAAACCGCTTTTGCCCTCGTCGGCGTAGGTCCGCACGATCTCGAGATCGCGACGAGCAGCGTAGTCGCGAATGCGATCACGCTGATTCTCCGTCGAGTATTGCTGGTGCTCCGTCGACATCCGAACGTATTCAGCAGCCCGCATCCTGCAGGCCTGCTCATCAACGGATTCGCATGTGCAATCGAGGTCCACGATCCAGCTCCCACCGGCAACCGCTCCTCGCTGCGCCGTCCCCGACATCAGCTACGAGGACTTGTATCGGCGAACGCGTCGCGCCTAGCAATGACGTCGAATGCGAGCGAGTACACAGCCAAGGTAGCAGGCCATAGACCCTTGTCGAACACGTCATCTCTTTGCAATCACGCCGGAACTGGCCTCGGCTCAGACAGCACGGCGATGTGCACCGTCCACGCGTTCATCTTTGCAACGCCGGCCTCAACCGCGTTGCGCAGGATGTAGAATCCAGATGCCAGTGGGCGACATGCCGGCCACACGTCCATGTTTGCAACAGCACTAGCAGTGCGCCGCACATTTCGTCGTCGCTGCATCGCGCAATTGCGATCGCGATAGGCCGGGTGCGTCTCGCGGTAGTGCCGCCAGTAGTCAGGATGTCGGGCTCGCCAGTTGGCCTGAGCCCGGATCTGATTCTCTCGATAGTCGGGATCGACTCGAAGGCGCTCGTGCTGCCATGCGCGCCGGCGAGCACGCTGGCACGCCTTGGCTGAGCAGAAGCGTTGATGCGGGATATGTACGAGCGGAGTGAAGGGTGTGCCGCAGGCAGCACAGATCCGATCCGATTTCATGGCCGTGCTCCACCGAGGAATCGAAGTGGGGCCAGCCGTGTTTGGGGCCAGGGTCAGTTGGAACCGGCTCACGGGACGCGGCGTCCCACCCTCGCAGATTGTCCGCCGTTCGCGATGCTTGTGCGATTCATGCCTGTCAGGTCGACGCTCAGCCCGCGCGCGCAGAGCCTTGTCCTGCGGGCCTCTGCGGCCCACCCGCAAAAATTTTCATGTTTTGTGGCGTGGCTGCCGAGTTTTTTCACTATTCGAGTCAAAAAGCTCGAAGCGCCATGACAGAGTTAGTGAAAAACTCCCATAAATTCAATGGGGCGACTTTTCAACATTTGTGACACCCGACACCAGCTGTCGCGTAGGGCGCCACGCTTCGTCAAGATTCAAGAGTCAGCACGCCATCACTCCTTGACTAGAGTCCTCCGTGCCATCAGAGCACACCGGAAACTGAACACAACGTATTACCCGTGGATCAAGTTGGCTGGAGTATGGCTTGAGGATGCCGGATTCGAGGCGGGAGAACGCGTCCGGATTACTGTCGAGCACCAGCGACTCATCATCACGCCGATGTGAGCGGCGCATTGCCCATGGTGGGCGTCGCAAGTCACCATCCGTCTAGGTAGCTCGGTGCCCGATACTCCGCACCGTTAGTAACTGTGACAAGCGACGATCGTGCTGCAATCGCAGCGGGCCGGCCACTCAGGCCCGCTGCCGTGTAGTCTTTCAGCACGAGCTGCAACCCATGCCAGGCGTACCGTGCATTTCGGTCGTGCAAATGCAAAAACCCCCGCCTTTTCGGGCGGGGGTTTCTGGCTTAGGGAGCCTGACGATTACCTACTTTCACACGGGAATCCGCACTATCATCGGCGTAGAGTCGTTTCACGGTCCTGTTCGGGATGGGAAGGGGTGGGACCGACTCGCTATGGTCATCAGGCAAAGAGGGTTGTCACGTTGCTTGGCAACGCGACCAATCTGGGAAGAAGCAGTAATTTTGAGTTGTGTGTATCACACACGAGAATCCAACCAGTCCGACGCGCTCATCTTAGCGCGAGACAGACTTGTTATAGGATCAAGCCTTACGGGCAATTAGTATCAGTTAGCTGAACGCATTACTGCGCTTACACACCTGA
>NZ_QTQH01000012.1:0-236255 GCF_003853805.1 Burkholderia sp. Bp8994
AGATGCGCTCTTCATCACCTGCCGCCAGAAGCGGCGCAGTGTCTTGATGTCGTTGTCGGACGCCCGTTCGCACGCGAGCATCACCGCGGTCGACTCGATCGAACGCCTCAGCTCAAAGAGATCGAACACGTCTTTCCCTTCCAGTTGGCGGATGAAGAATCCGCGATTCGGCACGAAGACCAGCAGGTTCTCCGCGACGAGACGGTTCAGTGCTTCCCGGATCGGCGTGCGGCTGACGTCGAACCGTTCCGCCAGTTCAAGCTCGTTGACCCGCTCGCCCGGCCGGATCTTGTACAGCACGGCCATCTGCTTCAACTGCTCGTAAATCTCGTTGACCGTAAGGCCCGCGCGCCTGGGCGCCATAGCCTCGCGGCCGCCAAGCACGGAATTCGCTGCCATCTCGCCTCCTCCTTCGTCTGTCGGCGACCGTCATTATCGACCATGGACCGGCCTGCGGACGCTTCGGGTGCTTCTGCCACCGTCATTGCATCAACAGGCGTCCGAAGCCCGGCACCGGATCGTCGACGCCCGCGAGCCGCAGCGCATGCCACGCGAGCGCGTGATTGCTCGACAGGACCGGCTTGCCGGCGCGCGCCTCGATCTCCGCGAGCGCGTCGACTAGCCTAAGGCTCGTGCACGACACGAACACCGCATCCACCGCCGGATCGGCGGCCAGCGCCAGCACCGCGCGCTCGATGGAAGCGCGGTCGATCCGCGCCACCTCGTTGTCGTCGCGATGCTCGAACGAACCCGCCCTGACGACGTCGACGCCGCGCGCGCGCAGGTAGGCGGCCATGGCTTCGTTGATCGGGCGCTCGTACGGCGTGAGAAGCGCAACGCCGCGCGCACCCAGCGCGCCCAGCGCGACCCGTGCCGCGGTGATCGGCGTCGTGCACGCCACGCCCGGCCGCGCTTCGCGAATCCGCTCGAACACGCGCTCCTCGCCGAGCACCGTCGACGCGGACGTGCAGCCGAACGCGACCACGTCGAGACGTTCGCCGGGGCGGATCAACTCGACGGCCGCCGCGATCCCGCCGTCCATCCGCGCGAGCGTCTCCGCGGTGATGTCGGCGGAGTTCGCGATCCGGCTCTCGTAGAACGCGACGCCGTCGAGCGAGAGCACGCGCCGCCATTCGTATTCGATCGTATGGTCGGTCGCGAGCACGACGAGCCCGATCGCCGCGCGGCGCGCGATGCCCGCATCGAGCGAGAAGCCGAAGCGCGCGTACGAACCGGCGCCATGCTGCACTGGGGTCGAAAGAAGTTCGCTCACTGGAGTGTCATCCCGGTAATGTCGATGTCGGGCTGCCGGCCGTGGATCAGGTCGGCGACGATCTTCGCGGTACCGCACGACATCGTCCAGCCCATGTGGCCGTGCCCGGTGTTGAGAAAGAGATTGCGATGGCGGGTCGCGCCGATGATCGGCGTGCCTTCCGGCGTCATCGGCCGCAACCCCGCCCAGTACGACGGCTTCGTGTAGTCGGCGCCGTTCGGAAACAGCGCCCGCGCGGTCGCCAGCATGTGCGCGAAGTCCGCGGGCGTGTGGGTCGTGTCGTAGCCGCTGAATTCGGCCGTCGCGGTCAGGCGCAGCCGATCGCCGAACCGCGCCCACGCGACGAGCTGGTTTTCCTCGACGCCGCCGAGCGTCGGCGGCTCGTGGCGTGCATCGATCGGCAGCGTGACCGAATAGCCTTTCACCGGATAGATCGGCAATCGGTAGCCGAGCGCGCGCGCGACGAACGGCGAGTACGAGCCGAGCGCGAGCACATAGCGGTCGCCGCTCACGCGGCCCTGCGACGTCTGCACGTAGTCCACCGCGTCCGCATGCGCGCGCACGCCGTCGATCGTTGCGCCGAAACGGAACTCGACGCCGAGCGCGCGGCAGCGTTCGGCGAGCGCCCGGGTGAACAGGTGCGCATCGCCGCTCTCGTCGGACGGACAGTAGATCGCACCGGCAATCGCGTCCGCCGCGCCGGCGAGCGCGGGCTCGCGCTCGATCACCGCGCGCAAATCGAGCGTCTCGAGCGGCAGGCCGTTGTCGGACAGAATCCGCATGTTCGCGACGCCGCGCTCGAACGATGCGGGATCCCGGTACAGGTACAGCAAACCGCTGCTGATCCGGTCGTACGCGAGGGCCTCGTCGCGGGTCGCCGACTGGAGCTGCTGCTGCGCATAGCGGCACAGCCGCACCTTGATCGACGTGTTCCTGCGCGAGCGCTCCGCCGTGCAGTTCCGCAGGAACAGGCGACACCACGCCCACATCCGCCAGTCCGGCGACCATTTGAGACGCAACGCCTGCCTGTCCGAAAACAGCGACTTGAGCAGGATCTTCGGCGCCCGCGGGGATGCCCACGTATAGGAATGCCCCGGCGCGATCAGTCCCGCGTTCGCGAAGCTCGTCTCGAGCGCGACGCCGTCGCGCCGGTCGACCACCACGACCTCGTCGCCGGCCTTCGCGAGAAAGTACGCGGTCGTCACACCGACGATGCCGCCTCCCAGCACGACCGTCCTCATGACTCGTCTCCGCTAGAGCGCAGCGATCGCCGCGATTTCGACCGTGTACTCGGGAAACGCGAGCGCCGATTCCACGCATGCGCGCGCCGGCGTATCGCCCTGCGCAACCCATGCATCCCAGACCCGGTTCATGTCGGCAAAGCTCCGGTGATCGGCCAGCCAGATACTCGCGGACACGATCCGGCGCTTGTCGAGCCCCGCGCCGTCGAGCAGCCGGTCGATCTTGTCGAGGATCTGGCGTGTCTGGCCGGCGACGTCGAGCGCGGTGTCATCGGCCACCTGTCCGGCAATGAACGCGAAGCCGCCCGCCACCACGAGCTGGCTCATCCGTTCCCCCGCGCCATAGCGCTTGATGTCCATCGCACTGCCTCCGTTTCCGTGTCGAGTCGGTTGAATTCTAAGCATTCGTATTCATCACTGTATACACTTTTTTCGAAAAGATTCGACATTGACCCAATCTGGCGCATCTGCCCGTCGCTGGTGTTTACAGTCGCTCTTGTTGTGCGTCTAGTGCGCTAAAACAAGGCATTTTCTTGTTCATTCCAAGGCACTTTACGGACCTCGCAACATTCGTCCAAAAAATGTTTGCCAACGATTTTTGTTCTGTGATTCTGTCGACACTTTTGTATTTCAAACGCAATTCAACACATGTTCAGGAGCGCAAAAATGAAGCTGGGTTGCTGGAGTCTCGGGATCTGCGTCGCGCTCGGCGCGTGGACAACATTTCCTGCGTACGCCGACGTGAGCGTCGGCGCCGTGTTGCCGCTGACAGGCGCGAGCGCGTCGATCGGCGAGGACCAGCGGCGCGGGATCGAGCTCGCGGTCGCGAAGATCAATGCGCAAGGCGGCGTGCTCGGGCAGAAGCTGCAGGTACGGATCGAGGATTCGGGCGGCACGGCCAACACGGCGCTCGACGCCGCACGCAAGCTGGCGACCGTCGAGCGCGTGCCGCTCGTGCTCGGCGAATTTTCGTCGTCGGTGACGATCCCGATCGGACAATTCCTCGTGCGCCAGGGCGACGTGCACGTCAACATCGGTTCGTCGAGCCAGCAGGTCCGCAAGATCGGCGCGGGCTCGTTCAGCACGATCGGGCTCGACGACCAGTCCGCGCGCTTCGCCGCGCAGGACGTGTACGACCGCAAGCTGCGGCGCATCGCACTGATCGCGCCGAACAACGGTTACGGCCAGGGCATCGCAACCGAGTTCAGGAAGCGTTTCGAGGCACTCGGCGGCACGATCGTCTCGACGGTTCTCTACACGGAAGGCCAGTCGACCTACCGGCGCGAACTGGAACAGGCATCGCGCGCGCAGCCCGACGGCTACGTGTACAGCGCGTACGGGCAGGAAGCCGCGACGCTAAACCGGCAGGCGTTCGAAATGCGCCTCAACCAGCGGCCGTGGTACGGCATCTACCTGACGATGTGCACGAGCGACACGCCCGCCCAGATCGCCCAGGGGCAGATCGGCCTGGAGGTCGCGGCGCTCGGCGGGAGCGCCGCCGCGTACGCGGCGGCCTATCGCGCCGCGTATCACGAGGCGCCGCGCTCGGCGTTCGGCAGCTACGCGTACGACGCCACGATGCTGTCCGCGGCGGCAATCAACCGCGCGCACTCGGCCGATCCAGCGAAGGTGCGTGCGGAACTCGCGGCCAGCCAGCCCTATGACGGTGTGACGGGCACGATCGCCTTCGATGCCGACGGCCAGCGGCTCGTGCAGCCGTACGAGAAGGTCGTGTACCGGCAATCCGTCGTCGCCCAGTAGCCACCGGGAGCACGCGATGCTGCAGTTCCTGATCGATGTCCTGATGCGCACGTCCGACTTGTTGCTGGTATCCGTCGGCCTGTCGACGCTGTACTCGCTGATTCGCTTCCCGAACATCGCACACGTCCAGTACGCGATGGTCGGCGCGTTCGCGACCCTCGGGTTCGAGCGCATCGGCATGCCGTTCCCGCTTGCGACCGCCGTGTCGTGCGCGCTGGTCGGCCTTGCCGCGACGCTGCTGAACCTGTTCGTGTTCACGCGCCTGCTGCGCTCCGGCAGCGCGGTCGCGATGATCGGCTCGCTCGCCGTTTCGCTGCTCGCCGTCGCGCTGATGCTCGGCACCGCCGGCTCGCGGCCGCTGCAGTACGCGCAGGCGGTGCGCCCGCCACTGATGGTCGGAGGCGTCGCGATGTCGCCCGCGCAGGCGGGTTCGATCGCGTGCGGTTGCGTCGCGCTCGCCGTTTTCGCGCTGCTGCTGTACCGCACCCGCCTCGGCCGTGCGATGCGTGCGCTCGCGTCGAATCGCGCGCTCGCGCTCGCGACGGGCATCGATGCGCGGCGCGTGACCAACGTGATCACGTTCGCGAGCGGCGTGCTCGCGGCGCTCGGCGGCACGATGCTCGGCGCGACTGAAAGCGTGCACGTCAACCTCGGCTACGGGCTGCTGATCCCGGTGTTTTCCGCCGCGATCCTTGGCGGTCTCGGCAATCCGCTCGGCGCGGCGGCCGGCGCATTCCTGATCGCGCTTGCCGAGACGACCGCGCTCGATGTCGACTTCGGCGGGCTGGTCGGCCGGCCGGTCGCTTTCTTTCCGGTCGAATACGTCGGCGCGGTGTCGTTCGCCATCCTGCTCGTCGTGCTCGTGTTCCGGCCGTATGGAATCTTCGACGGGGAGGTGCGTCGTGTCTAGTTTCATCGTCCATCTGCTGACCGTCACGTGCCTGTACGCGACGATGGCGCTCGGCCTGAACCTGCAGGCAGGCTACGCAGGGCTCGTCAATTTCGGCTTCGTTGCGTTCGCGGGGCTCGGTGCCTACGCCGCCGGCATCGCTTCGCAGCTCGGCTGGCCGCTGCCGGCCGCCGTGGCGCTCGCGGCGGGCGCGGCGAGCGTGCTGGCCGTCTCGATCGCGCGGCTCGGCCGACATCTGTCGGCCGACTATTGGGGCATCGCGACGCTCGCGATCGCCGAGATCCTGCGCACGTTCGCGCTGAACGAGGGCTGGCTGACGGGCGGTGCGCAGGGTATCGGCGGCATCGCGCCGCTCTTTCCCGGGCTGCGCGCGCCGTGGGCCGATCTCGCGTTCCTCGCCGTCGCGGCCGGCGGCCTCGCCGTCGCCTGCGTCGCATGCCGGCTGCTGACCACCGGCCGCTTCGGTCGCGCGCTGAAGGTGATGCGCGAGGAGCCCGCGCTCGCCGTCTGCTTCGGCTACGACCCGGTCGCGCTGAAGACCTGGGCGAGCGTCGCGGGCGCGCTGCCCGCGGCGTTCGCGGGCGCGCTTCTCATCTGGTACATCAGCTACGTCGGCCCGGATGCGATGGTGGCGTCGGAAACCTTCGCGCTGTGGACCATCGTCATGGTCGGCGGGCTCGGCAGCCACGCCGGCGTGCTGGCCGGCGCGCTCATCGTTCAGGCGGTTTACGCGTTCGCGCCGTTCCTGAAGGACTGGCTCGGCGTCGGCAGCGACCTCGCGGGTGCGGTGCGCCTCGGCCTCGTCGGCCTGATGCTGCTCGCATGCGTGCTGCGGCGCCCGCGCGGCCTCGTGCCGGAACGGCTGGAGGTTCGCCCATGAGCGCCCTGCTCGACCTTGAAGGCGTCACGATCCGCTATGGCGACAACGCGGTGCTGTCCGGCCTCTCGCTCGCCGTCGGCGACGGCGAGATCGTCGGACTGCTCGGGCCGAACGGCTCGGGCAAGAGCACTGCACTCAATGCGATCACGGGCTTCGCGCCCGTCGCGGCCGGCGCGATCCGCTTCGCCGGGCGTCGCATCGACACGCTTGCGCCGTACCGGATCGCACGGCTCGGCATCCGCCGGACGTTCCAGTTGCCGTCGATGCCCGCGCGCATGTCGGTGCTCGAACTGGCGATGGCCGCGTCGTCGGCCCGCCACGGCCCCGTCGCGGCACTGCTGCGCAGCCGCGCGACACGCACGCTGGAAGCCGCGACGCGCGCACGCGCCACCGCGCTGCTCGAGGAACTGAAGCTCGCGCACGTCGCCCAACTGGGCGCCGCGGCGATCTCCGGCGGCCAGAAGAAACTGCTTGGCATCGCGTGCGCGATGATGACCGAGCCGAAGCTGCTGCTGCTCGACGAACCGACCGCGGGCGTTCATCCCAACCTGCGCGGCGAACTGGTCGCCGAGCTGCGCCGCATCCGCGGACTGGGCGTCACGCTGGTCGTGATCGAGCACGACATGCACTTCATCCGCGAGCTGTGCGACCGCTGCATCGTGCTCGATCGCGGCGCCGCGATCGCCGACTGTCGTCCCGCCGAACTCGAAAGCAACCGCCGCGTGCTCGATGCCTACCTGGGCCGGGCCCATGCGCGCCATCTGATGGGGGCGTCATGATCGAAGTTCGCGACCTGGTCGCCGGCTACACGGCCGACATCGACATCCTGCACGGCGTATCGCTGTCCGTCGGGCCGGTCGACATCGTCACGATCCTCGGCCCGAACGGCTGCGGGAAATCGACGCTCCTCAAGGCGATCGCCGGCTTCGTGCCGCCCCGCGCCGGCACGGTCACGATGCATGGCCGCGACATCGCGCGCGTGCCGGTACACCGCAAGATCCGCGAACACGACATCGGCTTCGTCCCGCAGACCGACAACGTGTTCGGCGCGCTGACGGTGCGCGAGAACCTGATGCTCGGCGGCCACGCGATGTCCGCGTTCCCTCGCGAAACGCGGATCGAGGAGCTGTGCGAGCAATACCCCGTCCTGCGGCGCCGCTATCGGTCGCCCGCGGGCGCGCTGTCCGGCGGCGAGCGGCAGATCGTGTCGCTCGCGCGCGCGCTGATGCCGCGCCCGGTGCTGCTGTTGCTCGACGAGCCGTCGGCAGGCCTGTCGCCGAAAATGGTCGACGAGGTGTTCGACGCGATCGTACGGATGCGCGATACCGAGCACGTCGCGGTGCTGATGGTCGAACAGAACGCGATCGAGGCGCTGCACATCGCCGATCGCGGCGTGGTGCTGACGATGGGTCGCGTCGCGCTGACGGGCACCTCGGCCGAGCTGCTCGACAGCGACGAGATGCGGCGCCTCTATCTCGGCGGGCGCGCGGCATGAGCACGAACGCCGCGCCCGCAGCCGGCGCGACCGGCGCGCCTGCCGCGCGGCCGGCACACGTGCTGGTCGCGCTTGCCTGCGGCTTCGTGATGGCGATGCTCGACGTGACCATCGTGAACGTCGCGCTGAAGGCGATGCAGGGGAGCCTCGACATGTCGCTGACCGCGCTCGTCTGGGTCGTCGACGCCTATACGCTCAGCTTCGCCGCGCTGCTGCTGTTCGGCGGCGCGCTCGCGAACCGTTACGGGCCGCGTGCGATCTATGTCGCCGGGCTCGCGCTGTTCGTCGCCGCGTCGGTGCTTTGCGCGGCCGCGCAGACGAGCGGCATGCTCGTCGCCGCGCGGCTGCTGCAGGGCGTGGGTGCCGCGCTCTTCATGCCAAGCTCGCTCAGCCTGCTCACGCTGGCGTTTCCGGCCGGGCCGGTGCGCACGCGGATGATCGGCATCTGGGGGGCGCTCGTCTCGGCGGCGATGGCGATCGGGCCGTGCATCGGCGGCGTGCTCGTCGACGCGATCGGCTGGCGCGGGATCTTCTGGGTCAACCTGCCTGTCGGGCTCGCCGGACTGTGGCTCACGTGCCGCCATGTCGAGCATTCGCCGCGCCATCCCGGCCCGCTGAACACGATCGGCCATCTGCTCGGCGCGCTCGCGCTCGCGGCGCTCAGCTATACGCTGATCGAGGGGCCGGGCACCGGTTGGCGCTCGCCCGCCATCGTCGCCGGCGCGGCCGCGACGTTTGCCGCCGGCGCGGCATTCGTGTGGCGCGAACGTCGCGCCCGCGACCGGATCCTGCCGCCCGCGCTGCTGCGCAACCGGCGCTTCGTCGCGGGCGGACTGCTCGGGCTCGCGATCAATTTCGGCATCCTCGCGGAAATCTTCCTGCTGAGCCTTTACCTGCAGCAGACGCGCGGCGCGAGCGCGCTGCGCGCCGGCTTCGAGCTGTTTCCGCTGATGGCGATGTTCGGCATCGGCAATCTCGCTTCCGCCCGCGTGAGCGCGCGGCTCGGCCCGCGCGGCACGCTGCTCGCGGGCCTCGCGCTCGCCACGCTCGGCAGCGCCGCGCTGATCGGCATCGAGGCACTGCCCTACACGACGCTCGCGATCGCGGTCGGCATCGCGAACTTCGGCGCGGGCCAGGCCATCCCCGCGATGAATCTCGTCGTCATGCAGTCGGCCGGCCCCGCGGACGCGAATCTGGCCGCCGCATCGCTGAACGCGAGCCGGCAGATCGGCTCGCTGGTCGGCGTTGCGATCGCGTCGGTCGTGCTGCACGCGATCGCCAGCCCGGAGCGCTCGACCGCGGCCGGTTTCGCCGTGATCGCGAGCGTCTACCTGGCCGGCTTCGCGATCGTGTTCAGACGCATCGACCCGGGTTGACGCCCCCGCGGGCCGCCCTTCTTCATGACAGCGAGGACATCATGCACACAGCGACTGGCCGCAAGGGATGGTGGATTCAACCGGTCGATGCAACACACTAGACACTGCGTAAGCAGTGGCTCGAGCTTCTCTGCATCCGACAACACTCTGGACTGTGCCCCTTCCCCAACAGATTGGTGAAGCTCCAGTTCGCCATCGGTCTTACCCCGCAACAGTTAGAACTTGTGCCGAATGCCAATTCTCGCCGCAGTCTGAAAACTCGTGCTGGACGGCGACCCGAGCGCTGCTTCGATTTGAGCGCCGTGTGCATGATCATGCGCGAGCGCCCCAACGAAATAAACGTCCGTGCGTTTGGAAATGAAGTAATCCGCCCCGATGGTGACCTGATTCGCGCTGCCGACCCCGTTATTGCGCTCTTGAAACTGGAACCCTGCTCCAAGCGAAAGATCTGGCCTGACAAAGTAAGTCATGCCACCGTCATAGGTCAGCGCCCGAGCTTTGGTGCCGCTGCTCAACTGGACATCGGTCACTACGCCGAATATCTGGGCTTTCCCGAGACTGTAAGTTGCACCGCCTGCGTATTCCGTCAAATTCGCGGAGTTTGTCGCGTTATGCTGCTTGAAATACGACAGCGATGCGGCGAGCCCACCTTGACTGTAGTTCAGCAGAAAATTCATCGAGCTATTGGTCCCCAACGAGCCGGCGACATTGCCGAAACCATACATGGCGCCGGCACTGAAACCCGAAATCTTTGGCGAGAGATACTTCACCGAGTTATTGACGTTATCGCCCCACAGTCGGTTATCAAGCGTATACCCGCCAGCCGCATACGCCGGGATTCCCCACCCCAGGATGCCCGCTGCCGTGTTTCCTGCGATCGAGTACGCCGGGAAAATATCGCCGATGAAGTCGTATTGCCGCCCGAGCGTCAGCGTCCCGAAGCGCCCGTCAAGGCCCACGAAGGCTGCACGATTGAACAACAGCCCGCTCTGCGCCAAGGCCCCGTTGGAAAGTTGAAAGCCACTTTCGAGCGTGAAGATCGCCTTGAGCCCGCCCCCCAGGTCCTCTTTACCCGTCAGCCCCCACCGATCTCCCTGCGAAGACCCGGACGCAAACTGCACGAGCGCGCCATGTCCGGTGCTCGACGTCGCATTGTTCGTGTACGTAATGCCCGCATCCACCAGCCCGTACAGCGTCACTGAGGACTGCGCATGTGCCGCGCCGCACCCAACCGCGGCGCAGACAACCATGCTTCGCTTAATGACCATATTCATATCGCTTTCCTAATTTTATAGCGTAGTTTTCGTTGACGAGAATGACTGAGGAAAACGTCCCGCTGGAAATGCATCGGAATCGTTTGGTCAATGGGCAGGCGTCTCCGGGTAATCCTGCAGCTTGCCTCACTACAACGAACAGTCTCAGCACGTCCGCTTCCCACTGTGCGTCTACTCTATGAGCAGCTTTTTTTGAGCCCCATCGTTAGAAATGTCGACACGAATTCCCTGGCCTCCCCCCTCGCTCACGAAATTCGAAGGCCCCGGCGAGCGTCCCTTTTTGATTTGTAGGTATGCCGTGGATCCAGCTGAGACATGAATGCAACGAACAGGTAGAGGAAGCGAAGTTTCGTTGCCGATCAGCATTTTTTCCCTGCTATGCTTGACGTGTAATGCGAGCCTGTCTTTCAAGGCTGCCGCGCATGCTGTCTCTTGATTCTTCCTACCGATGAGGCACCCTTGAAGCCACCAGTTCACGACCTCACGCTCGACGAACTCCGACTTTTCGGGGACATCATCGGACGGCTCGAAGAGCTCGGACCGATGGTGGATGCAAGACGCGTCGTTTTGCCAGACTTGACCCGGCTGCTGCGATCCGATTTCTGCGTCTCGTACAACTGGGATGCAGAAAAAGGAACATACGTCGACCCGATCGCGGTCAATGTCGACTCCGATCATGTGCGCCGCTACACGAGCTGGTACCAGCACAATGACCCGATGACGGCGCAGCTCTGCAAGATGCGCAAAGCCACCTTGGTGGAGGAGGTCATGGACCGACCTGCACTAGAGAAAAGTGAGTTCTATAACGAGTTTCTCGCACAGGATGGTTTGCATCACGGGATCAACATGTTTGTTTTCGACGGCGAGCGCCAGCTCAGCGATCTGAGAATCTGGCGGACACAGGATCGACCTGAATTCGAGATGCGCGACAAACTCGTGCTCGATGCGCTCGAGCCGTTCCTTTGCCGCGCCATCAAACGTCGGGCAGGTAGTGCAACGGGTCTCACCGACCGTGAGAGCGAGATCGCGCAACTTGTCGCGAAGGGTTGTACCGATCAGGATATCGGCCGCCTGCTCTGCATCAGCTTGTCGACCGTGCGCACCCATTTGCGGCGGATCATGGACAAGAAGGGATTCTCCAACCGCGCGGAGCTTGCTGCTTCCGTCGCCGCGGCTAGAACGACCGCGCCGTCATGAGTGTTGAACGGCACGATCGACGATCAGGTGCACGCGACGCGACGAATCGTTTGATACGGAAGACTAAACCGCCAATACGGCTTCGAGCTGGTCGCGAGACATATCGATCGAGTCGCCCGACAGCACGATCTCTCCATGATCCAAACCGATGAAATTGTCGGCGATCGAAGTTAGAAACGTCAGATTCTGTTCGACAACCACGAACGCCGCTCCTTCTGCGGTCCGAGACCGGATAACAGACGCCATGCGCTCCAGGTTCTCCTGCTGAACCCCTTCCGACGGCTCGTCGATCAGCGTGAGAGGCGAACGCTCCGCGATGATTCTGGCGAAGGAAAGCAACTTCTTTTCACCACCGCTCAGCTTTCCAGCCGGCTGCAACAACCGCTCTTGCAGACGCGGGAAGATCCGGAACAAGTCGTCGTATGCGTCCAGGCTTCTTGTCTTGAATCCGAGTGTCAGGTTGTCTGCGACGCTCAAATTGTCAAAGACAACCCGTTCCTGCGGCGCGTAGCTCATCCCCAAACGTCGTCGCTGATGCGACGGCACTTTGCCGACTTCACCCCCGTTGACGGTTACGGCACCGGACATGGGCCGGATGACGCCCGTCAAAGCGCGCATCAGCGTCGACTTGCCCACACCATTGCGGCCGAATACACCCAGGACGTTACCCGCAGCCACCTCGCCGCTGATCCCTTTGAGCACCATCGTGTCACCATAGCCGGCGACGATCGACGAAAAGCTCAACATGGCTTCTCGCTGGCGTTCGCTCATTTTCTTCCTCCTGAGTAGACAGCCTTGACCTCTGCCGACATCTTGATCTGCGACAGAGACCCGACCGCGAGGCTTCTTCCCTGATGAAGCACCACCACGTTGCCGGCGATCTTTTCGAGCGCGCTCATGTCATGCTCGATCACGATGGCTGACGCCTCCAGTTCGCCGACGGTCGACGTGATCGCGTCCATCATGTGACGGGTTTCGTGCGCCGAGAGGCCCGCGCACGGCTCGTCGAGGAGCAAAAGACGCGGCTCGGTGATGGCCACCATCGCGAACTCCAGCATCTGGCGCATCCCTTGAGAAAGATCTCCCGCACGAACAGCCATATTCGATTCAAGAAACCCGAATTTTCCAAGCGTGCGGACGCGTTGAACCGAATTCCAATGCAGGGGCGCCGCAGTCAGCATCTCTCGAGGACGGATCCGATTCGCCCACAGGGCGATCTGAAGATTCTTGTCGACGGACAACTGGGCGAAAACCGTGGGAATCTGAAACTTGCGGCCGACTCCCAGTCGGGCGACCTGCCAGGCCTGAGAGGACGAAATCTCGGCCCCGCGAAAGTGGATTTCGCCTGAACGGACTGGCAAGCGGCCCGTCATTGCATTGAACGTCGACGTCTTCCCGGCGCCATTGGGGCCAATGAAACAATTGATGACCCCGGCTCCCACCTCGAGATCGAGCCCGTTGAGAATGTTGACGCTACCCTGGCTGACTTCCACCTTCCTGAAACTGAGCAGCGTGGATTGAAGCGGTCGTATGTCAATCGTGGCGATGTCGGGCGCATCGGCCCGTTTCTCCGGAATCGTGTTCGCGACTCGCAGACCCGCAATTCGGGCAAGCGCAGCGGCCATGCCGGCCAGGCCATCGGGAAACAGCCGCACCACACCGATGAAAATCAGCGCAACCAGCACTTCCCAATAGGTAAACAGATCACGCCAGGTCGCTGCGAGCAGTCCGATCACGACGGCACCGAGTTGCGCGCCCAACGGACTGCGCTTTCCCCCGACGGCCGCCCAGATGACAAACTGCGCTGACAACGCCACGCCGACCGCCTGAGGACCGACGAGGCCCTCATGAGGCGCATACAGCGCGCCCCCCAAACCTGCGATCGCGCCCGATAGGCCAAAAGCGGCAGCCTTCAGTTTGTGTGTCGCGAATCCAAAGAACTGGAGGCGATCTTCATTCTCTGAAGTGGCGGCCCAGAGCGTCCCGATCGGTCTGCGGTTCAACCAGGTGATCAGCGCCGTGACGACAACCGCAGCCGCGGCGATCACGTAATACAGGCTTCCATACCTGTCGGTCATCGGCAGATCGGGGATATCGGTCAACCCATTGAAGCCGCCGGTTACGCTGCTCCATTGATTGGCGACCAGAAACCCCAACATGCAAAGCGCAAGGGTAATCAACGAAAAGAACGGCCCACTGTCGATCCGGCGCGCAAAGACGATCAATCCGATTGCATAGGCCAGGGCCGCCGGTACTGCAATTGCAAGCGGAAGCATAATGATCTGCCATTCGCCACCGGCCGCGGCGGCGCAGCGCAATACAAAGGCGCTGACATACGCACCCAGCCCGAAAAACAGGCTTTGGCCCAGCGGCAAGAAGCCCGCATTCCCCCAGCACAAAGCAACGCTTTGCGTGGCCATTCCATACAGCAACAGAAGCCCGATCTGGTTTGCGCTGTAATCACCGGCCCACCGCGGCAAGCTGAGAAGAATCGCCGCCGTGACAACCTGGAGGGCCGTTTCAACGGCGCGAGACGAGGCCATTTGGGCGACTCCACAAGAAATAGATGGACAGGATCAGGACAGCGGTATAGCCCGACGTCTGATCGATGAAACTCGACACCGCGACCTGCGTCCCTCCGATGACGAACGTGCCTACCGCGAGACCGAGCAGGCTGCCCAGGCCACCGACAACGAGCACGAAAAACGAATTGAGCAGATAGTCGAGGCCCATGTATGGCTCGACCCGTACGATCGGTGCGAGAAGCACCCCCGCCAACCCGGCCAGCACCACACCCGTAATGAACGTGCCGCTGGCCAGTCGGGTCGTATTGATGCCGGCTGCCTTGGCAAGAAGCGGATTCGCGACCATGCCTCGAATCCGCGCGCCCGTCTGGCTGCGGCTGTACCATGCGGCGAGCCCCGCGAATGCCAGGCCCACCGCGAGCATCATCGCGAGCCGGAATGCCGGATACTGGGTGCCAAGGACATCCATCGATGTGCCATCCGCACCCGTCACGTCCTGGTAACCCTTTCCGAACAATGCGACCACGCCTTCGCGCAGTAGGATCGAAACGCCCCAGGTTGCGAGCAAGGTGTCGAATGGCCGCTCATACAAAGGGCGAACCAGCAGGCGCTCGACGATCCATCCGACAGCAGCGCATACGACGATCGCCAAAGGTATGGCAAGCAAGGCGGGTAACCCGAGACGCTGCACGACGACCACCGAATACGCGCCCAGCATGATGAACTCGCCATGTGCCATGTTCAACACGCCCAGCAGCCCGAACACGATTGCCAGACCTATCGTCGTGAGCGCGAGGGCCGCGCATGCGTATCCGAGATTGAGAAGATGGGAAAGCAGCATGACTTCAACCCGCACCCGCTCCGCTCGCACAGGTTTCGGCCGAGCTCAGTTGTGAGAACGTCTTGACGACGTCGTATCGGACGCCTGATGCCTTCGCGAGGAAGATGTCGGCCGTCACATTGCGCGACTTCATCGTGACCGCGCCGCGCGGGCCTGTGTAACTTGCGCCATCGGAAGTCTTCGTCAGATCGCCGATCGACGCGGAATTCGCCTTCCTGGCCATGGCGTCATACATCAGGATGCCCTCGTACGTCGACTCGCCGATGCTGCTCAAAACCGCCGAAGCACCGAACTGCTTGTGATAGCGCTCCAGAAACTGCCCGGACGTGGCGGTCGGCGTCGAGAAAAAGCCGGAGGCCGAGTAGAGGTTCCTGGAGTTGGACGCACCGATGCCGATCAATGTGTTTTCTTCGACCATCGTGCCGAAGCGGATCATCTTGTCGCTGAGACCGAAGCTCGCAAAACTTCGGTTGAACGTGACGGCCGACCCGCCCACCAGCGTGATGAAGACCGCATCCGCCTTGCTGTCCCGGATTTTGCCGAGTACCGCGTCGAAGTTGTCGACGTCGAATGGAACGTACTCTTCGCCGACCACGGCCGCGCCGGAACCCTGAATCGCCTTTTTCGCCACTTCGTTCGACTTGCGCGGCCAGATGTAGTCGTTGCCGATCAGGAACCAGCGCTTGACCTGGTGTTTGGCGGTCAGCCACGGAATGACCGGCGCCAGTTGCTGCGCAGGCGTCTCGCCAACGAAGAACGTGCCCTTCGCGCAATCGCCGCCCTCGTACATCGGGGTATAGAAGTAAGGCACCTGGCCTCGGAACAGACTTTCCAGCGCCGTCCGGACAGCGCTATCGTGCGATCCGACAAAGACCTCCGCCTTGTCGCGCTTCCAGAGGCGGAGCGCCGTCTGCGCCGACTCGGAAGGTGCGGCGCCGGCGTCGCCCACCAGCAACTCGAGGGGGCGCCCCAAAACGCCCCCGCGCGCATTGATCTCGTCGATTGCCAACGCCGCACAGTTTTTGCAGGCTTGACCGAAAAATGCGGCCGGCCCGCTCATCGGCGCCATCAGCGCCAGCTTCAGCGGCTGGTTTGCCGCGCGTACCGATGCCGGAACGAGCCCCCCGACGCCCACCGCGGCACTTGCAGCACCGAGCGCAATACTTTTCAGGATATTTCGACGATTCATTTGCTTGCCTTTCTCGTTAAGCCGTTGCCGGATGAATCAAACGTGTGCGTCGAGACGCGGGAACGTCGCGGCACACAGCACGCGCTCCATTTCCTTGCCGATCTGCAGGATTCGCTGATCCGAATACGGAGCACCGTCCAGCGCCAGTCCAACCGGGAGCCCATCCTGGGTCAGACCTGCGGGAATGGTGATGCCGGGTACCCCGGCATTGCTGCCTGGTTCGGTATTTCGCGTGTACGCGGCAAAGACATCGAGCGCTTCAGACCCGACCGCCACGGTTTCAGAGCCGATGTTGCAAGCCGGAATCAGGACGGTGGGAAATAGCAGCGCGTCGGCCTCCATTTCGCGAAGACACGCCACGTAAGACGTGCGCGACCGCTCTCGCGCGAGAAGCGCTTCGGTATATTCGGCCGCGGAAATCGCACCGGCCCCCAGGATGTCGCTGACGATGCGGACTACATCCGGGCTTTTGATCCGGGCAACGATCTCCGGGAACGTCACAGCCACGCCACCTGTTTCCAGATAGCGGCCCACGGCACCGCCAAACTCGAAAAACGGGATGGTTGCGCTCTTCTGCGCACGGAAAAACGGATAACGTCGCAGGTCTACGTCAACCAGTTCGAAGCCTGCATCCTCGAGCTTCTGCAGCGCATGTTCGAGTACCGGCCGCGCATCGGGTGACAGCCCCTCCCACAACGTCGAGTACGGGACTGCCAGGCGAAAGTCACGTGCACCGTCGACAACGGGAGGCGCTGAACCACTTCCGGACAGGATCTCGTCCAGCAACAACATGTCGGAGACGGTTCGGGCAATCGGACCGACCGTGTCGCGCGTGGGCGATATCGGTACGACTCCCTCTGACGGATAGCGTCCATGCGTGGGACGAAAGCCGACCAGTCCACACAGCGCCGCCGGTATTCGCACCGATCCGCCCGTGTCGGTGCCGAGCGCCGCCGGCACCGCACCACTCGCCACCAGCACGGCAGACCCGCCGCTGCTTCCGCCAGGAATTCTGGACGGGTCATACGGATTGCGGGCCGGGCCGAAAAATCCGTTGTCGTTGGTGCAGCCGAAAGCGAGTTCGTGCATGTTGGCTTTGCCCGCGACCAACGCACCCGCTTCGATCACGCGCGCCACGACCGGCGCGTTCGCTCGAGGTACGGCGTTGCGCAGCGCTGCCGTTCCAGCGGCTGTCGGCATGCCCACGCAGTCGATGTTGTCCTTGATTGCCAATGGAATGCCTGCAAGTGACATCCGGCCTGTTCGGGCTGCGGGAGATTCATCATGCGCCCGCGCCGATTGCAACAATTTCTCCGGGTCGACATACACGAACCCGTTCAGCGACTCGGTTTCAGCCTGTCGATCCATCAGCGCCTGAACGTATTCCAGGCAGGAGATCTCGCGTCGATCGATCGCACCTTTGGCGTCGACGACTGAAAGCTGCGGGAGGGTTGGCATCTACGTCTCGCTTACATTTCGGTCTTCGTAGATTGCGCGCCTGCTTTTTTGCAGCGTATCGTCAGAAATGACGACGACACGCTCAACCGTGGCAGCGTTACCTCACCGCGCCCGATACAGCCCCGCGACCGACGTCGGCGGCCTTGATCGCGCGAGTCCCCGCAAAGGTCTGAAATCCGCCTGCTCTTTGCCGAACGTTCAGACCGCGTCGATGTTCGAGACGGAATGCTTCGACGTCGCGGCCGGCACCGTTTCATCGAGAAACATCCCCACGAAAGCGCTCACCAACGACACCCCACCGACGATCAGCATCGGATAGCCAAGACCGAACGTGTCGGCGAGCCCGCCAGCCACCACCGGCATCAGGACTCCACCGATGAGTTCACTGACAGCGGTAGGAACGCCTACGGCGGAGCCAGTCAGCGTGGACGGTACGGATTCGCATGGAATCACGGCAAGAAAGAGCGGTGCGATGCCGAAGCCGCAAATCCCGGCAGCAAAGAGATTCGCGAACATGACGATCGGAGAAGCGTGACAAAGAACGAAAGCCAACATCAGGATGCCGTAGCAAGTCGCAGAGACGACGAGCACGATCCGCCGCCCGAGCCGATCAGAGATCGCCGGAACGGCGATCATCCCGATAAACCCGCCGAAACCCCATCCGGAGATGATCAGGCCGACCGTGCCGAGGCTGAGGCCCGCCACTTTGGTCAGATAGAGCGCGACGAACGTCGAGAACACGAACAGGCCCGTCTGGAAAAGCGATCCGATGACCGTGGTCAGCCAGATGTTCTTGTATCGCAGCACGGTCAAGGGGCCGCCCGATGCCGATCGGACCTGCTTGTCGCGATTTGCCTCCGACTTCCGCATGGTCCTGCCGATCAGGAACGTCAGCAAAAGCCCCGGGATACCGAGAACGAAGAACACCCACTCCCAGCGCATATGCATCGCGAGCTGGGTAGCGATGATCGGTCCAAGACCGATACCAAGAAGGGGGAAAAACGACTGGTGAATGCCAAGATTCAAGCCGCGCCGACGCGGCGTCGATATCTCGTCGATGGTCGCAACGCTGGCGCTGAAGACGCCCCCCTCTCCCACGCCGAGGAGGCCGCGCACAAGCAGCATGCTGTGGAACGACTTGGCGACACCGGTAAAGGATGTCATCACCGAGAAGAAGATTGAAGAACCGAGCAGAATCTTGCGACGCCCATGGCGGTCGGACAGACTCCCGAGCACCCATGTCGAAACTGCCCAAGTCAATGCGAGAACCGAGGCGATGGCGCCTGCCTGCGTGTTGTTCAGTTTGAGCTCCGGCAGCAGCACCGGAAACAGGTACACGATGACCAGACGATCGAGACCGACGATTCCGAACAGCACCGCAAGAAAGATGACCATCTTCCATTCGTAGTCTCGATTTTCTTTGTAGTTCATATCGACATCCTAAATATATGGTCGAGACCGGATTGCTGTTATTTCGAAAAAACCGTCCGGTTTCAATCGATATCAAGCAAACACGGTAGCGACATGAAAACCTCTGACCCGGCTCGCCATGGCATGACATGGCGAACTCGATGGTCCCGTTACTGATCTACGCCACTTCCCGCAAGCTCGGACAAGCAGCCGTTGTCTGATGACGTTTGAGCATCGGCGCGCGTCTCCACCGGCGTTCTGTCGAGAGTCTCGGCGAAAGGGGGGCGCGGCCGCCGATCGATCAGCAATCGCAGAACGTCCGGCCGCGAGTAATGCCCCGCGGGATCGAAAACGCACTTCGAAAGCGATTGCAGGCCGAGATCGATGTTGGCGTAGAGCAAGCCTTCTGCGGTTTCGTCGATCTTTTCGAACAATTCCGCCCCGTCAGGCCCGTATCCAACGCTATGGCCACCGCCTGGCCGCAACAGCTGACGTTTGTCCGCGGTGTCACACAGACTCTCGACCATCTCTTCGGTGACGACTGTCGAAGGCGCAAGGACAAAGCACCCTCCTTCGACGGCGTAGGTTCGCGAAACCGCGTTGTTCACCTGGTGGCTCAATGCGCTCGCAAATTCATAGAGGGAAAAGCTCGGCCAGGCGGCAACGTGGACCTGTTCGCCTTGCGCATACATGGCGGCTTTGGTCAAAGGTTGCACGTGCTCGGCACAACAAAGCGCGCCGAGCTTTCCCAGCGGACTGTCGACCACGGTCAAGCCACTGCCCTCCCCGTCACCGAAAACCGTCCGTTCGAGGTGTGTGGGCTTGAGTTTCTGTCGTTGCAGGAGTGTTTCCCCGTCGGGGCCGATAATCCATTGGGAGATATACAACGAGTGGCCCTTGCGCTCCGAGAGTCCCATCACCACCGTGATACGGTTTTTTCTCGCCGCGTCCCTCAGTGCGTCGGCTTCCGGACTGTCGTAGCTCAGTGAGTTGTCGAAGTAGCGCTGGACATAGCCTTTGCTCATATACCAGGCCGGGGTACCGAGCCAGACATAGAACGGATAGCCCGGCAGCCAGACTTCGGGGAATGCGATCAGGTCGGCGCCGGCCTGCGCGGCCTGTTCAATCAAGCGGATGGACTTTTCGATTCCGGCCTGAAGATCGAGGAACGCCGGGGCGGCCTGCACCACAGCCGCTTTATATTGGGGATGGTTGAGAGCCAAGATATTCCTCCACGACTCGCGGGCGGGACGCCCGCAACGTTGTAGATGAAGTGTCCCGGGCCAATATGGCGGACGCTTGACTCTGACAGAACAGGATTTTCACTTTTGCTGCCAGCAGGTGGGATCGCTGTCGCAGCCAACTCAGGACGCTTCAGAAAGCGTCGCAATGCTTCGCACGGTAGTCGCGGGCGGACATTCCGAAGTGACGTCGAAACGTACGGCTGAAATGCGATGCATTATTGAAACCCCATGCCATCGCAATATCGGTAATCGAGCGGTTTGCGTAGGCGCGCTGCTGAAGCCACTCGCCGCATCCATTGAGTCTGGTCGTACAGATGATCTCGCCTATCGACTCTCCGGCCTCGGCGAACAGTCGGTAAAGGTAACGGCTGGAAACCCCAAGCTCATCGGCGATCTGTTCGGGTCCCAGTTCCGGTTCGTGGATACGATCCTTGATGAACGCACGCGCCCGGAGCAGATGCATCTCCTTCACGTTGGATTTCGGCAGGGGAACCGTGTTGAAATGATCGGCCAGCGCCAGGGCGACCAGATTTGCGGTCACATCGGCAAGCTTCCCGCAGCCGGCCACGGCGCCTTCGTCTGACGAAAGCGCTCTGTGCAGGGATGCGATATGGTCGGCCGCGACGCGGCGGATCCCCGTCGCCGCGGGAATCCTCACTGCCGTATGCTGCCGGCCACACGGCACCAATTTCTCCAGCGCCCTGCGCGGAAAGCGGATCGTGTAATGCTCCCCGGAAAAATGCCACGCGAAATTGCGCGACGAGTCGAACAGCACCATGTCGGTAGGGTCGACGAACGCGGTGCGGGCATCCTGCTCGATTGCACCTCGCCCCTCGATCTGTATCGACACGAGCAGGTAGTCGTCCGCCGTGCGCCGCACTTCCTCCCAGTCATGCGCCGCAACGTGATCGACCGCCGAGATCCGTGACACGCACACTCCGTCGGTGTTCACGCTGGAGGTCTCGCCACGAAATCCCTGATCGGACTCGGTCCTGAAAACCATGGGGACGCAGCTGGCCCGAACCTGATCCGCCCATGCCACAAGCCGGTCGTCGCGATGGTATTGATCCGTAGTAATCACTTGATTCATGGCACAAGATTCCGACTACAAATACGCGGGATAGCGATCCCGAACAATTGCGCATCCAGAATCCCGCGTCAATGCGCAGTAACCTATGACGGTCGCTTCGAAATGTAGCTGCGATCGAGCTCCCCGACCGAGCGGCAACCGATGAGGGCGAGTGTCCGGTCTGTTTCCCGTTTGATCATCTCGATGACGTCGCTCACGCCGATTTCCCCTCTGGCTGCCAACCCGTATAACGTGGCGCGCCCGAGCATCACGGCATGTGCCCCCAAGGCGATCGCCTTGACGACGTCAGCCCCTGTCCGTATCCCACTGTCGAGAATGACAGTCGTTCCCGAGGTGCGCTCGACAATATCCGGCAGCACATCGGCTGTCGCGGGCAGGTCGGCGAGCTGCCGGCCGCCGTGGTTCGAAACGATCACGCCGTCCGCGCCGAGCTCGACGCACCGCGCGGCATCGTCGGCCGTCACGATGCCCTTGACGAGGAGTTTGCCCGGCCATTCGTCCCGCAAACGGCGCAGGTCATCCCAACTGAAGCTCGCATCCATCTGTCTGCGAAGAATCGCTGCCTGGGAGGCCGTGTCCGATGCATCGTCCGTAGCGAAATTTCTCAACTCCGGCATGCCGTGCATCAGATAGGACCAAAGCCAACGCGGGTGCGACAGTCCGTCGACGGCCGCGCGCGCACTTGCCTTGAACGGCATGGCAAAGCCGTTGCGAAGATCGCGTTGGCGAAAACCGTTGACCGCTACATCGGTGGTGAGGATCAAGGTCGAATAGCGAGCCGCGCGGGCACGATTGACCAGGCTCTTCGCGAGGTTGCGATGAACCACATACAGTTGAAACCACAGTTCTCCGTCGGCTCCTTTTGCCACCTCTTCGATGGACATGTTGGAAGCCGTCGATAGCGCAAAGGGAATACCGGCCTTGGCCGCCGCACGCGCAAGTGCGAGGTCGCCCTTGGGCCAGAATGCGCTATTCAGGCCCGTGGGTGCGATCACCAGCGGTGATGGAATCCGCCGGCCTAAAAGTTCCACCGACTGCTCTCGTATGCTGACATCCGACAGCCGGCGCGGCAACAACTGCAATTTATCGAACGCCGAACGGTTGTGCCTCAGTCCCGATTCATCGTCCGCCGCGCCTTCCAGATAGTCGAACACCATTCGTGGCAGCCGCCGTCTGGCTTCGTCACGATAGTCGCTGACGGAGAAAATGCCGGGAAATCCTTTTGTCATGATTGACGTACTGTCGGAGTAGATCGTGATGCGAAGAACACGAGGCGCGCTGGAGTCCGGATTCGCGCGCCTCTGTCAAGCTGGAGCCTGAGGTCAGGCGCGATTGACGGGCGGAACATGACGACGCACGATCATCAGGCAGATAAAGACCATCGACATCGCCCCACCAAGCATGCCCAGGTACGCGGACGCTCCCCCCTGCGTGATCACGAATGCCCCGGCGAACGCGCTGAGTATCGCTCCGAGCCGCCCGAATGCAAGCGCGGATGCGGTCCCGGTCGCGCGTATCTCGGTTGGGTAGACGTAGGCGCAAAGGGCATACATCGTCGACTGAACTGCGTTCACGAAGAGGCCGTGCAAACCAATTCCGAACACAAGCAACGTCGTGTGGGCAGAGACGTCGATGCCGCGCAGGAAAAGCGCGCTCGCGGATGCCATCAGACAGCACACGAGCAAAGGCCAGCGTGACCCGAACCGGCCGATTGCCACTGCGCAGCCCAGTGCGCCGATGACGCCCCCCAGGTTGTAGGCGGTAAGACCCGAACCCGCCACCGAAGAGCTGAGCCCCTCGCCTGCAAGCATCGTCGGCAGCCAGCTGAATGCGCTGTAGACCGCGATCAGGTTCATGAAGAAAGCGATCCAGATTGCAATCGTGTCACGGCCTTGATCGTCCGCGAACAGAGCACGAAAGCCCGGACGCTGTACCGCTTTCTGTTCCTTCTGATCGGCGAACACGGCGTCCGGCTGAATCGAGCGGGACATGCGGGTCAGCAGGTGACGCAGTTCGTTCCAGCGTTCGTCATGGCGGACAAGATACCGGGGCGATTCCGGCATGGCGAGATACAGCAGGAACGCCAGTGCCACGGGAAGCGTGCCGCCGATGAGAAAGAGCCCACGCCAGCCATAGTGAGGAAGCACGACGCTCGCGAACAGTCCCGCAAGCATGCCCCCCAGCGGTACGCACACGATGGTTGCGGTGACTGCGAGCGTCCGCCGGCGAGCCGGCGTAAATTCCGCCGTCATGGTCGTCGCGCTTGGCAGCGCACCACCGATACCCAGTCCCGCGAAGAAGCGCAGGATTGCAATGGTCATGACGTCCGGCGATAGCGCAATCGAACTCGTCGCCAGGCCAAATACCAGCACGCTTCCAATGATGGCCCAGCGCCGACCGAACCTGTCCGCGAAAAGGCCGGCGAACGCGCTACCGATACCCATGCCTACGAGGCCGGCAGCAACGGCGGGCGCAAATGCGTTGCGCGTAATGCCCCATTCCTTGATCAAGCTGGGAATCGCGAACCCGATGAGTTGCCCATCGAAGCCATCCATCACGATCGCGAACGCGGCGAGAAAGACGACCATTCGCTGAAACGCCGAGAACGGTCCGTCATCAAGGGTGCGGCCTATGTCGACGATCGGCAGACCGGGATTACGATCGTTCATTTCGCCCCCCCGACCAGAGCAGTGAAGCCTGAATCGCCTGCCTGGGTAATCCGTTTTCCGACGTGATGGCCCGACTCGAACCGGGTGCGATCGAGCGACCACTCAAAATTGACAACAGGCATTGCAGTCTCCTTAAGCCGATCGCTCGTCGTTACAGGAGCGAAGGCTACTCACCGGTACAGGGTTGTTGTTTTGTTCGCGCCCACGATCCAGCGGCCCGTCTCGTCCGTCGCGAACAAGACGCGCCCCGACCGTGGCAACCATCAGAACGGATAGTGACGAGGCGTCGTTTGCACGGTGATCCAGCGCAAATCGGTAAATTCCGCGATTCCCGCCTTGCCGCCGAAGTGCCCGAAACCACTGGACTTCATCCCGCCAAACGGCATTTGCGCCTCGTCGTGAACCGTCGGCCCATTGACGTGGCAAAGCCCGGACTCGATACGCTTCGCTACCGTCAACGCACGCGCGACGTCACGGCTGAAGACTGCCGCCGACAGACCATATTCGTTGTCGTTCGCGCATGCGATGGCCGCTTCGTCTCCCTCGACGCGGACGATCGCCTTGACCGGCCCGAACGACTCCTCCCGGTAGATACGCATGTCGGCCGTGACGTGATCGAGCAGCGTGGCCGGCATGAGCGTGGTCTCGGATTTTCCTCCGCAGACCAACGTCGCACCTTTCGCCAGCGCGTCGTCGATCAGGTCGTTGCACTTCCTGACGGTCGCCATGTCTACAACGGAGCCGAGCACGGCCGGGCCCTTTCTCGGATCGCCAAGCGGCAGGCTCTTCGCCTTTTCGGCCAGGCGCGCGACGAATTCGTCGGCGATGTTCGTGTCGACGACGATGCGTTCGGTGGACATGCAGATCTGACCGGAATTTGCGAACGCCCCGAATGCCGCGCCTTGAACCGCAGCGTCGATATCGGCATCGTGAAGAACAAGAAACGGAGCCTTTCCGCCGAGCTCAAGTACCGATGGCTTCAGATACTTCGCGCACTGGGTGGCGATGATGCGGCCGACGCGGGTCGAGCCCGTGAAGTTCACCCGTCTGACCGCGGGCTCGGCAATGAGCGCTTCGACAATGGCGCCGGCATTCGCCGGCGCATTCGTGACGAAGTTCACGACGCCGCGCGGCAGCCCGGCGTCCTGCAACGCCTCGATGATGAGGCCGTGGGTCGCGGGGCAAATTTCCGAACCCTTGAGCACGACGGTATTGCCGCAAGCCAGCGGCAACGCGATGGCACGCACGCCGAGGATGACGGGCGCGTTCCACGGTGCGATCCCGAGCACGACGCCGGCGGCCTGCCGAACCCCGAGCGCGAGATTGCCGGGCACGTCCGACGGAATCACTTCGCCCGAAATCTGCGTGATCATCGCAGCAGCTTCGCGCAATCCGTCGGCCGCAAGCTTGACGTTGAAATCGGCCCACAGGCGGGACGCGCCCGTTTCGGTTGCCATTGCCAGCGCGAAAGCGTCGCGCTTTTCTTCGAGCGCATCTGCGGCTCGATTCAGCAATGCGCGTCGCTCGCCGGGCCCCATCGCCGACCAAGCGGGAAAAGCGGCGGCGGCAGCGTGCACCGCGGCCTGTGCATCGGCGACGGTCGCGGCGGGTGCGGTCGATGCAACCGTGCCATCGAGCGGATTGCGGCGCTCGAATGTCGCCCCATCGCGAGCCATCGTGCGCTCGCCGTTGATCAACATCGATACCTGATTCATAGCCGTCTCCTGGAATATGTTTGAAAAGCCAGCCTGTCGAACCACCGACTCGCGGTCAGGCCACGACAATTTCTACAAGGCGCGTTTTGCCCGAAGACAAAGCGTCTTCCAGCGCGGACTTCAGCGACGGCGCGTCGCTCACTCGCACCCCTTCGCAACCCATGCTGTTGGCCAGAGAAACGAAATCCAGCCCCGCGAGGTCGGTGCCCTGTACCGGATCCGACGCGGAGAAGCCAAAGACGGGCGCAAATTCCTGCAAGGCGGCATAGCGGGCGTTATTCAGGATGACAAAGGTGATCGGGAGATCGAGTTGGACCGCGCTATAGATCGCTTGGGGCGAATACATCGTCGAGCCGTCACCGATGAGGCCGATCACGCGGCTGCCGGGTTTGCCCAACGCCACGCCCACCGCGGCGGGCATGCCGTAGCCCAGACCGCCGCTTGCCATCGTGTAAAACGTCTGACTGCGCGTGAACGGCAGATAACGCTGCATGACGGGCCGCGAACTTGGCGCCTCCTCGACCACGATATCCGCTGCGTCGCGCACCTCGGAGAGCGTCTGCAACGCATACGCGACCGACATGACCGCCGTGGGCTCGGCTCGCTCGACGACCTCGCGAGGCGCCGGCAACGGCCGGCCACGCGGCGCCGGACGGGCGAGCAGGTCCGCCAGCCCCAGGCGAACGTTCGCCACCACCGACGTGCCGACCGGGGTCCACGCCGCGGTAGCCGGATCGTCGATCAATTGGTACAACGCCGCGCCATCAGGCACATGCGGCCCACTGCCTTCGACGTGATACGCAAAAGCCGGCGCCCCGATGACGAAGATCAGGTCATGCCCATCCAGAATCCGAACGATTTTTTCGCGCATCGCCGGAAGGAATCCGGCGAAAAGTCGGTGATCTTCAGGGAAGCTGCAGCGTGACGACATCGGCGCGACATAAACCCGCGCATTGTGGCGCTCGGCGAGCTGGATGGCCTCGCTCCAGGCGTCGGCACGATCGAGTTCCGCGCCGACGATGATGGCCGGCCGTTTGCAGTTGTCCAGCGCGTCACCGATCTCCGCGATCGATGCCGGATCGGGGCGGAACCGGGTGCTGACCCGTGTCGCCTCGACGAGGTCGGCCGGCTGATCCCAGTCGTCGACCGGAATGGAAACGAACACCGGGCCACGCGGCTCCTGCATCGCCACGTGGTAAGCACGGGCGAGCGCAAGCGGAACATCCGCGGCACGAGCCGATTCGATGCTCCACTTCACATAGGGCCGCGGCAACTCGGTTGCTTGCGATGCCGACAGAAACGGATCGAACGGCAGAATTGAACGGGCCTGCTGGCCGGCAGTAATGATCAGCGGCGTCCGGTTCCTGAAAGCCGTGAATATGTTGCCCATCGCGTTGCCGACACCGGCCGCCGAATGCAGATTGACCAGAGCGGCATTGCCGGTGGCCTGGGCATATCCATCCGCCATACCGACGACGACGGCTTCCTGCAATCCCAGCACGTACCGGAAGTCCTCCGGGAAGTCGCGGAACATGGGCAGCTCGGTCGAGCCGGGATTGGCAAACACCGACGTCATGCCGAGGCGCCGCATCAAGTCCACGACGGCATCGCGAACGGTCGGCTGCCCACTTGTGTTTCGTTGCATCTCGAGTCCTCTGCGGTTCGCCACTCAGGCTGGCGGTGATTGGATGAGCCGCAGTATGGGATTCGATGCATTGTTTGAAAATTGCCAAAATTGCTCAAAGTCATTACTTTCTGGCATGGGTCCATCGGGCTGCCGGATGCGTCCATTCCGCCCGGAAGCCTTGCGGGTCAAGGCCGTACGCCGTCATCGCCGGCTCTGCGGCGGCCGCGGTGAGCGGCCATGGCGATCCCGTTCAGGGAAGACACCTAGTACCGGACAACTCGGGACCTTGTTCGATTCCTTTAGCCCCTTTCAACGGCCGAGCGGCCGTCGCGGCTGAAACAAGCGGCAGCGTGACGCTGATCGACGCGGCCATGACAACTGCGCCGGCGCACGCTCGCGTGTCCCGCGCCGGCTTCACCCGGGCGGGCCGCCTATGCGTCGGTCCAGGCGCCGGTGCCCTGCCGATACTGGATCACGCCGCTGTTGAACCGCACCTGCAGGTTGCCGTCCGGCAACTGCACCCAGGTCGTCATGTCGAGGCCCTGCATCAGCCCTGCGAAGAAATCCCGCCAGCGAAACGGCATTGTCGTTCGCCGCGCTGTTCGGCCGCCTCGACATGCTGCCGGTGCTCGTCGGCCGTGGCGCGAACCCGGATCACGTCGATGCGCTCGGCCGCACCGCACTGCAGAACGCCATCCTGCAAGGCAACGACGCCGCGGTTGCGGCGCTCGAAAAGGTGGGCGCGACGCCGAATGCCGATGTGACGTTGCGAGCGAGGCCGTAACCGCTCGAGCTTGCCCTCGAGGTTGACTGCCTGTCGATCGTCATGCGGCACAAGGTCACGAAGGCACACGTTCCGGCCTTAACACCGGAGCCGGCTTGCCGGCGCGTCGGTCATGCCGCTGATGTCGCGCCTCGCGCCCTTCCCGCCGGCCCTCACGCGCGCTGGCACAGCCATCCGGAAGCCGCCATCGTCTCGACATTGCTCACGTTCGTCATGCTGATTTCGAACAGATCGCGGCCAGGCATCACTGGTATCTGCACGGTCATCCCGCAGCGGTCGTCGGCCAGCGGCTTCAACAACTGGTAGTTGAAGTGGGCGCCGCCGCTGGTGCTGTAAGCGAACAGGACATAGCCCGGCAACGCGTCGAGGCTGCCGAGCGACACCCGCAGCTTGCCGCCCGAGAACACCGACTGCGCCGATTCGTTGATCACGTTCCACGACGTGTTCACACGTGCCTGCCAGGCGGCGTCGAGCCGCGGCAGCGCCGGCAGTTGCTGCGCATACGGCGTGACGCGGAACACATAGCCCGAGCCGTCGACCACACGCTTGGTCAGATACCGATTGCTCACCGCGTTGCCCGCGTCGTCCGTGCCCGGCAGGATATCGAACCGGTACGACACGGTATCGCCGTCGCTCCACCACCAGCCGTCGCTGCGATACACGTACGGCGCGCTGCTCGGGCCGGCGTCCATCCACGCCGTGCCGTTCCATTGCGTCAACGCCAGGCTGCCGTTCGTGTTCACGACGACCTGCATCGGCGCCGATTCGTTGCCGTAGACGCCGCCGACGGCGGAAACGTCCGGCGACGCAGCCGCCGGCGGTGCAGCGACATTCACCTTCGCGGGGGCCCCGGCGATGCTGCCGTCTTCCTGCAACGCCTGCAGCAGGATCGTGGGCGCGATGCCGGCCGCGTCATAGCCGGTGCTGCCGGTGATCATCAGCGCCATTTGCGCCGCCGGCAGCACGTAGAAATGGCTTGAAAAGAACTGCGTGCCGCCGCTCTTGTACGCGCCGGCGGCGCCGGCCGCGCGCAGGACCGGATCGTCGACGTCGTCCCAGCCGAGCCCATAGGCATACGAGTAACCGAGCCGGGTCGACTTGATCTGCCACCGGTCGGTCTGGTCCGTCAGCATGTCGGCGATTCCGGCCGCCGACGCGATGCGCCGCCCCTGAAACACGCCGTTGCCGATGAACAGTTGCGCGAGGTTCATCATGTCGAGCGGCGTCGTCGACAGGCCGCCGGTGGCGTACGGATTCGCGAATTCCTGCCCGTACTGGATGCCGTTCGCGTACGCCAGCGCGAACTGGCCGCTCGTCGGCACGCTGGTCAGGAAGCCGGAATTCGTCATGTTCAGCGGCGCGAGAATGTCGCGCTGAACGAAATCGGCGAAGCTCAGCCCGGTGACTGCCGCGACCACCAGCTCGAAGATCGTGAAACCGTCGTTGCAGTACACCGCGAACTGGCCCGGCGGATGATTCAGGTGTTCGTTGGCGAGCACCTTTTGCGCGGTCGCCGCGTAGCCCGGAATCGGCGCATACGAGAACATGTCGTCGACGTTCTGGCCGGGCAGCCCGGACGAATGCGACAGCAGATGACGCGACGTGATCTGCGTATACTGCGGCGACAGCATGGTAAACGACGGCACGTACCGGACGATCGGCGCGTCGAGGTCGATCAGCCCGCGATCCTGCAGGATCACGCCGGCCAGCGCCGCGATCACTTTGGATACCGAACCGATGTTGTAGCGCGTCGTCGGCGTGGCGGCGACCGCCGGGTTGATCGACGCATTCCCGAACGCCTGCGCCCACACGACCTGATTGCCCTTGAGCAACGCGACCGAGATGCCCGCGAGGTTCCGCGGATGGGCATCGAGCGCGGCCTGGATCGTTTGCCGCCCCGCCGCGATGGTCGCGTCGTAGGTCGACCGCTGAATCGTATCCGCGCCGCCGCAACCGGGCAGCATCGCGGACAACAACCCCGCGCCCGCGTATTCGAGGAATTGCCGGCGGCCGGCGCTGGATGGCGCCGCATCGTGGCGCCGGTCGTGTGGATCGCGTGTGTGAGCCATATCGTCTTCTCAGGAAACCTGCTGTGCGGCACGCCGCGCATCGCGCGTCGTCAGGGAACTGCCGTCGGGACTCCAGCCGGGCGGCCGGATCAGGTACTGGATCGCGGTGTGCAGGCTGTCGGCTTTCGCGAGGTCGCGCGCGATATTGCGCCACTCGTAGAACGCGATCCTGAACGGATTGTCGGTGCCGATGCTCGACGTCAGCCCGTAGTGCGGCGTGAATCGCTCGGGCGTGTACGAGCGGAACAGCCGATCCCAGATCATCGTGGTGCCGGCGTAGTTGGTATCCAGATAGTCGAAATCGCTGCCGTGATGGACGCGATGCTGCGACGGCGTGTTCAGCAGCGCCTCGAACCAGCGCGGCATCTTGCCGATCGCTTCGGTGTGGATCCAGAACTGGTAGATCAGGCTCACCGACTGCATGAACAGGATCATCTTCGGATGGAACCCGACCCACGGCATCCACGCCCAGAACAGGAACGATCCGGTGATCGTGCCCGTCCACGTCTGGCGCAGCGATACCGACAGGTTGTATTGTTCCGACGAATGGTGGACCGAATGCGACGCCCAGAACCAGCGCACCTCGTGACTCAGGCGGTGGAACCAGTAGTAGCTGAAATCGTCCGCGAAGAAGCACAGCACCCACGCCCACCAGACGTTCGTCGGGATCGTGAAGAGCCGGTGCGCGTACACCCAGCTCAGTACCGCCAGCACCAGCCCGCCGGTCAGCACGCTGGCGACGAATGCGCCGGCCGCGAGCGCGAGGTTCGCCAGCGTGTCGCGGGTCCGGTACAGCGACCGGCCGAGCACCGCCGCGAGTACGATTTCCACGGCGATCAGCACCGCGAAGGCCGGGAACGCGGCCACCATGATATTGGGCAGATTGTCCATCACCGTTGCGCTCCAGGCAGGCGGGGGGCGAGGCCGCGCCATGACCGTTCAAGGATTCGACCGCGAGAGGCCGGTCGGCTCATGCGCAAGGCGAGCGCGATTCAGGGTGCAGGCACGGCACCCTGTCGCGTTGCTTTCAGAAAGGACGACGCCTGGAACAGGATCGGCCGCACTGCGACCGATCCTGTTCCGCGGCATCAGGCCGTGCCGGCGCCGTGCCGATTCGATCGGACGTGCGGCCTGAACCGTGGGTTGGTCTCCCCGGCTGTCCTGCCTTCTTCGCTACCCCGCGCGACTGTTTTTTACGATTGCCAGCAGGTGCGAAGGTACTGCACCCGTTTCGTTTGGGAAATACCGCAGATGCAGTAGCGCCGTCGCCGCTGCGCCGGCCGCGCCGGCTGCCGTCGCGAACGCGTCGCATTCGCGTGCGGGTGCCGAGCGGGCGCGGTGCGATGACATCGCTGCGTCGTCACGCCGTCACGCCGGCGCGTCGATCAAGGTCTGCATTTCCTGCGGGTCGAGCGGCTTGTGCATCACGCTGAAGCCGCTCGACGAAGCGGCATGGATGCCCTCGGGCGACGTATCGCCGGTAATGATGATGGCCGGAATCTCGCGTCCGATGACGCGGAACACCCGGTGGACGACATCGGCGCCGGTCACGTGCCCCGCCAGCCTGAAGTCCGTCACGATCATGTCCAGTTCGGCGCGCCGCGGCACGGCAAGCTCGATCGCACGCTCCAGCGATGGCGCGGCGATCACGGTATGCCCCCAGGTCTGAAGCAGCGTCTGCATGCCGGCCAGCACGTCGCGATCGTCGTCGACGACGAGGATGGTCTTGCGCGCCTGCCCGCGCCCTGCGCCCGCACGCTCGCCCGACGGGTGCGCGCCGGTGGCGTGCGACGGGGCCTGGTCGGCCATGGCCAGCCGCACCGAGAACAGCGAGCCGCGGCCCGCGGTCGAACGCACCTGCACGCTTGCATTGATCAGCGCCGCCGTGCGCTGCACGATGGCGAGCCCGAGGCCCAGCCCCTGCTCGCGGTCCCGCGCCGCGTTGCCGATCTGGTAGAACTCCCGAAAGATGTGCGGCAGTTGATCGCCTGCGATGCCGATGCCGGTATCGAAGACCTGGATCTCGACGTCGGTGCCGCGACGCCGGCAGGCCAGCAGGATGCCGCCGCGCTGCGTATAGCGCACGGCATTCGACAGCAGGTTCGACAGGATCGTGTGCAGCAGCACCGCATCGGTTTCCAGCCAGATCGCGGTCGGCCGGATCCTGAGCGTCACCCCCTTGGCCAGCGCGGCCTGACGAAACTGGCTGTCCAGCGCGTCGAGCGCCTGCTGCAGCGCGAAGCGGCGCGGCTCGACATCGATCACGCCCGCGTCGAGCCGAGAAATGTCCAGCAACACGTTCAGCAATTGCGACATGCCTTTCAACGCGGTGCGGAGCCGTTCGGCGATGTCGTCGAGAGCGGTTCCGTCGACGCTCGGCGCGCGCGCCATCGCCCGCAGCGTCGCGATGTAGAGGCCGAGCGCATGCGTCGGCTGACGCAGGTCGTGGCTGGCGGCGGCCAGGAATTGCGATTTGCTTCGATTGGCGAGTTCGGCGCGCTCCTTCTCCTGCGTCAGTTGCCGGATCAGGTCGACGTTCTCGAAGCGCAGCGACACGGCATCGCGCACGGTACGCTGCAGCGTCCGGCTGAAGGCGAGATTGACCGCGAGCAGGAACAGCGACAGGAAGCCCAGCACCGAAAACAGCGAGCTGCCGTACGCGAACGAGCGGATCGCGAACGGCAGCACCGTCGGCAACGCATAAGCCACGTAGGTCGGCCACCACGACGAGAGCGACGCCACCGAGCCGCCGGTCATGCCGGCCAGCACGATGCAGATCAGCGCGGTCACGATCGTGTTGTCCGGCGAAAAGAACAGCACGCCCATGGCGCCCCACAGGCAGCCGGACACGCCCGCGAACACCATGTATTTCCGCGCGCGGCGCGTGGCCGTCCCGGCAGGATGTTCGCCTGCGCGGCGATCCCGCCAGACCATGACGGTACGGATCGCGGTCAGCACGCAGATCGCCGCGGCCCACGCGAGCAGCGCATGCCGCGACACCTCGTTCCACAACAGAAAGGTGGTCAGGCTGACGACGGCGATGTTGCCGAACAGGATCGGCGGAGACTGTCGGTACAGCGTATTGACCAGTTCCAGCTGCACGTCGGCACGGTATTCTTGCGCTATCCTGTTTGCCATTTCAAAATCGCGTAGCGGATCCGGCGTTGAACGGAGCGAGCGTCGATCTCGCCCGCCGCGTGACACGTCGCAACGGGGTTGCATCGTATTGTCGCAAAGGAACGAGCTTCCGGGTGCCCCGGGAGAAGGCGAAAGAAAAATGAAAAAAATCGTGCTTGCCGAAGATCACGCCATCATTCGCGACGGGCTGAAGTTGCTGCTGAAGACGCGAGCGAACTGGACCGTCGTGGGGGAGACCGGCGACGGCCGGATGGTCGGTCGGCTGGTGTGCGATACGCAGGCCGATTTGCTGCTGCTCGATCTCGATCTACCCGGCTTCCCCGGCATCGAACTGGCGAAGCAAGTCAAGGCGCAATCGCCGCAGACCAGGATCCTGGTCGTCACGGGCAATCAGAACCCGGCGACGGTCCGGGCGGCCGTGGCGATCGGCGTCGACGGCTACATGCTCAAGCACGAAGACGGCGACGAGCTGCTGCGTGCCGTCGCGCTGGTGCTGTCGGGTATCCGCTATGTCAGCGACTCGCTCGCCCATGTCCTCGAGCACACCGCCGCCGCCGTGCCGCCGGTGACGGCCCGGGAGAAGGAAATCCTCGTGCTGATCGCCAACGGGCACTCGAGCAAGGACATCGCCATCAAGCTGAATCTCAGCGTGCTAACGGTACGCAAGCATCGACAGAACCTGATGTCGAAACTGGCGTTGCACAACGTCGCCGAAGTGATCGCGTATGCGCTGCGCGACGGCCTGACCGTGCTGCCGCGGTCCGACGATGTCGGCGCGGAGGCAATCCTGCGCTGACGCGCGGGCCGGCGACGACGACGCATGCATGTGCATCGTGGCACGCCCACCCGTCGGTCGTCGTCACGCGCGACGTGTCGCTTGCTTCCGCCCCGCACACGTTCCGCGCGCCGCCCTCGTCACCCGACCACGACCAGCTGCCCCGGATCGATCTCGCCCGGCTTGCTCGCCAGGTTCGGGTTCAGTTGCAGGATCTCGTTGAGCGCGACGTCGATCCGCTGACCGTCCGACATCCGCTGCTGCTGGTCGGCCGGCACGTGTGCCGCGGCAAGCAACGATCCTTCGTGACTTTGCGCGATCGTCCACAACGAATCGCCGGCCGCCACGGTCACCGTCAGCGGCGTGGGCGCGGGGCTCGGTGAACCCGTCGAAGGCTGCGCCGGTTGCGATGGCGTACCCGACGGCTGCGCGCTCGCCGACGCCGATGCCGTCGCCGATCCCGACGGTGTTGCCGACGCATTCGGCTGCACCGGTGCGCTCGTCGTGCCGGGCGACGGCGCAAACGACGCGCCCGGCGTCGGCGCCCCGGCACTCGAACCCGACGGTTTCGGTGACGAACCCGGCGCCTTGTGCTGATCGTCCGACGCGGTTGCCGACGTGTACAGGCTGATCCCCTGCATGACCCCGAAGATCGCCACGGGCGCCAGCGCGATGCCGGTCGGCAAGCGCTCCATCCACGGCGTCGCGTTCGGGAAATGCGAATGCAGCCGCCCGGCGCCGAGCAGCGCGCCGGACATCGCGGTCAGCGTGCCGGTCACCGGATCCACGGTCAGCGCGGTATGCACGCCGGTTGCGATGCCGACCGCCGAGGTCAGGTAGTCGCCGGTCGCGCTCGCGATCCGCGCCAGCTGGCTGCGGTTCTCGGCATTCACGCCGCGCAGGCTGCCCTTGTAAACGATGCCGGTATAGACGGCGCTGAACGCGCCGCCGATCGCCTGTCCGCCGGCCAGCAGGTCGCCGTGCGTGATCGCCCTGAACGCATTCATCGTGATCGAACCGCCGTAGCCGCCGAGCGCCAGCACGCGACCGACGCGGCCGACCGAATGGCGCGGGCTGCCGTGATGCAGCAGCTTCAGCGACGTCCCGCCGACCACGCCCTGCATCTGCGCGAGCATGTCGGCGGCGATCACCTTCGTATGCGCGACGGTATCGTCGAACGACAGCATCCCGTCGTCGTTCAGCGCGCGCAGCTGGGCGGCCATCGCCTTGCCTTCGTGCGCGATCTGCTCCAGCTGCGCGCCGCGTGCGTCCACGTCGAAGCCGTTCGCCTTCAGTTGTGCTTGCAGCCCGCGCACGAGCCGGTCGACGACGCGATCGAACACGCGCGGATCGCCGTTCTTCAGGCTGGCGACCGCGCCGTGATGCAGCGCCTGGAACACGCGCCCGACCCGCAGGCCCGCATACAGCGAGTTCGTCGCGGTGCGCACCGACTCCCGGCCGACCGCGACGAGCACGCCCGCGCCGGCGCCGCCGGTCACGGTGGCCGCCGCGATGTCGCCGGCGATCCGCCTGGACGATGGCGGCGGCGTGTTCTCGCCGATCGGTTCGTCGTGCACCCGCAGCGCATGCAGTTCCGCCTGCGCGCGCTTCGCGTCGGGAATGTCGACCTTCGCGAGCTGCGCCGCTTCCCGGCGGCTCGTGCCGATCGGCTTGGTGCCGTCGTTGATCAGCGCCGGATCGTGCACGACCGCGCGCCAGTGGTCGAGCGGGTCGGCGGCGGCCGGCCGCTTGCCGGTGGTCACCCGGTCGGGCACGCCGGCGCCGTAGTCGGCCAGCCAGCGGCCGCCGAACCTGCGTGCGCCCTCGTCCGTCCCGGTGCGCGGCGGGTTGCCGTCGGCATCCCACAGCGGCATCGCATGCTCGATCGTCGCCTTGCGCGCCTGGTTCAGCCAGACGGTCGTGTTGCCTTCGTAGAGCTTCTGGCGCAGCGCGGCGATGTCCGCGGGCGTCATGCCGTCCGCGGCACCGAGCCGCTCGACTTCCGCGAACAGCAGCTGATGCTGGTTCGCCAGCGTCTGCCGGTCGACCCGCTCGAACACGCGCGTGAGCGCATCGGCGCCATGCAGGCGATCGATGATCCCGGGCCGGTTGCGGTTCTCCACGATCAGCTTGGCGAGCGCGCCGGTGAGATCCTGGTTGCCGATGAAGTCCGCGCCGTGGGTGCCGTACGACAGCCCCATGTGCACCCATTCGAGCCCCTTGCGCTCGAGCACCGCGCGCAGCAGCTTCTCGTGTCCGCCGCCCGGCACCGATTCCGGCACCGCGTCCCAGCCGTGGAACGTGACCATCACGTTCGGCGCCTTCGTGTCGGGATGCGCGTTCGACCAGCGTTCGAGGGCGGTCATCACACGCACGTAATCGTGATACGTGTCGTTGGTGCCCGACTGGAACCGGTAGTCGGCGCCGGACACGAGCGCGCGCGACGGCGCCGTCTCGAGCCGGATCGCGAAACCGGTGCGTGCGGCCTCGTCGAGCCAGCGATGCAGATGCGCGAGATCGTCGAGCGCGAGCGCCTTCCCGTCGGAGCCCGGGGCCGGATGGATCATCCCGTTCTCGCCGTCGAACACGGCGCGCTTCTGGTCGCCGAGCGCGCGCACCGCGCGCAGGAAATCCGGATCGTGCGCCTTGCCGAGCACCGCCGCGAGCGAATGCGGATCGATCACGAGCGTGGCGACCGGCATCACGCCACCGTACCGCTCGACCAGCGCGCCCATCAACGCCGGATCGTCGCTCAGCGAGAACGAGCGCGCCATCGGCACCATGCGATCCTGCAACGCTTCACTCGAGCGCGTGAAGATCTGCCGGATCCGCTTGTCGGCGACGGTCGCCGCGCCCAGGTTGCGCGTCCGCGCGCGCAGCTTGCCCGGCACCGGCAGGAACCGCGATGCGGACGTCGACACGTCGCGCGCGACGTACAGCTTGTTGAGCAGCGTGCGCCACATGCCGACGTCGACCATCACGGCCTGCGGCTCGCCCTTCAGCACGAGGTTCACGTCGCCGGGCCGCTGTGCCTGCTTGTTGTACGCCTCGATCTGCTGGTGCGTCGCGAAATACTGCTCGGGCTTCGCCGCGCCGTGGCGCAGGCTGAACTCGACGGAGGTCGCCGACGACAGCCCCGGCTGGTACGGCTCGATCGACAGCGGCTCGGGCGCGGTGCCCTTGCTCCCCAGGCGCCGCAAGTCGGCGAGCACCTCGTTGTAGCCGTGCCGCGTGCGCGCCGCGAGCGCGCGGAACGGCGCCGAGTGCAGGCCGCGCGCTTCCGCCGCCTTCCATTGATCGTGCAGCGCCTTCGCGCGCGCTTCGAGCGCGGCGACGCGCGTCGGCCGCGCGCTGGTCAGGAAATCGCGCGGCGACAGTTGCGTGAGCAGGAAATGCACGTCCGTGCCGAAGCGATCGTTGCCGATCGGCATGGCGTCGAGCGGCACGCCCGGATGATTCTTGTTGCTGACCTGCGGGATCTTGTCGAACCAGCGCATCTCGCCATCGCGCTCGGCGATCACGCCGAGTGGATCGCCGAGCGCCTCGGCCACCGCGCCGTCCGTCCTGAACACGTAGATCACGTGGCGGCCGCCGTCCAGCGCGCCGTTGCGGATCGCGGTCAGCAGGTGCGACACGCTGTTGCCGCTGAAGTCGACCGCGTTGAGCGCGGACTTGTCCGACGGCAACAGATGCGGATCGACCGGCGCCAGCGGAGCGGCGTTCGCGTCGTCGCCCTGCTCCGCGCGCGCCAGCGGCCGGCGCACCGGCACGATCGACTGGAACAGGTCGCCGGCCGAGCGGATCGGTTTCTTCTCGACGGCCGGCGCTGCCTTCGCCGGCCGGAACCCGCCGATGCGGTCGACGGTGGCCGGCGCCACGTCGCTGACGACGAAGCGGATCCCGCGGCGCGGCGACCGGCCGACCGGAATGCCGCCGCGGCGGCGGCGCCGGAACACCGTGCGCAGATCCTGCTCGGGGATCTCCGTATCGCCGAGCGACGCCTTTTCGAAATATTTCCACTCGTGATTCGTGTTGCGTTCCGCATGGCCGAGCACCTTGCCCGTCTCGTCGTCGACCACGTGAATCCAGCGCTGCGCGCCGGAGACCGCGCGCACGGCCTGGCGCGGCCGCTTGAAGACCGGCGCGTCCTGCAGCTTCGACACGTCGCCCGCGAGCGTCGTCTCGATCGCATGGCCCGACGCCGTCACGTCCCACGACGTCTTGCCGTCCGGCGTCTCGATCTTCGACGGGCCGCCGAACGCCACCAGTTCGTCATGCGCGACCGGCGACACATGGAAATCGAACTTCCCGCGTGCGCGTCGGCCGCCGCTGTTGGCATTTTCCAGCGCCTTGGTGAGCGCGGGCGGCATGCGCTTGCCGTTCAGCATCCGCACCGGGCCGAGCGCGCCGTTCGCGTCGGTCTCGAGCACCGCGACGAAGGCCGGCGGCGTGTAGGCCGCGGCGCCGTCGGGCGGCGTGTGATGCGCGGTGATCAGCACATGCGCGTTGGAGCCGAGCTGCCGGGCGAGTCCGTCCAGCGTGGGCGCATGCCGGCCGTCGACACGCGTGAGCGTGCGGCGGCCGAGGGTGTCGAGCCAGTCGGCGGCGCGCGCCTGATGTTCCGCCTCGACCGCTGCGGCACCCTGCGGCGCGGCCGGGGCGGCTGAATGACCGGAAACAGTGGCCGGCGTCGCCGCGGCGGACGGGTTGCTTGCCGGGTCGCCGGCCGGGCTCGCCAGACGGCCGGCCGGCCCAGCGTGGCCGAACCTCGGCCAGGTCGGGTTGCCGTCGACCGCGCCGAGCGCGCGCGTCCCGCCGGCATGCACGGCCGCATAGCCTTCCGGCAAGCCGGAACGATCGACGCCGACGAGCCGGTACGACACGTCGCCCGTCGCCGCATCGCGGGTGCGCACGACGTACATGTCGACGCCGGCCGGCTTGAACAGCGAGCCGCCGTCGGGCGTGGTGATGCGCAGCGCACTCGCCGGATCGTGGCCGAGCGCCGACAGCAGCACGACGTCGGCCGGTGCGGCGGCCTCGACCGCGGCCAGGTGCGCGGTGGCGCTGGCCGCGACGCGTTCCGCCGGCGTCAGGTCGCCCTGCGCGAACGCGGTGTCGTCCGGCAGCGCATCGGCCGGCACGTACGCGTGATTGCGCGGCCCGGCTTGCGCCGCATCGAGCGCCTGCCCGAGATCGTCGTGCGCGACCGTCGTCACGCCTTCCGGCAACGCGCGCCGCGCTTCGGCGGCCGTGCGGCCCGTCGCGTGCGCTGCCGACGCCGCGGCGTCCGGCACCGTGCCGCTGAACCGGAACCAGCCCGCCTCGGGATCGAGCGCGCCGAAATCGGTGCCGCTGCCCAGCACGATGCTGTCGTCGCCCGTCACGAATTCGACGCGCAGGTTCGTCAGGCCGGCCGCGTCGAACGCCTGCATCACGTCGTCGATCACGCGGGTCGGCTCGGGGCCGTCGAGGAAATAGCTCGGCCAGTGCTGGCTCACGGTGCCGCCGGCCTGCGTCACGCGCGCGGCATCGCCGATCACGCCCGGCCGGTCGGCCAGCGCGCTGCGGAACGGATGGTCGAGCGTGACCGATTCGAACGTGCCGTCCGGAATCGGCGTGAAGTCGTAGCCGGGATCGGCGAACGTCGGATCGGGCACGCGCGGCACCGTCGGACGCGCCGGCCGCTCGGCCCGTGGCGGCGGCGCCGTATGCGCGGCGCTCGGCGCCGGTTCCGCGTCCGGTCCGGCGGGCAGTGCCGGGCGGCCTGCCCGCGCGGGATCGCCGACGAAGCGCTGCATCGGCAGGCGATCGCTGTCGACCTCGCCGGTCCGGCGCGTCACGCGCACGGTGGCCGAGCCGTCCGGCTTGACGAGCAGGATGTCCTGCGGCGCCCAGACCGACGTCGGCCGCCCGGTGAGTTCGGACAGGCGCTGCGCGAGCGCGGCCGCGAACGTCCCGCTCGCGGCCCGCACCTGGCCCGGCGCGACGCGCAACGGATCGTGCTTGTCCGACCCGCCGAAACAGGAATACAGCGTCACGTCCTGCCCCGCCTCGAGCTGCGGCGCGACACACTCGGCCACCTCGTCCGGCGTCACCGGCCGTCCGTCCGGGCCGAGCATCGCATCGGCCGACATGCCGTGTCCGAACACGACGTGATGGCCCGGCGGCGACATCAGCCCGCGCGCGCCGACCGGATGCAGCGGGTCGCCGGCCGGCATCAAAAGCGTGTCGGCCGGACGCAGGAATTCGGGGTGCTGCGTCGCGTCGACGCCGGTCACGTCGTCGAAGCCCGGTTGCAGTACCGACTCGCCGCGAATCGTCGTCGTCATCACGCCGTCGTTGGCGATCGCGCGGTCCGTATAGACGCGGCTGTTGTTCCGGTACGTCTTCTGCGGAATCCCCGACAGGCCGTCGTCGGCTTCGGCCTCGGCGGCCTGCTCGGTGCGCGCGGCCCACTCGTCCGCCGTGAAAATCTGCCCCGGCGCGACGTCGACGACCGGAACCGGCTCGTCGACGGGCGGCTCGCCCGCATCCGGCTCTGGTGCGAGACGCGGATGCGCCGGGAGCTGCGGCTGGGCCGGCCCATGTGCCGTCGCGCCCGGCCGCGCGGCATCGCCCGGCGTGCCGGTGTTGCCGCGCGGCCCGCTGTCGGCGTCCGGATCGATCTGCGCGTCGATCGGGCGCACCGGTTCGACCGGCGCGCCGTCGTACCCGTGCGCCACCGTGCCCGGCACGGGTTCGCCGCGCCGGGCGAACACCAGCGGCGGTTCGCTCGCGTCAGGCGCCTCCGGGACATGCAGGTAGAGCCGCGTCGACACATCCGGATCGTGCGCCGGCACGACGATGTCGTCGCTGTTCGGGTGCAGTTCCAGCGCACCGGTGCCGCGTATCGAATTGGACGCGATCGAAGCGATCACGGGCACCTGAAGTTCATACGCGAGCTCCTGCGCGAACGGGTAGCCGCCGGAGCCGAGATAGCAGCCGGTCAGCAGCACGCCGTTGCCTTCCGTGTAGGCCGGATCCTCGAGCAGGCTGCGCGCGAATTCCCTGGGCGACATCGTGTTGCCGTCTTTCGTGATGGCGATCGCGCTGTCCCAGCTCACGTCGCGCGGCTTCGTGCCATGCGATTCGGCGATGTCGAAGCCCGACACCTTCAGGAACTGCCGCGCGGTCGCGTGGCCCAGCAGGTTCACGACATTCGAGCCCGGCACCGGCCGCAATTCCAGCGGATTGACGCGAACCGGCTGCGCGCGGCCGGGCGAGAACTTGCCGTTCACGTCGGGTTCGATCTGGAAGCGCGCGAGCCGGCGGCCCGGATCGGGGATCGCGCGCCGCCAGCCGGCCGCGTCGTCGTCGCCGAGCCGGCCGAACACCGGCGCCTGGATCAGGTCCGCGAATTCCTGCAGCAATTCGGGATCGGCGCCGCTGTGCGGCCCCTCCAGCGCGATCGGCGTGCCCGGCGTATAGCCTTTCCACGCCAGTTCCTCCAGCGCGTGGGTCATCTCGAGCGCGCTCGCCGGGCTGCGGCTGCGCGGATTGATGACCGCGCCGCCGCGATTCGTCAGCACGCGCCAGACGTAGACACCGAGCGGCACGCGCGCGTCGCCCGCCGCGCCGCTGCCGCCCCAGCGATTCGACACCGGGCGCGGCGCCACGGTGCTCCAGTCGACCGCGTGCGCGCCCTGGTCGATGACCGCCAGCGCGGGCGAGAAGCGGTAGGTGCGCGGCGCATGCTGCACCGAATGGTCCGGCTTCCCCGCGAGGCTGGGGGCGCCGGGCTCCACCACGATGCCGGTCGTATAGCCGGAGTCCGGGCTGCCGTCGCTGCGATAGCGCGGCGAACGCCACGCGACGAAGCCGCTTGCGCCGTACACGTCCACCCCCAGCACGTTCGCGAGCAGTTGCGCGAGCGGGCTCACCCGCGTACCCGCGCCGCATGCATAGAGGATCACCGGCGATTTGCCGTCCCAGCCGCTCTGGCGCACCAGCTCGGCCAGGTCTTCCGCGCTCATCGGCTTGCCGGTCGCGCTCGCGAACGCGTCGGACCACGCATGCGCGTACACCGCGAAGTAGCCGGGCGGCACCGGCATCAATGGCCGCTCGCCCGCCGGCAGCCGGTTCTCGGGCTGGTCCGGATGGTTCGAATAGATCGCGAGGTCGGCTTCGCGGCGCGGATACGCGCCCCATTGCGTTTCGTCCATGCCGGGCGGCGCGTTGATCACGTCGACACGCCGGCCGTCCTCGCTGCGGATCAGCGGCTTGGCGGGATCGAACCCGCGCGGGTACATCACGCGCAGCGTGCGATCGTACGCGTCGTTCATCGACAGCATCAGCGCGTCGCCGGCGTCGTTGAGCCCGACCCGGGCGACCACCGCTTCGGGCGGCACCGTCCCGTCCGCGGCGAGCGCGCCGTGGTCGACCAGCGCGACCTGGTAGCGGCCCGCCGCCACGCCGCCGCGGGCGACCATCATCGCGTCGTGGAACGACGCGTAACGCGTGACGCCGATCGTGCCGTCCTCGCTGGAGGCGGCGGCCGCGAGCTTCACCGGATCGTCCCCGGCCGCCGCGCGCCGCGCGTCCGCGTTCGCCGCCCGGATGTCGTCTCCCAGGTCGCCGCGTTCGGTCGAGGGGAGTCCGTCTTCGTCCGGCTTGCGCACGTTCCCTTCGCCGTCCTCCAGCGCGTACACGTAGTATTCGACGTCCTCGAGGCGGTTGCCGCTGTCGAGAATCGACCCGACCACGCCGGCCAGCGCGTCCGGATCGGCCGCCACATGCGCGGGAATGGGCCACGACGCGGGGCGTCCCGCCGTGGCCGGCGTGCCGGCCCCGGCCGGCGTCGCATCATCGCCCGCGATCGCGGCGGCAACGGCCGGCGTCGCTTCGCCGTCGATCCCTTCGGCATCGGGCGCGAGCCGCAGCAGGATCGCGTCGCCGTCGTCCGGCGTGCCCTGCGTGCGGCGCGCGCGCAGCCACGCGGTGAAGCGCGACCGCAGCCCGCCTTCCGCCGGCGACACCGGCTCGCCGTCGCCGACGGGCTCGCCGAAGCTGGCCGCCTGTTCCTCGGCGTGCTGCCACGGGTTGCCGATCTCGCCGACCGCGAGGCGCTGGTTCGCCAGCCCGTTGGCGAACATCGCGTTCGCCACGTCGATCGTGATCGGCCGCTGCGTCGCCGGCGGGGCCGGCGTCTTCGTGATCGCCCGAATCGGCCGTTCCATCAGCGTATGCGAGCCGAGGCCCATCTGCGCGACGCCGATCCCGAGGTTCAGCAACTGCTGCGCGCGATCGGAATCGGACATCGCGTCCCAGTTCTTCACGAGCGACACGCCCTGGTCGACCATCTGATAGCCGCCGATCGCGCCGCCCGTGACGTTGAGCACGCCGGCCGTGCGGCCCGTCGTCTGCGCGACCGACTGGAACGCGTCGGCTTCCTGCGCGAAACGGCCGAGACCGGCCACGTCGGCCGTCACGCCCTCGCCGCGCGATGCCAGCGTGACCATGTCCGAGACCTGGCCCGTCGTGCGCAGCAGCGACGACGCCTCCGCGAGCGACTTCGCCGCGACGCCGAGCCCGCCGCCCGCGATGCCCGCGCCGCTGCCGATCAGGCTGATCCAGTCGCCGCGCGCCTGCGCATTGCCGAAGCCGATCGACTGCCCGTGCTCGCTCAGATTGTTCAGGTCGCCGATCGCGGCCGGCACGCCGACCGCCATCCCGGCGCCGACCGCGGTCCACGCGGCGCCGAGCATCAGGCCGCCGACCGGCGCACCGATGCCGCTCGCGACCAGCACGACACCGCCGGCCGCGGCGAGAATCCCCGTGCCGATCTCGAGATAGTGTTCGACGTGCTGGTACCACTCCGTCTTGTGTGCGTCGATCGATTCGTATTGCGCGTAACCGCCGGACGCCGCGCCGTTCGTCAGGCTCTTCGGCACGTACAGCTTGCCGTCGTCCGACAGCGCGTTGTTGTGCTGGTAGTCGTCGACGGTGTCGTACTTCCAGCCGCGATCGTCGATCAGCTTGAACTGGTCCGGATGGTTCGCGACCTGCACCTTGAACAATGCGCTCGGCGCGGTACCGGTCCCCTTCGACACGTAGTAGATCGGCACCAGCGACACGACCGCGTGGTCGCCGCCGACCTTGCGGATCTGGTCGACGACGGTCTGGATCATCTGCGTCGCCGCCGAATTCCTCGCGTACAGCGACCGACTGTTGACCGCCACCCCGTTCTGCAACTGCCCGTTGCCGACGATCAACTGCTCGAGCATCGCCATCGACGGCACGTCGTTGCGGTCGGTCGGCGTCGCGGCTGGGTCGTCCGGCTGGATTCCGAGCCCCGCGCCGACGAAGTTCGTCATCTGGTCGGAGCCGGTGGCGAACGTGTAGGACTTGTCGTCGAAGTTCTTCTGGAAGTCGTCGAAATACGCCTTCAGCTGCTTGTCCGGATCGGCCTGGAACAGCTTGTAGCTGGCGTTGGCGGCGTCCTTGTTCTGCTTGTTCTGCGCACTCTTGGTGCCCTGGTCGTAACGCAGCTGGAAGTCGTTCGCGAAGCCCGCCTGGAACCGGTCGTCGTTCTGCATCTTCGACAGCAGCGCCTTCGACAGCGCCGGATCGACACCCGACGACAGCGCCTCGCGCACCGTGTCGAAACCGTAGCCGGTGTTGCTGCCGCGCAGCGTGTAGATCAGCGTCTTCGCGTTGCCCTTGTCGTTAAGCAGCCAGTTCGCGACGTCGTCCTCGCGCCGCACGGGCACGCCGCTCGCGGTCGGTTGCTGGTCCGCCAGCCCGACCGCCTTGCTGAGCCCCTTGTAGAACTCGGTGCCTTGCCCGTACGGCTGCGGCGTGCCCGTGTTCGTCTGCATCCACTTGTTGCCGAAATCGTGCTCGACGGTATCGAGCACGACGCCCGCGAACTCGGGCGGCGCATTGTTCAGGATGTCCTGCATCCACTTGCCGGCCTTGTCGGCGTTCATCGTGTCGTCGTAACGCGCACGCATGCTCGCCTGATCCGTTGCATCCGCATCGGGCTTCTGCATCAGCGGATCGATCTGCGAATGGATGAACTTCGCGTCGAAATGCGGCTGGCCGGCCTGGGTCCACAGCGTCTGGCGCTCGTCGAGCGAGAACGACGCGTCCATGTTGGTCTTCAGCACCTGGAGCGCCGCGCCGGGATTGCTGCCCGGGCCCTGCATCAGCTGCGCGACCTGCTGCTTCGTGTACTGCAGCCGCACCTCGGGCGCCGCCGCAAGCAGCGTCTGGATCTTCTGGTAACCGGGATTGTTCTTGTCCGCCTGCGCCTGCGCCATCGCGTACGCGAACACGCCGCCCGCCTGGTCGATCTGCGCGTTCAGCGCCTTCGCGTCCGCGTCGCTCTTGCCGTCGGTGCTCACCGGAATGCCCGTCAGCTTGACGAACGCTTCCGCGAGCGGATTCTGCTGCGCGAGCGCCTTCTCCTGCGGCGACAGCTTCGGATCGTTCGGATCGACGGTCACACCGGTGTCCTGCAACAGCGCAAACGTGACCGGATCGGATTGCGCGAGTTGCTTCATCTGCGGCGACAGCGACGGATCGTCGGGATTGATCGTCGCGATCGTGCGCTTGAGCTGGCTTTCCTCGCCCAGCGCGTCGACGAGGCCGGTGTACCACATGCCGTCGTGATTCTGCTTCACCGACGCGACGACCTGCTTCTGCTCGTCGGCCGTCACGTAGGTCAGTGCGGTGTCGTCGCCGCCCGTCACGACCTTGTCGTACTGGCTCTGCGCCTGTGCCAGCGCCTGCGTGACGTCGGCCTCGTCGGCACGGCGCAATCCGCCCGGCTCCTTCTGCCACGCCGCGTAATCGGCCTTCGCGTCGTTCAGGCGCAGCGTCGCGGCCGACGTGCTGTACTCGTGGCGCAACGCGGTGGTGAGGGCCGTGTACGCGTTGTTGGCATTCGTGTCGGCCGTGCCGGCCGCCTGGCGCAGTTGCACGCCGGTGTCGGGATCGGCGCGCCGGATTCCGCCCGGCAGCGCGTCGTACTGCTTCACGTCGGCGTTCGCGGCCTGGTCCTTCTGCATCGCCAGCGCGAACTGGAACGCCTTCACGTTGGTCGCCCGCTCGGGCGCCGATTCGGCCGACACCGCCTTTTGCGCATCGTCGAGCACCGAGCCGAGCACCGGATCGTTCGGCGTCGCATTGCGCAGATCCGAGGCCACGCCCGCGATCGCCTTGTTCGCGTCGCCGCCGCCGTCGGCCGCGACGCGCATCTGGTTCTCGACGGCCGCCTGCACCGAGCCCCATGCCGCTTCGGCCTTCTTCACCTGGTTGTCGAGATCGGCCTGCGACGCGCCCTGGTCGTGCAGGCGCTTGAGCGTCGCCATTTCGGCCTGCGCGAGCTGCAGCAGGCGCTGCGTCTCGGCCTGGGCGGCCGCGAGGGCCTGCTGTTCCGGCGTCTGCGCCGGCGGGGTGCTGCCGGCCCCGTTCGTCGGTGCCGGATCGTTGTCATCCTGCGGCTGCGGCACGTTCACCGGTCCGCCCCCGCCCACAGCCATCAACACCATGTCCGTTCTCCCGCGGCATGCGTGACGTGCCGGCACAGCGGCAGGCGGGCCACGCGCAATGGTCCATTGTGCCGAACGGGCGCACGTGAAAAAGCCGCGCATTACGTAGTCGCCGGGCCGGTTGCGGCAGCGCGGGAAGACCCGCGCTACGAACGCAATCAACCCGATGCCGCGATTCGGTCCTTGGCGCTTCGGGCGGAAAATTTTGCTGGTTGCCGCGCATCGGGTCAGAAATACACGATGCCGCCGACCGGCGACTCACGACCTTTCGCGACGCATCCCCACCCCGCCGCGCTCCGCCGCCTGCTCCTGAACGCGCCGACGCTCACGCTGAACCGCCCCGGCGCTGCCGAATCGTTCCGCACGCGAGACGGCCGTATTTCGCGCAGATTCGACCGAAACACCCCGCGTCGAAACCCCGCGATTCCACGCGATCCCGCAGAGGACCTTTCCTGTGCAGCGCCTTAATCGCCGGTCGCACGTTCTCCAATAATGCCCACTCGATCCGTCGGCCCGCGCGCCGATACGACCCACCGGCGATCGGGCCGGAGACCAGCGAAAAAAGTCATATGCATTCCTATAAAACAACCAAGCCCGCCGGCGCACGCGTCGCCGCGCCGCTTGCCGCCCGCCGCGGCCGTCGTACCGGTGCGCTCCCGCTGAGCGTGATTGCCGCCTGTGCGGCCGGCTTCCTGATTCCCTGCGCCGCGCGAGCACAGAGCAGCGTGACGCTGTACGGCCTGATCGATACGTCGATCACCTATTCGACCAACCAGCGTACGCAAGGCGCCGGTTCGCCGGGCAGCGGCAGCGTCGCAATGACGAGCGGTGCGTTGAACGCGTCGCGCTGGGGGCTGCGCGGCCGCGAGGATCTCGGCGGCGGGACGGCAGCGGTCTTCACGCTCGAGAATGGCTTCTCGGGCACGACCGGCAAGCTGTCGCAGAAAGGCGTCGACCTGTTCGGCCGTCAGGCGTGGCTCGGCCTGAGCTCGCGGACGGCCGGCACGCTCACGTTCGGCCGCCAGTACGACCTGATCCTCGATTTCGTGACGCCGCTCGGCGCGTCGGGCCCCGGCTGGGGCGGCAACCTCGCGGTGCATCCGTACGACAACGACGACTCGAACCGCAACCTGCGCATCAACCATGCGGTGAAGTACACGAGCCCGACGTATCGCGGGCTGACGCTCGGCGCGATGTTCGGATTCTCGAACACGGCCGGCGCGTTCTCGAACAACGCCGTATGGAGCGCGGGGCTCGGGTATGCGAACGGGCCGCTGAAGCTCGGCGCCGGTTACCTGAAGATCAGCCGCGACCGCAACGCGCCGAATCCGGACGGCGCACTGAGCACGCTCGACGGCTCCGCGACGATCACGGGCGGCAACCAGCAGATCTGGGCCCTGGCCGGCCGTTATGCGTTCGGCCCGCATTCGGTCGGTGCCTCATGGTCGCACTCGGCCACCGACGGCGTGAGCGGCGTACTCCAGGGCAGCGGCATCACCCCGCTGAAGGGTGAATCGCTCGTGTTCGACAACTTCACGGTCGACGGCCGCTACTTCGTCACGCCGGCGTTCAGCGTGGCCGCCGCGTACACGTACACGATGGGCCGTTTCGACACGCGCACGGGCCAGACGCGCCCGAAATGGAACCAGGTGGTCACGCAGGCGGACTACGCATTCTCGAAACGCACGGACGCGTATCTCGAAGCCGTCTATCAAAGCGTGAGCGGCGGCAACGGCAACCCCGCGTTCAACGCGACCGTCTGGACCATGACGCCTTCGGCCAACAGCAACCAGGTCGTGGTCGCGCTCGGGCTGCGGCACAAGTTCTGAGTGCGCCGGCGACGCGCGATACGCCCGCACCGGAAAGGCGCATCACGCATGCGCGGCGCATGCTGCGCGCGTTCGCGCAAGCAAGAATGCGTCCTGCGTCGTTTCCGCGCGAAAAAGACGGAGAAACTGGTCACACTGTGACATTTTTCCTAATCTTGTTGCAGCGGCGCCGTGCGTCGGCGTCCGGCCGAGACAATCTTTCATCCGGCACGTCGCCGGCTTACGAAAGCGCATCGCGCACGGAAGCCGGCGCTTTCATGTCGTCTCGCCGCATGCGTGACGCGGCAGATCGCCCCACCACGCTTTCCATGCAGTCAACCGCAGGAGACGCACGATGAGCAAAACGAACCGATTCGCGGTCATTGCGGCGTTCGCGCTGCTGGCGGGTTGCCACCACGCGGCGAAAACGCCCGAGAATGCCGAGATGGCGCCGGCGCCATCGAGCGAAGCGGTCGCCACGGTGGCGGCCGACGATCTCGACAACCCAAACAGCCCGCTCGCGAAGCGCAGCGTCTACTTCGATTTCGACCAGTACTCCGTGAAGCCGGAATACCAGACGCTGCTGCAGGCGCACGCCGACTACCTGCGCAGCCATCCGTCGCGCCGCGTGCTGATCCAGGGCAACACCGACGAACGCGGGACGTCCGAATACAACCTCGCGCTCGGCCAACGCCGGTCGCAAGCCGTGATGGGCGCGCTCGAAACGCTGGGCGTGCAGGCCACGCAACTCGAAGCGGTCAGCCTCGGCAAGGAAAAGCCGGTCGCGCTCGGCCACGACGAAGATTCATGGGCGCAGAACCGCCGCGCCGATCTCGTCTATCGTTGACCGGATGCCGCCGCGACGGCGACATTCCGGCCCCGTCCCCCGTTACCTGTCATGCGACGAATCGCCGGGGCGCCCCGGCTGCGTGCTCGTGCTCGTGCTCGTGCTCGTGTGAGCGCGTGCGCCCCGCGCGCCGATTCGTGTCGCTATATGCCGCGACGCACTGATACCCAAAAAACATGGAATAAACCGCCTGACGGAGACGTTTCGTCATCGCGCGGTCGCCGGTTCACGCGAACCGCCCTGCCGCGCGGCCTGCGCGGTCCAAGGAGAGTGAAATGAAATCGGCAAGATTGGCCGCGGCGCTCGTCGCGGCGCTGATGCTGGTGCTGTCGGCGGGATGTACGTCGTCGGGCGGCGGGATGTCGCAAGGATCCGGCATGAGCCGCTACGGCGGCGCGGGCGGCAACGGAGGGGGTAGTGGCGGCGGAGGCGGCGGAGGCTACTGAAACACCGCCTCCCGGAATCGGGCGAGGCATCGCGCGGGAACACGGCCGGGAACCGGCTGCGTTGCGCGCGACGCCCCGCCCTGCCGCTCGACGGCTCAACGCATGGCCTTCACGTCGGCCGGCGTGACGCTTGCGGGCTGTCCGCCCCATGTCGCACGCAGGTAGTTCGCGAGCTGCGCGAGTTCGTCGTCGCTCAGCGTGTGCGCGAAACCCGGCATCGGCTGCAGGTTTTCGTAGCCGGCAAACTTCTGCTCGTCGACGCCGTCGAGCATCGCGACCAGCAGGTTGCGCGCGTCGCCCTGGCGCAGCGTCGAATTGCCGTTCATCGGCACCGCCACGTGCGGCTTGCCTTCGCCGTTGAAGCCGTGGCAGCCCGCGCACACCGCGAGATACACCGAGCGGCCGGCCGCGAGCTGCGCGGCGTCGGCCGACACCGGCTTCACCGGCTGCGGTGCCGGCGGCGTATCGCCGAGCAGGTACACGGACAGCGCGCGCAGGTCGTCCTTCGCCAGGTACTGCGTGCTCAGGTGCACGACCGGATACATTTCGCCGAACGCCGAGCCTTGCGGCGCGATGCCGACGCCGAAGAACGTCTGCAGGTCGGTGCCCGTCCAGCCGCGCGCGGCGAGGCCGGCCGGCGTGATGTCCGGTGCGGCCACGCGGCCGAGCGCCGCGCCCGCGAACGGCTTCGCGCCGTCGAGCTGGCCCGTGAACGCACGCGGCGTGTGGCATTCCGCGCAGTGGCCGAGCGCGCCCGCGAGGTAGCGGCCGCGCTGCCAGTCGGCGGACTGGCCGCGCGACGCGTCGGGCAGGCTGTCCTTCAGGAACACCATGTCCCAGAACACCATGCCGAAGCGCAGGTTGTACGGGAACTTGAGTGCGTGCGCGCGGTTCTCCTGCGCGACCGGCTTCACGGTCCTCAGGTACGCGTACATCGCGTCGCTGTCGGCGCGCGTGAGCTGCCGGTACGACGTGTACGGCATCGACGGATACAGTCGCTTGGCCGGAGCCTTGCCGTCGTGCAGCGCGGCGTAGAAGTCGTCCGCGCTCCAGCTGCCGATCCCGTGATCCTTGTCGGGCGTGATGTTCGAACCGTAGAACGTGCCGAACGGCGACTCGAGCGGCGCTCCGCCGGCGAACGGCGCGCCGTCCTTCGCGGTGTGGCACGCCGCGCAGTCGGCGGCCTTGACGAGATAACGGCCGCGCGCGACCGGGTCGGCGCCGGGCGCGCCGGAAGCCGCGTTCGCGGCCGGGGCGTCGTGGCCGCCGCAGGCGGCGAGCAGCAGCGCGCAGGCGGCCGCGAGCGCGGGCAGGCCCGCGGCCCGCGCGGCACGATGGGCGAATGTGCGTTTCATGCGGCGTCCTTCACGAGTCCCGGCGTCGTCAGGATCACGTCCTTCACGGCCTGGTAGTAGCGGACGTAACCCGTGCAGCGGCAGAGGTGCGCGTTCAGCGCGTCGGTGATCGTGCGCTCGACGTCGGCCTTCGCGACCGGCTCGCGCGTCAGCCGCTCGATCAGCACCGTCGCCGCGTTGACGAAACCCGGCGTGCAGTAGCCGCACTGGAAGCTGAAGTGCTCGAGGAACTTCTGCTGGATCGGCGACAGTTCCACCACTTCGCCGGCTTCGTTGCGCTTCGCGTGGCCTTCGATCGTGCGGATCGAACGGCCGTGGAAGAAGTGCGCGCCGGTGATGCAGGTGCGCATTTCCTCGCTGGTGCCGTCCGGCTTGTCGACGATCACGACGCATGCGTGGCAGATGCCCTGCCCGCAGCCGAGCCGCGAACCGGTGAGGCCCGCGTACTCGTGCAGGAACTCGATCATCATCAGCCCCTCGGGCACCTGCATCGGGCCGACGGACTTGCCGTTGATCTTCAATGACAGCGGCTTCAGCTGAAAGCGCACGAGCGGACGCTCGACGGCGGCCGGAGCTGCGGCGGATACAGCCGATGCAGCCGGCACCGCAGCGGATGCGGATGCCGGCGCGGCCGAAGCCGCGTTCGGCACGGCCGCGCTGGCGCTCGCGGCCGACGCGGCGGTTTGGGCGGTCGTCATGCGAGCACCTCCTGAATCTTTTGCGGGGTCACCGGCAAGTCGGTGAAACGATGGCCGATCGCGTGCGCGATGCCGTTCACGATCGCGCCGACGACGGGGATCATCACCACTTCGGCGACACCCTTCGGCGGATCGGTCTCGGACAGCGGCGGCAGGATGTCGCCCGTCTGCGACCACACGGCGACGTCGGTCGCGCGCGGCAGCTGATAACGGTTGAAGTTCCACGTGCCGTTGCCCGGGCCGTCTTCGTAGAGCGGCAGGTACTCGTGCAGCGCATGGCCGATACCCATCGCGAGGCCGCCCTGCAGCTGGCCCGACACGAGCTGCGGCGAGATCTGGTTGCCGCACTCCATGATCGAGTGATGCGTGAGCAGCTCGACCTTGCCGGTCGCTTCGTGCACGGCCAGCTCGACGAGCGTGCCGACCGCCGTGTAGTACGTGACGGCCGCGTTGTTGCGGCTCGTCGGCGGGATGAACACGCGCTTGCGGTCCAGCACGCGATAGCCGTTCGCGGTCGGCGCCAGCGTGCCGCGCAGCGCGGTCGCGCCGGCCGGCGCGACGGTGCCGGGCAGCGGGCCGTCGGCGCCCGTCTTCGGCGCGCCGACACGCAGCGACAACCCGTCGATCGGCAGACGCTCGACCGCGCCGCCCACGTCGAACTCGGCGTCGGTCCATTGCCAGCGGTTGAACACGTGCACGACGGCGCCGGTCGGCAGGCCGAGCGCATGCGCCTGCTTCGCGAGCTGCTCGAACGTCAGCGGCTCGAGGCCGTCGGCGCTCAGCTTGCCGTCGACCCAGCGCGCGTCCTCGATGCGGATCGTGTACGGCGCGGCCTGGCCGCCGCCGAGGCCGCGCGTCCAGATCGACATCGCGGCCGGCCACAGCCCGTAGCGGAACACCGCGCGCGCGGCTTCGCGCGTGCTGTGCGTGAAGTAGTACGCGGAGTTGGTCGCGCTCGACGGCGACGCATAGCCCGGCGACCAGCGCGGATTCGCGCTCAGCCGATCCTGGTCGGCCTGCGACATCAGGTACGGATCGCCGTTCGTCTCGACCGGCAGGTCGGGCCATTCGGTCACCGCGACGCGCACCTCGGTCGCCGGGCGGCCGAGCCACTTCGCGACCGCGACGGCCTGCGACGTCGACATCCCGGTGCCGATCTCGGCAGCCGTGTGTTGCAGCGACACCTTGCCGTTCTCGTCGAATTCGACCTTCGCGAACGATGCCTCGGCGCCCGTGCCGAAGTCCTTCTGCACGCACGCGAAGCCGACACCGTAGCGCTTGCCCGGGTTCGCGGCCTCGAATTCGGCCTTGCGCGCCGCGCGACGCGTCCACAGCGGATGCTGCCTCGCGCGCTCCAGCACTTCGTCGACGCGCAGCGCGCCGGCGGGAATCGCGCCCTGGGTGTTCTTCATCCCCGAACGCAGCGCGTTGCGCAGGCGGAATTCGATCGGGTCGAGGTTCAGTTGCGCGGCGATCTCGTCGACGGCCATCTCGGTCGCGGCCATGCTCTGCAGCGTGCCGTAGCCGCGGGCGGAGCCGGCATCGATCGCACGCGACGCGATCGCGACCGCCGCGAGGTCGCTCTTCGGGAAGTAGTAGATCGATTGCGCGGCCGTCGCGCCGACCATCGCCACCGACGGCGAGAAATTCGAGCGCCCGCCGCCGTTCGCCTCGAAGTCGCCCTTGAACGATTGCAGCAGGCCCGTGTTGCGGTCGACCGCGATCCGGTAACGCATCCTGAACGCGTGACGCTTCAGCGACGTCTGGAACTGCTCGTAGCGGTCGTTCGCGAACCGCACGGGGCGGCCGTCCGCGTACAGCGCGCAGACGAGCCCGTAGAACGGCACGTTGAAGTGATCCTTCGAGCCGTAGCCGACCGTGTAGCACGGATGCACGAACAGCTTCTTCACCGGGAAGCGGCATTTCGCGACCATCGCGGCCGCGTTCTCCGACACTTCGAGCGGCGACTGGGTCGGCACGACGAGGTGCAGCGACTGCGTCGCGGCGTCGTACCAGCAGTTCGCGTTGTCGGGTTCGAGCGCGGCGGTGTCGACCGACTGCGTGTTGTACTCGCGGTCGAACACGAGCCAGTCGGCCGACGGATGGTCGAGTTCCGCGGCGATCTGGCCGGCGAGAAACATCCCCTGCTCGTCGAGCTTGCCGTGCTCCTTGCCGTCCGGCCAGACCGGCAGGTGCTTGCGCATCATGCTCGGGAAGATCGGCGCATCCTTCAGGCTCGAATAGACATCGTCGTCGTAGGCCGTCTTGCCGCCCACCCGCACGTAGCGGAAGGTACCCCACGGATCGCGCTCGAGCGGGCCCGTGACCGCGCCGTAGCGGATCACGTCGTCGCGGAACTTGAGCGCGTTCTTCGCGAAGCGGAAGCGCGCGAAGTCGTGGTAGATCAGGATCGCGACCGCATGGCCGAGATACGCGGGCGTCTTGCCGGCGGGCAACAGCATGTCGTCGCCGTAGAACGTCGGGAACGCGACGCCGTCGCGCGCGAGATCGTCGGCCGTGACCACGCGGTCCGGCTTCAGCTCGTCGCCGAGCAGCGACAGGTCGAAGCCCTCGTAGGTGCGGTCGGCCTGCGTGACGCGCAGGATCAGCGCGTGCGACTGCTGCTGCGGCCAGTGCGGCATGTCGGCCGCGCGCACGTCGCGGGCGAACACTTTCGAGCCCGTGACCTTCGCGATGCCGTCGATGCGGAATTGGGGGATGCCGGTGACGCTATCCCATTTGACGGGAGTGAGGAGTTTTTCTTCGAAGAGCGCCGCGAACGCGCGGCTGCCGATGGGCGCGACGTAGACCGCGACGCCCGCCAGCACGCTGGCTTTCAGAAAACCCCGCCGTGACAGGCCGTGGTTTTTCATTGGGGGGAACCTCCTGATGCGGCTCGGACGGCGATCGGGTGTCGCGGCGTTCGGAGCGGCGCGCATTCTGGCATTGTTTTTGATATATCGCCTATAGTATTTCTCGCATGAATTGCTTATTGGATTTCTTATAACGGGATTCGGACGAGCTGCGGCGCGCGGTCGCGGGCGGCACACGCGTGCGACTGCGCGGTGTCGCGCCGGCCGCATCGGTGGCTGCCGGCCGATCGTGCGCCATCGGCGGCCCGCGTGCGGCGCGGGCTGAAACCGGTCCGCGCGCGGCTGCCCGAGATCGTTCCGTCGGCAACGATCCTGCCTGCGCATCGGCGAATCCGCAAGATGCGCGCGAACGAAGTTGACGACGACGCGCCGACGTCCCCGCACGGCACGCGCGGCCGATGTTTCATGTTAATGTCGTGCGCATCCGGTTCGCCGGCCATCCCGTGCCGGGCGGGGCGGCCGGCGGTGCACCGCATCGTGTCGAGGTCAAAATAGCCATGGCAGTCAAGGCACGCCTCCTGAACGCCGTTCTCGCCACGCCCCCCTGCGGCGATCACTACGTGACGGCCGCGCTGCGCCCGTCGATGCTCGTCACGCTGTTCGAGGACGTGCGTCCGATGGCGCTGTCCGGCTTCGCCAGCGCGTTCGTCGCGGCGATCGCGCTGATCCGGCTGCAACAACTCTGGTGTTTCGTGTGGCTCGTCGTCGACGTCGGCCTGCTCGCCGCGCGGCTCGCGATCGCACGTGCGTATGCGGTACGTCGTGCCGCCGGCGACGATCGCGCCGAATACTGGGCCCGGCGCTATGCGCCCGTGTCGCTCGCCGCGTGCTTCGTGCTCGGCCTCGGCGTGATGGGCTGCGTGGATGCGCCCGACGTCGAGCTCGGCACGCTGGCCGTGATGGTCGCGGGCGGCGTGTTCGGCGGGATCGCGTCGCGCAATTCGGCGCTGCCGCGGCTCGCGATGACGCAGGTCACGCTCGGCGTCGTGCCGATCGGCGTCGGCGCGCTGCTGGTCCAGCGGCCCGGCGCATGGCTGCTGCTGCCGCCGCTCGTGATCTATCTCGCGGCCATGCGTACGGTCGTCGAACGCCATTACCGCGTGCTGGTCGCGCTGATCGCCGCACGCCAGCGCAACGCCGAGCTCGTCGCGCGCTTCGACGCCGCCCTCACCTACATGCCGCACGGCCTGTGCATGATCGACGGCGAAAGCCGCGTGATCGTCGCGAACCGCCGCACCGCGCAGCTGTTCGGCTCGCCGCGCGAGATCATGCTGGACACGCCGCTGCCCGACGTCGTCGCGGCGCTCGGCGCGAACGCGCTCACCGATCCCGACGGCGCCAGTCTCGCCGTGCAATGCGACCTCTGGCTGAACCATGACGAACCGGAGCCGCTCGACATCGCGCTCGCCGACGGCCGCCAGCTCGAACTCACGCGCCACCGCGTGCCGGACGGCAACGCGGTGATCATCGTCGAGGACGTCACCGCGCGCCGCCAGACCGAGCAGCATATCCGGCACCTCGCGCGGCACGACGCGCTGACGGGATTGCCGAACCGCCACGAGTTGCATGCGCAACTCAAACGGATGCTCGCGCACCGGCCGCACCTGCCGCACGTGCCGAGCCCCGCGCTCGCCGTCATGTATCTCGACCTCGACGGCTTCAAGGCGATCAACGACCGCTTCGGCCACCAGGCCGGTGACGAAGTGCTCATGCAGGTCGCCGAGCGGCTCGGCAAGACGCTGCCGCCCGGCGAACTGGCGGCGCGGGTAGGCGGCGACGAGTTCATCGTCGCGCTCGACGCAACCACCATGCAGGCGTGCTCGGTCCTCGCCGCGCGGATCATCCGGCAGATCTCGGCGCCGTACACGCTGTCGATCGGCGAGACCGTCGTCTTCGGGATCAGCATCGGCATCGCGCTCGACGACGGGCACGGCTCACCCGACGAACTGATCCGGCAGGCCGACAGCGCGCTGTACGACGCGAAGTCGGCCGGCAAGGGGATCTACCGCTTCTATTCGGCCGGAAGCAGCCGCGTGACGCCCGCGACCGCGAGCTGAGCGCGCTCGTTCCCGCCAGCGGCCGCCGCGCTGTCCAGCTTGCCCGTTCGCTTCCCGCGATTCATTCCGGAAACGCCTTGCGTGGTACGACGCGTGCGCGCAGGTGTTCCGCCGCGGCCGCCCGTGTCACGTGACGTGTTCCGTAACATCGGCGCGCGCCGCGCGTAGCGTTCGCTGCAGAAGCCCGCACGATCGCGACGGCGCGCGGCATTTGATGGCTGGCACTCTTATTGCTCCTTGACCGGGAAACAGGATGTCAGGGAGGCCACTCATGAATACCGTCGAAGTTCTCAGCCGCGCGGAAACGATCGATCAACTGGACGTGATCGACGGTGCCTCGCTGATCCGGCGGCTCGTTTCCGAGCGCCGCATGCCCGCAGCGCGTGAAGCCGCGTGCGTCGCCAATCCGCCGCTGACGCTGTACGGCGCGTTTCGCCAGGGCGTCACCGACCATGCGGCGCGGCGCGCGAATCCGTATCGCGCCGGCAGCCGTTTCTGGACGCTGTGGGAAGAAGGCCGTATCGAGGCTGAAACATCGGGCCGCTGACGCGCTCGCGCGCCGGCCGCCGTCGCGGCAAGGGGCTGGCGCACCACACGGCGTGTGCAGGCGGCCGGCCCGCACGCCGGCGTGCGTTTCAGCGCTGCAACATCGCGCGCGGCTGCTCTGGTTGCGCTTGCCGCGCGTTCGCGCGCGGGCCGCCTGACGGCGCTCGACCTCGGCCGCACCGCTCGCCGCGCGGCGGTCGTTTCCCGATAAGATGGCGGATTCCCGTTCTCCGAACGATGTCGCCATGACCGCCTCCTCCTCACACCGAAATCCCATCCACTGCGAAATCGATCTCGATGCGCAAGGCAAGCATGCGGGCTATCTGCGCCTGCCGCATTCCGTGCATCGCTCCGCGTATGGTTGGCTGCCGATCCCGATCGCGTCGATCCGCAACGGCGACGGCCCGGTCGCGCTCGTGATGGCCGGCAACCACGGTGACGAATACGAAGGCCAGATCATCGTGTCGCAGCTGATGCGCGAGATCGACCCGGAGAGCGTCACCGGGCAGCTGATCCTGCTGCCGATGGCCAATTTCCCCGCGGCCGACGCGGGCCTGCGCGTGTCGCCGCTCGACGAAGGCAACCTGAACCGCAGCTTTCCCGGCAACCCGACCGGCACGCCGACGCAGATGATCGCCCACTACATCGAGCATGCGCTGCTGTCGCGCGCGCAGTATCTGGTCGACCTGCATTCGGGCGGCAGTTCGCTGCTGTACCAGGGCGGCAACATGCTCGCGATCGACCCGCTCGACGACGACGAAGCGGCGAAGCTCAATGGGCTGCTCGTCGCGTTCGGCTTGCCGAACGCGCTGCTGCACGCGCCGAACCCGGTGCATTCGGCCTCGGCCGCGCGCCGGCAGGGCGCGATCTCGATCGTGACCGAACTCGGCGGTGCGGGGATGGCCGATCCGTCGCTGATCCGGCTCGGCCGTCACGGGCTGCTGCACTATCTCGGCTACATCGGCCTGCTGCACGGCGCGCTCGTGCCCGACGCGCCGCCGACCGTCACGCGCTTCCTGCGCGTCGACGGCGATCGCCACTTCGTCTACGCGTACGAACGCGGGCTGTACGAACCGCTCGTCGAACTCGGCGACCAGGTGAAGGCCGGCCAGCCGGCCGCGTGGGTGCACTTCCCCGATACGCCGCTGCGCGAACCGGTGCTGCACCGCTTCAAGGGCGACGGCGAAGTGGTGTGCAAGCGCGTGCCCGCGCAGGTGCAGCGCGGCGATTGCCTGTTTCAGCTGGCGGAGGCGTCGACGCCGCCGCGAGTCATCGGGTAATGTGCGTGATCGAGTGGTCGAGGAGATCACGAACATGAAATGTCCCGCCTGCGGTGAAGCCGAACTGATTCGCGACACACGCGATATTCCGTATGCGTTTCAGCGTGTGTCCACGGTCGTTCGAGGTATAACGGGCGACTTCTGCCCGGCATGCGGCGAAGCGGTGCTCGATATCGAAAATGCCAGTCGTCTCGGTGATGCGATGACACGGTTCGCCACACAATTCGACGGGCGGGCGAACTAGATGCACGTCGTCGTTCGATGGGATGAGGGTCGCTGCGTAGATGGCGTGTCATGACCGGTACAGACCCTAAGCGGACGGCCGGCTTTCTACAAAGCGGCCGTTCGATCGAGATGGGCTGGACGCCTGGTGCGATGGAGTTGTCCAGACCGGACTGCGGTCGCTCGGCTCTACAGTAGCCATTTGGAAGATCAATCACATTCATCTTCCGCCAACGATCGGACCAATTTTCCAGTAGAGCGACAGAGCTACAGCACGCTCGACTCGCCGCCCCGCGCAGACAAACGATTGTCGGATAGACAAAGGCACAAGCCTTGCTCTACGCAAGGATCGGCATCGACCGATGATGCCCTCGCATAGCAACGAATCCCCAATCATTGCGCCACGACGCGGGGAGGACAACTTGAAGATGCGTTCATCTCCTGCGACACCGGCGCTGCCCGTCGTCCTCGTCTATCGTGGGCAACGCAAATCCGTTCCATCCGGCCACGACGTCGGCACGCTCTGGGCGCTCGCCCGACAGATCGCTGAGCTCAAGGGCACGGAACTGGCGGGCGAGTTCGATGAAAAGCATGCGTACCCCGCGCATCGATATCTGGTCCCCGACGATACGCTGACGTTGGCGCAAGCGCGCAAGCTTGGCGTGCGATCCGAGCGCTATCTGTTCGGCGGCGTCGTGCCGTTTGCGTTTGTCGCGACGAAGCTGATCGCACATGCGCTGCCTGATGACGCGCAGGCCTCGCCGCCGGGCTGGTCACGCGTATTCGGCGAGCACATTGGTTCGCTGGTGCTGCCGGGCTACGCGGCGTTTTCGCGGGTCGATGCCTGCAACGCGGCGCGCATCCTTTGGCAGGAGGGCGGCGTACGGATCAAGCGCCCTTATGGGGTCGGAGGAGCAGGACAGTCAGTCGTCGCCGACATGGACGAACTGGAAGCAGAACTCGATGCGCTTGGTGACGCGGCGCTGCGAGCCGAAGGCATCGTCGTCGAAAGGCAGTTGGATAGCATTGAGACGCTGAGCGTCGGTCAGGTGACGCTCGACGATCTGGTCGCGAGCTACTATGGCGTGCAGCATCTAACAGTCAATAACCATGGCCACCACGTCTATGGCGGCACCGACCTGGTCGCCGTGCATGGGAGCTTCGACCTGCTTATGCAGCTCGATGTCATGAGCGATGTCCAGGAGGCGATCATCAAGGCGCGTGCATTCGATGCCGCCGTGCAAAATGACTACGCCGGTTTTTTTGCATCGAGACGCAACTACGACGTCGCCTGGGGCATCGATGCACAAGGCGTGCGCCGTTGCGGGGTACTCGAGCAGTCGTGGCGGATCGGCGGCGCAACGGGCGCCGAGCTTGGCGCGTTGCGAATGTTCAGGGCAGATCCTCGGGTGCATGCGGTGCGTGCGTCGACGCGTGAGATTTACGGAGGCGATGTGCAGGTGCCTGATGGCGCCTGCGTCATCTATCGAGGCGTCGATCCGCAAGCGGGAGCCATCACGAAGTACTACACGGTGGATCGTAATACCTTGCAAGGGAGCAACGGCATATGACAGCGGAGCGTTATGGCGTGCGGATCAAGGTCGAGAACGGTTACCTGGACGGGACCCTGCTCGCTCCGAAGACAACGGTGCCGGGCATTCTTTTCGTGCACGGCTGGGGCGGCAATCAGGAACAGTATCTCGAGCGCGCCCGGCAGGCATCGGCATTCGGCTGCGTTTGCCTGACCTTCGATCTGACGGGACATGGGCGTACGCAGGACGAACAACAAAACGTGACCCGGGAAACCAACCTGCAGGATCTGCTGGCCGCCTACGATACGCTCGTTGCACATCCATTGATCGATCGCGATGCGGTTGCAGTGATCGGCAGCAGCTACGGAGGCTATCTCGCAGCCATCCTGACGGAACTGCGCCCAGTGCGCTGGCTGGGTCTGCGCGTACCAGCGCTTTACCTCGACGAAGGATGGAACACGCCGAAGCGCGCCTTGCATGTCGAACATGATCTCGTCGCGTATCGCAAACGCACCGTGCCAGCGTCGGAAAATCGGGCGTTGCGTGCGGCGGCCCGCTTTCGAGGCGATGTGCTGCTCGTCGAATCGGAACACGACGAGATCGTGCCGCATACCGTGATCGCCAGCTATCTGCAGGCGTTTTTGCAAGCCCATTCGCTCACGTACCGGATCATCGACGGTGCGGACCATGGACTATCGGATGATCCCAGCCAACGTGCCTATACCGCGCTTGTCGTGAACTGGCTGAACGAGATGGTTGCGGGCCTGCGCGCTGGCGACCGCGGAGCTGCGCCCGCTCAGGCAGAGACGTAGAAGCCCGTCAGTGCACCGATCGGACCGATCCGGCCCGCCCTGAAGAGCCGGGATTTTCCAAGCAAGACCGGGACGGAAATCGGGCTTGCCTCAAAGCTATCAAACTTCCTGCTGTACGTGGATTCGACGCATGGTCACCGTGCCGGCGTGCGAAGTCACGCCGATGCATCTCGCTTGTCGAGCCACGCCCCTGCCGCGCATAGCATCGCTTCCAGCCCCGTACGCAGCGTCGGGTCGAGTACCGGCGCGAACTTCGGCGAATGATTGCTGGGAATCTCGTTGAGCTTTTTCTCCGCCAACGCCTTTCCAAATGTATCCGGATCGGTCCCGCCGATGAACCAGAACCCATATGGCACGCCCCATTCGCGCCCGAATACGCTGAAGTCCTCGCTCGCTGCTGCCGGGGGCGTTTCGTAGGCGCGCTCGCCAAAGTGCGCTTCGAATGCCTCCCGCACACGCTCGCTTGTCTGCGCGTCGTTGATCGTCAGCGGATAGCTCGAGAGCGTCGTGAATTCGGGCTCGCGTGGTGCGTTGGAGGCCATGCATTCCGCGCAACAGATGCGACGGATCGCACCCAGCATGTATTCGCGCACGTCTTCGTCGAATGTGCGCATGTTGAGCTTGAGCGTCGCGTCGTCGGGGATAATGTTCTCTTTCGTTCCCGCCTGCAGCGCACCGATCGTCAGCACCGCACTATCGCGCGGGGAGATTTCCCGCGATACGATCGTCTGCAGACGGAGCGTCGTCGAAGCCGCCATGATGACCGGATCGATCGAGGTTTGTGGCTGCGATCCGTGCGAACCGCGTCCAAACAGCCTCACCTTCAAACTGTCGCCCGCCGAAAGAATCGTGCCGCTCCGATAGCCGACCGTGCCCGCCGCGCCAACCATGACGTGCTGGCCAAGGATCACGTCAGGCTTCGGGAAGCGTTCGGCCATGCCGTCGTCAATCATGCTGCGGGCGCCGCGCGCCACTTCCTCGCCCGGCTGAAAGACCGCCATCAGCGTTCCGCGCCAGGCGTCCCGGTGCGCAGCCATCAGGTGCGCCACACCCATCAGCCAGGCCACGTGCATGTCGTGGCCGCACGAGTGCGCGACGCCCACTTCGAGGCCATCCTCGTCCTTCGCCCTCGCCGTGCTGGCATATGGCAATCCGGTCGCTTCTTCCATCGGAAGCGCATCCATGTCGGCGCGCAACATTACAGTCGGACCGTCGCCGTTGCGTAACATCGCCACGACGCCGGTCACGCCGACACCCCGCGTAACGTCATAGCCGACATTTTCGAGATAATCGGCTGCAATACGTGCGGTGCGCACTTCCTGCATCGACAGTTCGGGATGCTCGTGCAGGTCCTTGTAGATCGCTTCGAGCTCGGGCAGGAGGCTTTCGATGGCGTCCCTGGTCGCTTCCACCAATGCAGGCATGATCGATCCTTTCAAATGGTTCGTTGCGGGGGCCGATGTTGCATCGCACGCGTCGGCCGTCGTTGAAGCGTGGCAGCGCTTGCGCCCGATCTGGCGACACGGCGGCAGGAGCGCGGTACGCAATCCGCCGACTAGTCCGATGCATGCGACAGGGGGGAAACACGGAACATCCGGGCGAGCCCGCTCTACCCTGGCACTTCGTATTACGTTTCCGTCAAGTCGCCTGCTGCCCGAAGCGGGACAGGACTAGAAGAGAACCATAGTCTCGATAGCGGCAATCCGGAAGGTCCTGTCGATTCATAAGACAAAGCGGTCGCCCGCAGGTCCGGCTCGGCGAGACGGCGTATAACTCGTTCTGGCTGATTTGCCGCTTCCTGCCAAACCTTTTCGCCCCCCAAATCGGCAATACCGATAGAACATCGAGCAATAACAGCGTGCAAACCCACGGCATTCATATGTATTGCACACACATCGAACTGGCTCGGCTCCGCACTACTCTCAATCGCCTCCCCACCCCACTCCCCCTGCAAGCCTTCTGATGCCCCCCGCGAAATCCTTATCGAAATTGCTTCGTTCGCCTTTGCCGCCCACGCCGCTAACGTGTTCGAAACGGCGGCGGCACGCCGGATGCAGCGCAGGAAGCACCGCGGCCGCCGTCATCACGACAACCGCGTCGCGATAACGGAACAGACCGGCCGGGCGATGTGCCCCGCCCCCGCCAGGAACGTCCGCATCGCGCGCCCTTCGCGATGCCCATGGCCACGAACGACCGCATCATCGACACGACGCCGCTCGACGTCCGCGCCCAGCCGTTGATCGACGCGCTGATCGACGAATACGCGACGCGCTACGACGCGTACCGCCCCGACAGCCGCGCGTCCGCACGCGACGAACTCGCGCGCTACCCGGCCGAGCTGTTCGCGCCGCCCGAAGGCGCGTTCGTGCTGCTGCTGCGCGACGGCGAGACGATCGGCGGCGGCGCATTCAAGCGCTACGACGCGCAGACCGCCGAACTCAAACGCATCTGGACCCGCGCGGACCTGCGCCGCCAGGGGCTCGCGCGCCTGATCGTCGACGCGCTCGAACTGCGCGCCGCGCAGCAGGGCTATCGGCGCGTGTACCTGACCACCGGTTTTCGCCAGCCCGAAGCGTGGGCCCTGTACGACCGCACCGGCTATACGCGGCTGTTCGATTCGTCGATCGACCCCGAAGCGTATTTCCACCTGCGCTTCGGCAAGGATCTCGCCGATCCGTCGCGCACGTCGACGCTCGCGGACCTGTGGGCGCCACTGCCCGAAGCGGTGCTGCCGCGCTGAACGCATCGCACCATCCGATTCCGCTCCCTCGCTCCCGACGACAACACAACAAGGACGCATCCATGCAACGAGCCGTACCCTTCACGCCGCGTGCGCTCCGCACCCTGGCCGCCGCGCTGATCGGCGTGACCGCGATCGCCGCGGCCGCCGCGACCTTCGACCTGAGCCCCGAGCAGCGCGGCCGCCCGCGCGGCACGGCCGATGCGGCCGTCGAGCGCGCGGTGCCAGCGTCGTTCAAGTTCGCCGAAGCCGGCACGCTGACCATCGGCGTCGCGCCGAGCCTGCCGCCGATCAGCACGTATGCGACCGACGCGCGCACGGTGGTCGGCTTCGACGCGGACGTCGGCCAGGTGGTGTCCGACAGCCTCGGCCGCAAGCTGAAGATCGTCCCGCTCGCGTGGGCCGACTGGCCGCTCGCGCTCGAATCGGGGAAGGTCGACGCCGTGATCTCGAACGTCACCGTCACCGAGGAGCGCAAGCAGAAGTTCGATTTCTCGACCTACCGCAAGGACCAGGTCGGCTTCTACGTGCGCAACGACAGCAAGATCCAGTCGATCCGAGAGCCGAAGGACGTCGCGGGGCTGCGCATCGTGACCGACGCCGGCACCAACCAGGAAAAGATCCTGCTCGCGTGGGACCGCGAGAACGTCGCGCACGGCCTGAAACCGGTGCAGGTGCAGTACTACGACGACCAGGCGATGCGGATCGTCGCCGTGCAGTCGGGCCGCGCCGATGCCGTGTTCAGCGTGAACTCGGTGCTCGCGTACCAGAGCGCGCAGCAGGGCAAGACACGGCTCGTCGGCGCGATCAGCGGCGGCTGGCCGCGCACGGCCGACATCGCGATCGCGACGCGCCGCGGCAGCGGGCTCGCCGATCCGCTGACGGTCGCGCTGAACGGGTTGATCAAGAACGGCCGCTATCAGCAGATCCTCGACCGCTGGAACCTCGCGTCCGAAGCGATCGACCAGTCGCGCACGAATCCGCCGGGTTTGCCGAAGAGCTGAGCGCCGGTCCTTCACGCCTTCGCAGGAACGCCGAACACCATGGCTTACTCGCTTTCATTGCTGGACAAGAGTCCGATCGCCGACGGCGCGACCGCCGCCGACGCGCTGCGCTTCACGACGACCCTCGCGCAGCGCGCCGAACAGCTCGGCTACGAGCGCTTCTGGGTCGCCGAGCATCACGGCGCGCCCGGCTTCGCGAGCTCCGCGCCCGAGATCGTCGTCGCGCACCTGCTCGCGCACACGTCGCGCATTCGCATCGGTTCGGGCGGCGTGATGCTGCAGCACTACAGCCCGTTCAAGGTTGCCGAAACCTTCAAGCTGCTCGCCGCGCTCGGGCCGGGCCGCGTCGATCTCGGCGTCGGCAAGGCGCCCGGCGGGCTGCCGCTGACCACGCGCGCGCTGCAGTGGTTTCACGACAAGGCGAAGAAGCCGGTCTTCGCGGGCCAGCTCGCCGAACTCGATGCGTTCCTGGGCTGGGGTGTCGCCGAAGATCATCCGCTCGCCGGCGCGGTCGCGATGCCGGTGCCGCCGCACGCGCCGGAGCGCATCCTGCTCGGCGGCTCGCCCGACAGCGGTGCGCTCGCCGCCCGACACGGCTGGCGCTTCTGCTACGCGGGGCACTTCAACGGCGACGACGCGAACCTCGAACGCTCGCTGGCCGCCTACCGCGACGCAGGCGGCACGCGAGCGCTCGTCGCGCTGTACGCGGTCGCCGCGCCGACCCGCGAGGAGGCCGAGCGACTGATCGGGCCGCTGAAGATCTTCAAGCTGCAGTTCGCCGGCGGCCAGAGCTTCAACCTGCCGAGCGCGCAGGCCGCGGCCGAATTTGCGCGGCAAAGCGGCGCGTCCGACTACCGGATCGACGAGTTGCGCCCGACCGTGCTGGCCGATACGCCCGAGCGCATCCACCGCGCGCTCGACGCGCTGAGCCGGCGGCTCGACGTCGACGCGTTCGTGATCGACTCGCCGGTGACCGATTACGCGGCACGGCTCGCGTCGGCCGAATGGCTCGGCGGCGCGCAGTCGATCACCCCCGTGCAGGCGGCCCTCGCGGCCGACCGCTCCCTTCGCTCCCTTTCCCCCGACCAGAACGCGTGACGCGCCCATGACGACCCGACGATCGATTCCCTTCGGCCTGATGCTGCAAGGCGCAGGCAGCCACATGAACGCATGGCGGCACCCGAGCAACCCGCCGGACGCGAGCATCAACCTCGACTTCGCGATCGGCATCGCGCGCAAGGCGGAAGCCGCCGGCATCGCGTTCGCGTTCGTCGCGGACGGCCTCTACATCAACGAGAAGTCGATCCCGCACTTCCTGAACCGCTTCGAGCCGCTCACCGTGCTGTCGGCGCTCGCGGTCGCGACGAAGAAGATCGGCCTCGCGGGCACGATCTCGACGTCGTACAGCGAGCCGTTCACGGTCGCGCGCCAGCTCGCGTCGCTCGACACGATCAGCGGCGGGCGCGCGGGCTGGAACGTCGTGACGACGCCGCTCGAAGGCACCGCGAAGAATTTCGGCAAGGCGCATCCGGATCACGAACTGCGCTACGAGATCGCCGACGAATACCTCGAGGTCGTGCAGGGGCTGTGGGATAGCTGGGACGACGACGCGTTCGTGCGCGATCGCGCGACCGGTCGCTTCTTCGATCGCGACAAGCTCCACACGCTCGATCACCACGGCCGCTTCTTCCAGGTTGCCGGCCCGCTGAACATCCAGCGCTCGCCGCAGGGGCAGCCGGTGATCTTCCAGGCCGGCTCGTCCGACACCGGCATCGGGCTCGCGGGCAAGTACGCGGACGCCGTGTTCACGCACTCGCCGTCGCTCGACGAAACGGCCGCGTTCACACGGCGCGTGAAGCAAAGCGCGGTCGAGCACGGGCGGCAGCCCGGCGACGTGAAGATCTTCCCGGGCATCGGGCCGATCGTCGGCCGCACGGCCGCCGAGGCGGAAGACAAATACCAGGCGATCCGCGACCTGCTGACGATCGACGAAGCGCTCGCGTATCTCGGCCGCTATTTCGATCACCACGATTTCACGCAGTACGCGCTCGATGCGCCGTTCCCCGAGCTCGGCGACATCGGCCGCAACAGCTTCCGCTCGACCACCGACCGGATCAAGGCCGACGCGAAGCGCAAGCACCTCACGCTGCGCGAGACTGCGCTCGCCGTCGCGACGCCGCGCCCGAACTTCATCGGCACGGCCGAGCACGTCGCCGACGAGCTGATCCGCTGGCACGACGCCGGTGCCGGCGACGGCTTCATCCTCGGCTTCCCGGTACAGGCGCAGGGCGTCGACGACTTCATCGACCTCGTGATTCCGGTACTCGAGGCGCGCGGCCGTTATAGCCGCGACCTGCCGGGCAGCACGCTGCGCGACCACCTCGGCCTGCCGCGCAAGGCGAGCCGCCATGCGGCGCCCGGCGCGGTGCAGCAACAGGACGACGCGGCCGAAGCGCACGCGTGACGCCGACGCGCCGCCTCGCGCGGCGCTTCCGGCCAACTCGATCGAGGACCCTCACCGACATGAGCGACACGACCCATCTCGGCGGCGCAGTGCCGCCGCTCTCCCCCTCCCGCGCCCGCGACACCGGCACGCACCTGCGGATCGTGCCGGCCCGGCACCGGTCGCGCACCGTCGGCACCGTGCTCGCGCTCGTGCTGATCGCACTCGTGCTGTATTCGATCCTCGGCAACCCGCAATGGGGCTGGCCGGTGTTCGCCGAGTGGTTCCTGTCGCCGCCGGTGCTGTCCGGGCTCGCGCGCACGCTGGTGCTGACGCTGCTCGGCGCGGTGTTCGGCTTCGCGCTCGGCGGGTTCGTCGCGCTGGCGCGGCTGTCGCGCTCGCGTCTGCTCGCGGCGAGCGCATGGACCTTCGTGTGGCTGTTCCGGTCGATTCCGCTGATCGTGCTGCTGCTGATCCTCAACAACCTCGGCTACCTGTACGAACACGTGCGGCTCGGCGTGCCGTTCACCGACATCGTGTGGTTCGACACGCCGACCACCGACCTGATCAGCCCGTTCCTCGCGGCCGTGCTCGGCCTCTCGCTGAACCACGCGGCGTTTTCCGCGGAAGTGATTCGCGGCGGCATTCTCGCGGTCGACCAGGGCCAGCTCGAAGCGGCCGCCGCGCTCGGCCTGCCGCGCGGCCGCCAGACCACGCGGATCGTGTTGCCGCAGGCGATGCGCGCGATCCTGCCGACCGCGTTCAACGACCTGATCTCGCTCGCGAAAGGCACGTCGATGGTCTACGTGCTCGCGATGCCCGAGCTGTTCTACACGGTGCAGGTGATCTATCGCCGCAATCTCGAAGTGATTCCGCTGCTGATGGTCGCGACCGTCTGGTACCTGATCATCCTGACCGTGCTGTCCGCGATCCAGGTGCAGGTCGAGCGCCACTATGCGCGCGGCGCGCTGCGCAACCCGCCGCCGTCGGCGCTGACGTTCGTGCTGGCGCGCGTCAGTGCGCTGTGGCGGCACGCGGCGGCGCGCAACGCAACGGCAACCGGCGCGGCGGCCCACGATGACGCCGCGGCCGCTCCGGTGCCGCGCACCGGCGGCGAAGTCGCCGTGCACAACGTATCGAAGCAGTTCGGCATGCAGCGCGTGCTCGACAACGTGTCGTTCGTCGCACCGCGCGGCAGCGTGACGGTGATCGTCGGGCCGTCCGGTTCGGGCAAGTCGACACTGCTGCGCACCATCAACCATCTCGAGCGCGTCGACGACGGCTTCATCGACATCGACGGCGAGCTGATCGGCTATCGGCGCGACGGCGACGTGCTGCACGAGTTGAAGGAGCGCGACGTGCTGAAGCGCCGCACGGCGGTCGGCATGGTGTTCCAGAACTTCAACCTGTTTCCGCACCTGACGGTGCTCGAGAACCTGATCGAGGCGCCGGTCGCCGTCGGCGGCGTCACGCGCGAGGCCGCCGAACGCACCGCGCGCACGCTGCTCGCGCGCGTCGGCCTCGCCGATAAAGCCGATGCGTACCCGCGCCAGCTGTCCGGCGGCCAGCAGCAGCGCGTCGCGATCGCGCGCGCGCTCGCGTTGCGCCCGAAGGTGCTGCTGTTCGACGAGCCGACGTCGGCGCTCGATCCCGAACTGGTCAACGAAGTGCTCGACGTGATCAAGGAGCTCGCACGCTCGGGCACCACGCTCGTGATCGTCACGCACGAGATCGGCTTCGCGCGCGAAGTCGCGGACAACGTGCTGTTCATGGAGCGCGGCCGCATCGTCGAGTCGGGGCCGCCCGCCGTCGTGCTCGACGCGCCGGCCCATCCGCGCACACGCGCGTTCCTGTCACGGGTGCTCTGATGCACGCCGCCCACGACCTGCGAGGCAACCGACGATGATCGACCGACGCCAGTTCATCACCGCCACGCTGGCCGCCGCCGCCGGCCTCCGGTGGCACGCGGCCGAGGCCGCCGCCGCGACGGCGGACCTCGATCCGCGCCAGGCCGGCCGGATCCGCGCATCGCGCGACGATGCGGCGATTCGCGCGGCAAGCAACTACCGCTGGGTACGCGACGGGGCCTTCACGGTCGCGATCTCGCCGCACGCGCCACCGGTATCGACCTATGCGACCGACGCACGCACCGTGGTCGGCGCCGATCCCGACTATGCGCAGCTCGTCGCCGACGCGCTCGGCCGCACGCTGGTGCTGGTGCCGACCGCATGGGCCGACTGGCCGCTCGGGCTCACGTCGGGCAAGTACGACGCGGTGATCTCGAACGTCGGCGTGACCGAGAAGCGCAAGGAGAAATACGACTTCACGACCTACCGGCTCGGGCTGCACGGCTTCTACGTGCGCACCGCGAGCCCGATCGCGAAGATCGCCGAACCGAAGGACGTCGCCGGCCTGCGCGTCATCACGGGCGCGGGGACGAGCCAGGAGCGCATCCTGCTCGAGTGGAGCCGGCGCAACGTCGCGCAAGGGCTGAAGCCGACCGAACTGCTCTATTTCGACGACGATGCGGCGGCACGCGTCGCGCTGCTGTCGGGCCGCGCCGATGCCGAGCTGAATCCGAACGCGTCGCTCGCGTACGAAGCCGCGCGCGACGGCAAGATCCGGCGGGTCGGCGTCGTCAACGCGGGCTGGCCCGCGAACGCCGACGTCGCGATCGCGACGCGCCGCGGCAGCGGGCTCGCGCCGGCGCTGACGCTCGCGACGAACGCGCTGATCGACAACGGCCGCTACGGGCAGGCGCTGGCGCGCTGGGGGTTGCAGAGCGAGGCGGTCGCGCGCGCGGAGACGAATCCGCCGGGATTGCCGTCGTTTTGATTCGATGTGTCGATGTGTCGATGTGCCGACGCGTCGTTGCGTCGGCACGGCGAGCTGCGCATCGGTCGCGCAGCAAATGAAATCGCCCCGGCATCCCTTAAAGAAGTGGCCGGGGCGAACCGACGTGGGCGGGCCGTCGCTTCCTACGCCGTCAGCGCCGCGCGATCGCGATGGTGGTCGAGTTCCGCGATGTGCGCGTGGATCGCAGGAATCAGCTTGCGTCCGTAATCCAGCGCATCGTCGAGCGGATCGAAACCGCGAATCAGGAACGTCGATACGCCGAGCTCGTAATACGCACCGAGCGCACGCGCGACCTGTTCCGGCGTGCCGACGAGCGCGGTCGAATTCCAGCGCGCGCCGGTCAGGTTCGCGACACCCATCCACAACCGCTCGTCGAGCACGTCGCCCTGCGCGGCCGCGGCCATCAGGCGTTGCGAGCCTGCGTTCTGCGGCGCATGGCCGTCGATCGGCTGGCCGTTCGCGAGCCGCGCCGCGCGCACGCGCGCGCGGATCGCCTCGGCCTTCTCCCACGCGGCGGCTTCGGTGTCCGCGACGATCGGCCGGAACGACACGCTGATGCGCGGCGCGCGTCCGAACGGCACTGCCGCGGCCCGCACGCGCGCGATCTGCTCGCGCACGGCCGCGAGCGGCTCGCCCCACGTCATATAGACATCCGCGTGCTGCCCGGCCACGGCCAGCGCGGCCGGCGAGGAACCGCCGAAATAGATCGGCACGTGCGGCTGCTGCGCGCCTTTCACGACCGGCGACGCACCATGCAGCCGATAGAACTCGCCGTCGTGATCGACCGGCGTGTCGGCCAGCCAGATGCGTTTCAGCACGTCGAGATATTCGCCGGTGCGGCGGTAGCGCGCGTCGTGCGGCACGAAATCGCCGTCGCGCTGAAGATCGGCATCGTCGCCGCCCGACACGACGTTCAATGCGAGCCGGCCGCCGCTGAACACGTCGAGCGTCGCGATCTGCCGCGCGGCGGCCGATGGCACGATCACGCCCGGCCGGTGCGCGAGCAGGATGCGAATATGTTCGGTCGCGGCGGCCGCGAACGACGCGACGATGAAGCCGTCCGCCGCGTTGCTGAAATGGCCGACCAGGATCTGGTCGAAGCCGGCGGCTTCGTGCGCCTGCGCGAAGCGCCGCACGTAGTCGGGCTGGACGGCGGCCCCGCCCGGTACGTCGACCTCCGCGCCGGGCGTCGCGGTGATCATGCCGATGATGTCGATGGGCATGTCGATGGTCCTTCTTGTCGTCGATCGGAAATGGCTGCGTGCTGCAGCACGCTCACTGCGCGGCGGCCGTCTTCTGCGCGGGCGCCGCGAACGCGCCCGCATACGAGCGGTCGAGCAGCTTCGCCGTGTCGTACGCGACCGGAATCACGCCGGCCTTGTGCAGGAAGTCGGCGGTGTTCTGCGCATCCTTCGCGGCCGTGTCGTCGACCGGGCCCACGCGCTGGTGCGCGTTGTTGAGCCAGCGGTACGCGACGTCCGGCTCCAGCTTCGCGCGCTTCGCCCACAGGTCCGCGTACTCGCGCGGATGACTGTCGACCCACTGGCGTGCCGCCACCACGCGCTTCAGGAAATCGGTGATCTCCGCGCGCCTGGCCGTGGCCGCCTGCTCGTTCGCGGCGACGAAGCTGAGCGCGGGCATCAGGCCCTGCGCGGTCGTCACGGGACGGGCGCCCTGCCGCAGCGCGAGCGTGCTGACGAACGGCTCCCACAGCGACACGGCGTCGACCGAGCCGTTCGCGAGCGCGTTGGTCGCATCGATCGGCATCAGGTACGCGTACTTGACGGAATCCGCGCGCAGGCCATCGTGTTCGAGCGCGCGCAGCACGAGCTGCTGGCTCCACGCACCGCGCCAGACCGCAATCGTCTTGCCCTGCAGGTCGGCGACGGTGCGCACCGGCGAGTTCTTCGGCACGAGGATCGCGACGCCGTCGAGGCTCTGCCGCGACACCGCGACGACTTTCACCGGCGCGCCGCGCGCGGCCAGCGTGAGCAGCGCGGAATCGCCGAGGAAGCCGACGTCGATCGCGTTGCCGTTCAGGCTTTCGGCGACGGGCGCGGCGGCCTGGAAGTGCTTCCACTCGATCGTATAAGGCAGGTCCTTCAACACGCCGGACGCCTCCATCGATGCCTGGATGTTGAAGTAGTTCTGTTCACCGACGCGCAGCGTGACGGTGTCTTTCGCGATGCCCGGCTGCGCGGCGAGCGCGAGCAGCAGCGCCGTGACGATTCGGCTCAACAACGTGATCTCCCCGGAGGTTGGCGGGCGGCCGCGCGACGGCGTCGCCCCTGGGTCCGCCTGGCGCGACGGCTGGCGGACGGGATGGAACTGGTGAAGATACGGCGATCCGCTTCATGAGACAAACGCAATATTCTGCTATGCAAATATGCAAATGTTTTATGGAATGATCGCCGCGCAGCGACGCCGTCCACCGGGCTTCGCGGGACGCCGTTCGAATGATCCCTCGACAGATATTTCGCACGCGAAATACATGGCGGACTATATTTCGCATACGAAATACCCACCCGGAACGAGGACGGCCATGACGTCAGAACCCATCGAGTTTTCCGCCGCCGACGGCTACATGCTGCGCGGCACGCTGTGGTCACCGGACGCGCCGCCGCGCGCGCTGGTCTTGATCCATCCGGCCACCGCCGTGCCGGAGCGGCTCTACGCTGGCTTCGCGCGCTTCCTGACCGAACGCGGCTTCGCGGCGCTCACCTACAACTATCGCGGCATCGGCGCGTCGCGGCCCGCGCGGCTGAGCGCGCTGCAGGCCCGCATGCGCGACTGGGTCGAACTCGACGTCGGCGCCGCAATCGCGTGGGCGCGCGCTACGCACGACGGGCTGCCGCTGCTGGCGGTCGGGCATAGCGTCGGCGGCCATGCGATCGGGCTGTCGGCCGGCACCGCGCACCTGCGCGCGGCCGTGCTCGTCGCCGCGCACGCGGGCAGCACGCGGCTGATCGCCCGCGCGGCCGAGCGGCTGAAGGTGCGGCTGATCCTGCGCGTGCTCGGCCCGCTCGCGTCCGCGCTGCTCGGCTACGTGCCCGGCAAGCGGCTCGGCCTCGGCGAGGACCTCCCGGCCGGCGTGTTCCGCGAATGGAGCCGCTGGACCACGCTGCCGCGCTACTTCTTCGACGATCCGACGCTCGGCGCAGCCGAGCGCTTCTCGAAGCAGCAGCTGCCGATCCTCGTACTCGGCTTCGACGACGATCCGTGGGCGAACCCGCCCGCGATCGACCTGCTGGTAAGCTACCTGACCCGGGCGGCCGTCGAACGCCGCCAGATCGATCCGCACGCCGCGGGCAGCGGGCCGGTCGGACACATGGGCTTCTTCCGCAGCCGGCCAGGCACGGTGCTGTGGCCCGCGGTCGCCGACTGGCTCGCGCAGGCGCTCGACGCGCCGCGCGATGCGGGTCGCCCGTCCCTTTCCATTGCAGCCGGGAACCGAGCTTGAGCGAAGACCGACGACTGTTTTTCCTGTTGACCATCGGCCAGCGGCGCGTGCAGCGCTGGGTCGACCGCAAGGCCGAGACCGATGCGCGCGCGAGCGCCGCGCAGGCCGGCGTGCTGTTCTGCCTCGCGAGGCAGGACGGCGCGCTGATCGGCGAAGTCGGCGCGGCGCTGCAACTGGCGCCGTCCGCGATGACGGGGCTCGCCGACCGGATGGCGAAGGCCGGCCTGCTTGCGCGTCACGCCGATTCGGACGACGGGCGCGCAACGCGACTGTTCCTGACCGACGAAGGACACGCGGCGCTCAAGCGCGCGCGCGTAGCGCTGCGCGAGCTGAACGGCAAGCTGTGCGACGGCTTTTCCGACGCCGAACTCGACGTCGTCGCGCGCTGGCTGCACGCATTGCAGGACCGCTTTCCGGCCGAGCGCTGAACCGTGCCGGCGGCGCGCCGCATGGGCACGAATCCGCGTAATCGATAGCGATTTCGATTCGTGCTTTCGATTCGTGCTTTCGATTCGCGCTTTCAATTCGGTTTCCGAACTTTCAGGCGGCAAATTTTGCATTTCGGCGGCATTGCTTCGGCAACGCTTTCCGGCTACGTACTGTTACAAAAAATTGCCTGCCGCGCCGCATATCGATCGCCTACATTGCAATCCACTTCGACGCATTCGTCGTCTGCACGGCCTGGCCTTCCCGTTGCGTCCGCAACCCTGGACGCACCCGACAAGCAATGAAAACGAAGAGGTGTCTTGACCGACGTGCTGGCGGCATCCAGCACACGCGGATTGCGATGACCGCGGCGGCTTCCTGAACGACACGATCCGACGCATGGCACGGCATTTGTTGCCGCGCGTACCGGTGCGCGTCGTGCCGCCGTGCCGCGCCATCGCCGCCGCACGTCAACGAGGAGCAGTCCATGCGACGCACGATCGTGTCCCACTCGCTTGTCCCCAGCCTCACCCGCCTGTCCGCCGCGATGGCCGTGGCGATGGCCGCCGCCGCGGCCGCGCATGCCGATCCCGTGGTCGTGTCCGGCCCGAGCCCGTTCGCCGCCTGCACCATCGGCGGCCCCGGCACGAACTACGTGAACGCCGAGGTCGAACCGTGGCTGTCGGTCAATCCGGCGAACCCGACCAACATGATCGGCGTGTGGCAGCAGGACCGCTGGTCGAACGGCGGCGCCCACGGGCTCGTCGCGGGCTATACGTTCGACGGCGGCGCGACCTGGGCGCGCACGCCGCAGCCGTTCAGCGCCTGCGCGCCGGGCGGGCTCAAGTACGAGCGCGCGTCCGATCCGTGGGTGTCGTTCGGTCCGGACGGCACCGCGTATTCGGTATCGATCTCGTTCAACCAGTCGAACAACAGCAACGCGGTCGCGGCCTCGGTGTCGACCGACGGCGGACAGACATGGAGCAGCCCGGCCGTGCTGATCGCGAACGACGAACCGACGACGCAGTTCTTCAACGACAAGGAGTCGGTGACGGCGAACCCGGTGAAGGCCGGCACGGCCTACGCGGTGTGGGACCGCCTCGAACTGCCGAACGGCAACCCGTATGCGAACCTGCACACGCAGGCATACCGCGGGCCGACGTTCTTCTCGAAGACGGTCGACGGCGGCAAGACGTGGAGCCGTGCGAAGGTGATCGTCAACGTGCCGTCGCGCCAGCAGACGATCGGCAACCAGATCGTCGTCGATCCGAAGACCGGCACGCTCTACGACTTCTTCGACCTGATCCAGCCGCCGTTCAACAAGGCGGCCGGCAAGGTCGCGTTCGTCAAGTCGACCGACGACGGCGCGACCTGGACGAAACCGCAGGTGATCGCCGGGCTGCAGACGGTCGGCGTGACCGATCCGAACACCGGCGAACCGGTACGCACCGGCGACATCATTCCGGAACCGGCGATCGATCCGGCGTCGGGGCAGCTCTACGTCGTATGGCAGGACAGCCGCTTCAACGGCGGCAACTACGACGAGATCGCGCTGTCGACGTCGAAGGACGGCGGCGCGAGCTGGAGCGCGCCGCTGCAAGTGAACACGCCGACCGGGCGTCCCGCGTTCAATCCGTCGGTGCGCGTCGACAATGCCGGCTCGGTGATGGTCACCCACTATGATTTCCGCGACCTGCTGGCCGGCAATACGACGACGCTGCCGACCGGGTTCTGGCGCAAGATCTCGCACGACAACGGCACCACGTTCGCGGACGAGCGGCGCGTCGGCGGCCCGTTCGACATGAAGCTCGCGCCGAATGCGGAAGGCTTCTTCATCGGCGATTACCAGGGGCTCGACGTGCTGCCGTCGTCGTCGTTCCATCCGTTCTTCGTCCAGACCAACGCGGGCAACCTGACGAACCGCACCGACGTGTTCTTCGCGCCGTGATGCGTGGGTGAGCATAGCGCCGCCGCGACGTCCGTTGCGTCGCGGCAGCGCTCCCGAGTGCGCGTCAATGCATGTCGGTCAGCACGATGCGACCGTCGACTTTCCCTTCGCGCAGCCGCGCGAATATGTCGTTGATGTTGCCGAGCCGGTCGCGATGGATATGCGCGCGCACCAGCCCGTCCGCCGCGAAGTCGAGCGATTCCTGCAGGTCGCGCCGCGTGCCGACGATCGAGCCGCGCACCGTGATGCCGTTCAGCACCGTCGAGAAGATCGGCAGCGGGAAATCGCCGGGCGGCAAGCCGTTGAGCGCCACCGTGCCGCCGCGCCGCACCATCCCGAGCGCCTGCGCGAATGCGCTGCGCGACACGGCCGTCACCAGCACGCCATGCGCGCCGCCGATCTCCTTCTGGATCACCTTCGCCGGATCGTCGGCCGACGCATCGATCGTCAGTTCGGCGCCCAGTTCGCGCGCGAGTGCGAGTTTGGCGGGAGACACGTCGATCGCCGCGACGTGCAGGCCCATCGCGCGCGCGTACTGCACGGCCACGTGGCCAAGCCCGCCGATGCCCGAAATCGCGAGCCACTGGCCCGGACGCGTGTCGGTGACGCGGATGCCCTTGTAGACGGTCACGCCCGCGCACAGGATCGGCGCGATCTCGTCGAACGCGACCTGCGCGGGCAGATGGCCGACGTAGTCGGGATCGGCCAGCACGTATTCCGCATAGCTGCCGTTGACCGAATAGCCGGTGTTCTGCTGTCCGTGGCAAAGGGTTTCCCAGCCGGTGTGGCAGTACTCGCAGTGACCGCATGCCGTATAGAGCCAGGGCACGCCGACGCGGTCGCCCTCGCGCACGTGCGTGACGCCCGCCCCGACCGCCGCGACGACGCCCACGCCTTCGTGGCCCGGAATGAACGGCAGCGTCGGCTTCACGGGCCAGTCGCCGTCGGCTGCGTGCAGGTCGGTGTGGCAGACGCCCGAAGCCTTGATGTTGACGAGGATCTGGCCCGGGCCCGGCGTCGGGACCGGCACCTCCTCGATGCGCAACGGTTCGCCGAACGCGTGGACCACCGCCGCCTTCATGGTTTGAGTCATGCGTCGCTCCTGTCTGGTCGATGACCGGGCCAGTATCCGGGCTCGAAACCGGAACGACTTGATGCGTATCAACGGAGCGGGAAACGCGCGCGACAGTGACAGATTCATCGCGAGACCTGTTGCGTGGGCCACCAGTGCCGGCGCGGGTTTGACGGCCCGGCTCTGCTTTCGCCGCCGTTTCCGCAGCTTGTCGGAAACCCTGCGGCATGCCGCCGTTTCGCTTTGAATTTGAAATGATATAACATATCATTTCGCGACCTCGTCCACCTAAAACCCTCTCAACCCGGTGGCCGGGTTACGCCGAGTCCAATCCAACCGGGTCATTACGCGCCGCGAATGCAACAATATATCGTATCCAGCCTTGACCCGCATGGCTCGCTTTCCGATCCGATACCAACCGATTCACCGACCATGCGCGACCTCCCTCGTCTACCGCTTCGCCCGCTCTCGCCCGTTTCGCTGATGCTGTTCGCCGCCGTCGCGCACGCGCAGGCCGAGACGCCCGCCCCGTCTTCGCCGCCACAGACCACACCGCTCGCGCCGATCTTCGTGACCGCGAACCCGCTCGGCGACACCGAGCTGATCGCGCCGACCGCGCAACTGTCCGGCGATGCGCTGACGCGCCGCCAGGCCGATTCGCTCGGCGAAACGCTCAACGGCCTGCCCGGCGTGTCGACCACCACCTACGGGCCGATGGTCGGCCGCCCGATCATTCGCGGGATGGACGGCGACCGGATCCGGCTGCTGCAGAACGGCGTCGCCGCCTACGACGCGTCGTCGCTGTCGTACGACCACGCGGTGCCGCAGGATCCGCTGTCGATCGAGCGCGTCGAGATCGTGCGCGGTCCGGCCGCGCTGCTGTACGGCGGCAACGCGGTCGGCGGCGTCGTCAACACGATCGACAACCGGATTCCGCGCGAAGCGATCGAAGGCGTGACGGGCGCGCTCGACGCGCGCTACGGCGGCGCGAACTCGGTGCGCGCGGGCGCGGCGCAGGTCGAAGGCGGCAACGGCCGCTTCGCGTTCCATGTCGACGCGTTCGACCGTGAAACGAGCAAGCTGCGGATTCCCGGCTACGCACGCAGCAGCCAGCAACGCGCGATCGACGATCCCGATACGCCGCAACCGTACGGCAACGTGCCGAACAGCGACGGCCGCGTGCATGGCGGCGCGCTCGGCGCGTCGTACACGTGGGCCGACGGTTTCGCGGGCCTGTCGTACAGCGGCTACGAGTCGAACTACGGCTCCGTCGCCGAGGACGACGTGCGCCTGCGGATGCGCCAGGAACGGCTCGCGTTCGCGTCCGAGATACGCAACCTGAGCGGCCCGTTCACGAAGCTGAAGTTCGACTTCGCGTACACCGACTATCGCCACAAGGAAGTCGACAACGGCGAGACCGCCACCACCTTCCGCAACCGCGGCTACGAAGCGCGCATCGAGGCGCGGCATCGCAGGATCGGCCCGTTCGAAGGCGCGATCGGCGTGCAGTTCGGCCAGAACACGTTCTCGGCGCTCGGCGACGAAACGCTCGTGCCGTCGACGCGCACGAACAGCGTCGCGCTGTTCGGTCTCGAGGAATGGCAGGTCGTCCCGGCGCTGAAGCTGAGCGTCGGCGGGCGCTTCGAGCACGTGAAGGTCGATCCCGATCCGGCCGGCGTCGAGAAATTCGCGCTCGCGCAGCCGCGCGACTTCAATGCCGGCAGCGTCTCGGCCGGCGCGCTGTTCTCGCTGACGCCCGTATGGTCGGTCGCGGCGAACGTCGCCTACACGGAGCGCGCGCCGACCTTCTACGAGCTGTACTCGAACGGCCCGCACGATGCGACCGGCCAGTTCCTGATCGGCAACCCGAACGCGTCGAAGGAAAAGGCCGTGTCGACCGACCTGTCGCTGCGCTACGCGAGCGGCCCGAACCGCGGCAGCGTCGGCGTGTTCTACAACCGCTTCTCGAACTACCTGACCGAGTACAACACGGGCCGCGTCGTGAACGGCGACGGCGAACCGGTCGCGCCCGGCGCCGGTGATACGCTCAACGAAGCAATCTATCGCGGCGTGCGCGCCGAGTTCTATGGCGTCGAACTCGACGGCAAATGGCGCGCGTTCGCGCAGCGCGGCCATACGGTCGACCTGGAACTGACCGCCGACTACACGCATGCGCGCAACGTCGACACCGGCCAGCCGCTGCCGCGGATCGCGCCGCTGCGCGTGACGCTCGCGGCCGACTACGGCTACGGCCCGTTCGGCGCACGCGCGCAGGTCACGCACGCGTGGTCGCAGCATCGTGTGCCCGACAACGACTTTCCGACGGACGGCTACACGTCGCTTGGCGTGATGCTGACGTACAAGTTCCGTGTCGGCGCGACGCACTGGCTCGCGTACCTGCGCGGCGACAACCTGACGAACCAGGAGATCCGCTATGCGACCTCGGTCGTGCGCGGCTTCGCGCCGGAAGGCGGCCGAAGCGTGATGGCCGGCCTGCGCACGACGTTCTGATCGCGCGCCGGTGCGTTCGCGCCACGCGTCCCGCGCGTCGCCAACGCCCGCCATGATCGATCGGCGCAGCCAGCCTGCGTCGATCGAAACCGTCGCGATCGACCGCGCCGGCGTGACCGAACACGATCGATCGCCCTCGCCTTCGCTCTCCCTTCTCCGCCCCTCCACCTTCCGTTGCGCACACGGCCGCTGCAGTGCCGTGCAATTTCCGGTCCTGCCGGTCGAACGCGCGGAACGCCGCGCATCGCACTGCATCGCACCGATAGCCAGGATCATTGATCCCGGTCATGCACTTTTAAATCAGCCGAATGACGAGTATCCTAAAAAAAGCACTCCACGTTCGGACGGCGAATCGCGCGCCCTGATTCCCGTCCGCTCGTATCGCGGCCCCATCGCGCCACGCGTCGATGGCGGCGTCCGCCTCACGCCCTGGCCGCACGAACCTTCCCCAACCATTCGCAGGAGAGCTGGTGAGCCGACTCGTCGTCGTATCCAATCGTATTGCAGATCCCCGTAAGGCCGCGGCAGGCGGGCTTGCCGTGGCCGTGAAAGACAGCCTGCAGGAATCGGGCGGCGTCTGGTTCGGGTGGAGCGGCAGGCTGCGCGGCGACGGCGACCATCCCGCGCACGGCGAAGACGTGCAGATCCAGAACGTCGGCGGCATCCAGCTCGCGACGATCGATCTCGATCCGCAGGATTACGACGCGTACTACCTCGGCTACTCGAACAACGTGCTGTGGCCGGTGTTCCACTACCGCCTCGATCTCGCACAGTTCGACCGCCGCTTCGCGGACGGATACCGGCGCGTGAACCAGCTGTTCGCGCGCAAGCTGAGCACGCTGCTGCGCCCCGACGATATCGTCTGGGTCCACGACTATCAGCTGATTCCGCTCGCCGCCGAGCTGCGCGCGACGGGCTGCACGAACCCGATCGGTTTCTTCCTGCACATTCCGATGCCGCCGCCGCCGATCATGGCCGCGATCCCGGAGCACGAGTGGCTGATGCGCTCGCTGTTCGCCTACGATCTCGTCGGCTTCCAGACCGAATCGGACCTGCTTCACTTCGAGCACTACGTCGAGGCGGAAGCCGGCGCCGCGCGGCTGCCGGACGGCCGCCTGCGCGCGTTCGGCCGCACGTTGTCGGCCGGTGCGTTTCCGATCGGCATCAACGTCGACGAGTTCACGGCGCTCGCGGAGAATCGCGACGGCATCGACATGTTCGAGCGGATGCGCGACGAGTATTCGCGCCGCCAGCTGCTCGTCGGCGTCGACCGGCTCGACTATACGAAGGGGCTGCCGCAGCGCGTGCACGCGTTCCGTCAGCTGCTCGAACAGTATCCGGAGAACCGCGACCGCGCGACGCTGATCCAGATCGCCGCGCCGAGCCGCGAGGATCTCGGCGCGTACGACGACCTGCGGCGCGAGATGGACAGCCTGTGCGGCGCGATCAACGGCGATTACGGCGAACTCGAGTGGATGCCGATGCGCTACATCCACCGCACGGTCGCGCGCAAGCGCTTGCCGGGCCTGTACCGCGCGAGCCGCGTCGCGCTCGTCACGCCGCTGCGCGACGGGATGAACCTGGTCGCGAAGGAGTTTCTCGCCGCGCAGGACGAGGCCGACCCGGGCGTGCTCGTGCTGTCGCGTTTCGCGGGCGCGGCCGAGCAGCTGAAGCCTGCGCTGCTCGTCAATCCGTACGACACGCAGGGCACCGCGCAGGCGATCCAGCGCGCGCTCACGATGCCGCTCGACGAACGCCGCCAGCGTCACGACGCACTGATGGCGATCGTGCGCAAGACCGACGTGCACTGGTGGCGCACGCGCTTTCTCGAGGCGCTCGCCGAGGCGGCGGAAGTCGCCGCCGCGACCGTGTCCTGACGCGCCGCGTCCTGCCGCTCGCTTACACGCCGGTCGTCTCGCGGTCGAGCACCGCACCGTTCACGTCCTGCACCGCCACCGCGATCGGAATGCCTTCGCGCATGCTCTCGGTCACCACGCAATACGCGTCGAACCGGTCGAGCATGCGCGTCGCCGCCGCGAGATCGGCCCATGCCTTGCCGACCGACAACGTCACGGCCATCGCGCCGACGCGCACCCTGCCCGCGTCGTTCTGCACCATGTCGACGTCGATATGCGCGGTGACGGGCTGCGGATCGACGCGCTGTTTCTCGAGCGCGAACAACAGGCTCGCCGCGAGGCAGCTCGCGACCGCCGCGGCCAGCAGCCGGACCGGGTTCGGGCCGCGGCCGGCACCGAGCGGCGGCGGCTCGTCGGTGAGCACCGGCGAAAGCTCGGTGCCAGCAAACGTGACTTCGAAACTGAAACGCGCATGCTGCGCGACATCCACCGATACGTGTGCCTCGCTCATGGCGACTCCGTGACTCGAAAAAGGGAAAGAGAACGCCGGCGCAACGGCGTGCCGGCAAGTGCGAATTGCAGCGAAGGCGCGGCGCGATCATGGCCGCCCGCCGGCTGCGCGAGCGGTCCGCGCTTCAGCGTTCGGGTTCGCGCGGCGGCCCGTATGCGACGAAATCGCGCTCGATCGCCGACGCTTGCTCCGGCGCATTCGCGCTCGTGCATGGCCCGCGATCGGTCAGGGAAGATTCGGCGACCGGCGCCTCGCGCCCGTCGATCAGCGCCTGCAACGCGTCGCGTTCGAGCACTTCGCGCTCGAGCAGCCGTCGCGCGATCCGCTCGAGCGCATCGCGGCGTTCACCGAGCGTTGCCGCGACGCGCGCATGCGCGTCGGTCAACAGCGTATGCACCTCGTCGTCGATCATCCGTGCGGTGTGCTCGCTGCAGCGGCCCTCGCCCGCATGCCATGCGCCCGGGATGCCGGTGCGCGTTTCGCCGTCGTCGACGCTGACGAGCCCGATCTTCTCGCTCATCCCGTATTGCATGACCATGTGGCGCGCCATCGCGGTCGCGCGTTCGAGGTCGTTCTGCGCGCCCGTCGACACGTCACCGAACACGAGTTCTTCCGCGACGCGCCCGCCGAGCAGTGCATCGATCCGATCGAGCAGCTCGCTGCGGCGCAGGACGTAGCGATCCTCCGTCGGCACCTGTTGCGTGTAGCCGAGCGCGGCCACGCCGCGCGGAATGATCGACACCTTCTTCACCGGATCGCAATGCGCGCGGCTTTCCGCGACGAGCGCATGGCCGGCTTCGTGATAGGCGATCGTCAGCTTCTCCTGCGCGTTCATCACGCGGCTCTTGCGCTCGAGGCCCGTCAGCGCGCGGTCGATCGCCTCGTCGAAGTCGTCCATCCCGATCGCCGGCTTGCCGAGTTCCGCCGCATGCAGCGCGGCTTCGTTGACGACGTTCGCGAGATCGGCGCCGACGAAGCCCGGCGTGCGCGACGCGAGTTCGCCGAGATCGACCTCGGCCGCGAGCTTCACGCGCTTCACGTGCACGCCGAGAATCTGGCGGCGGCCGTTCACGTCGGGCCGGTCGATCGCGATGTGACGGTCGAAGCGGCCCGGGCGCAGCAGCGCGGGATCGAGAATCTCCGGCCGGTTGGTCGCGGCCATGATGATCACGCCGGAGCCGGCCTGGAAGCCGTCCATCTCGACGAGCAGCTGGTTGAGCGTCTGCTCGCGCTCGTCGTTGCCCGACATCGGGCCGACGCCGCGCACCTTGCCGAGCGCGTCGAGCTCGTCGACGAACACGATGCACGGCGCCTTCTGCTGCGCCTGCTCGAACAGGTCGCGCACGCGCGCCGCGCCAACACCGACGAACATCTCGACGAACGCCGAGCCGCTGATCGAGAAGAACGGCACGGCCGCCTCGCCGGCCACCGCGCGCGCGAGCAGCGTCTTGCCGGTGCCGGGCGCGCCGACGACGAGCACACCCTTCGGGATCTTGCCGCCGAGCCGCTGGTAGCGATCGGGGTTGCGCAGGAACGCGACGAGCTGCTGCAGCTCGGCCTTCGCCTCGTCGATGCCCGCGATGTCGTCGAACGTGATGCCGGTTTCCTGCTGCACGTACACGCGTGCGCGGCTCTTGCCCATCCCGGTGAAATCCTGCAGCCCGCCGCGCTTGCGCAGCATCAGGTTCCAGATGAACACGAACGCGACGAGCGGCACCAGCCACGACGCAAGCGACGCGATCCAGCCGGTGTCGGACGCGCCGTGAAACCGGATACCGGCGGCGGTCAGCGTGTCGATCAGCTGCGGGTCGGTCACGCGGTTGGTGCTGAAGCGCGGCGGCGTGCCGTCCGACTTCACGGCCGCGACTTCGGACGCCGGCAGCAGCGTGCCGGCCTGCGGCATCGTCAGCGTGCCCGTGATCGTCGCCGGCCCGATCTCGAGATCGTCGACGAGCCGCGCGGCGACGAGCCGGTGGAAGTCGCTGTACGCGATCATCGTCGACGCCGGACGCAGCATCAGCAACTGCGCGGCGAACAGCACGAAGAAGCCCGCCGCGATCAGCAATCCTGCGTAATCGAATTTCCTGTCCATGGCATCGGGCCGGCCGCGCGCGTCGACGCGCGCGCTTACGCGTGCACGCGCGCCCGGTCGGCGCGCGGCATCGCCGGCCACGCGCAAACGGAATGGATCCGCGCCATCGTCGCCTCGTTTCGTCGCATGAATGACACCGCGACGGCGCCGCCGGGCGCCGTTCGCGCGGGCAGCGCGCCGCAACGCGCCGCCCGTGATTCAAGTCTAGTTCGCGCGCGGACGTCGCGCATTGTCCGACAAACGCCTTTCATCGACGCCGCCGGCCGCGTTATAGTCGCGTTCGTGACATTTTAGTGACAGCCGGCGTCGCCCGCGCCCGGGCGCGACGCCGGCCGTTGCGTCCCGCCGCGCGTCGCGGCAGGCTGTGCGACGCTGCCGCGCATCGAACGACAACCGCCCATCCGAGGAGCACACGACGTGAACGACACCCCCGATCGCCCCGACGACCTTCCCGCCGATCCCGACCGCCGCCGCATGCTCGGCGGCCTCGCCGCGCTCGGCGCGGGCGTCGCGCTCGGCGGCTGCGAGACCACGCCGGGCAGCGCGCCGCGCTCGGCCGCCGACCTGCGGCTCGACGACGCGCTGCGCCGGCAGGTGCGCCACATCGTCGTGATCTATGCGGAGAACCGCAGCTTCGCGAACCTGTACGGCGATTTCCCGGGCGTGCAATATCCGCTGAGCGAGGTGAAACCCGAGCACGCGCGGCAGCTCGATCGCGACGGCAAGACGCCGCTGCCGGTGCTGCCGAAGATCTGGGGCGGGCTCGTGCCGCAGGCGCAGGAAGTCGGCGGCCAGCGCTACGCGATCGCCGAGCGCGACATCGACAAGCTGCCGAACGCGCCGTTCCGGATCGCAGACGCGCAGGGCAAGCCGCTGCCGAACGGCGTGATCACGCGCGACCTGTGGCACCGCTTCTACCAGAACCAGATGCAGATCGCCGCGGGCCGCAACGACCAGTTCGCCGCGTGGGCCGATTCCGGCGGCCTCGTGATGGGCCATTACCGCAATTCCGCCGACACGCTGCGGCTGTGGAACCTCGCACGGCAATACACGCTGTGCGACAACTTCTTCATGGCGGCCTTCGGCGGGTCGTGGCTGAACCACATGTTCCTGATTTCCGCGCAGCCGCCGATGTATCCGGATGCGCACAAGCATCCGCATGCGGCGAAGCTGCTGTCGAAGGTCGACGGCGACGATCCGGCCGGCACGCGCCTGACGCTCGCCGCCGATTCGCCCGCGTCCGCGCTCGACGGCCCGCCGAAGTTCGCGGTCGACGGCCCGCTGACGCCCGATGGCTACGGCGTCAACACGATGGCGCCGCCGTATCAGCCGAGCTACGTGCCGCCGGCCGATCCGGGCAACGCCGCGTATGCGGATCCGTCCGATCATCGCGTGATCCCGCCGCAAGGCCATGCGACGATCGGCGACCGCCTGTCGGAGAAAAACGTCGACTGGGCGTGGTACAGCGGCGCGTGGCAGTACGCGCTCGAGCACCGCGACACCGGCATGGTGCCGGATTTCCAGTACCACCACCAGCCGTTCAACTACTTCGCGAACTACGCGCCGGGCACCGACGCGCGCCGCAAGCACCTGCGCGACGCGGGCCTCGGCGACGAGCCGTCGACCAATCATTTCATCGCCGACATCGACGCAGGCCGCCTGCCGGCCGTCGCGTTCTACAAGCCGCAGGGCAACCTGAACATGCACGCGGGTTATGCGGACGTCGAATCCGGCGATCGCCACATCGCGCACGTGATCGAACGCATCCGGCGCGGCCCGCAGTGGGCGAACACGGTGATCGTGATGACGCACGACGAGAACGGCGGCTGGTGGGATCACGTCGCGCCGCCGGTCGGCGATCGCTGGGGCCCCGGCTCGCGGATTCCGGCGCTCGTGATCTCGCCGTTCGCGAAGAAGGGTTACGTCGACCACACGATGTACGACACGAACTCGATCCTGCGCTTCATCAGCCGCGTGCACGGGCTCGCGCCGCTCGACGGCGTCGCCGCGCGCGACAAGGCGTTCGCGGCGCGCGGCGCGACGCCGCCGGGCGACCTGACGAACGCGCTCGATCTCGGCTGACGAACGGCTGACGCCTCGCTGAAACGACGACGCCCCGGTGCAACGCGGTTGCCCGGGGCGTCGTGTTTTGCCGTGTGCGTTCTGCGATCCGCGATCCGTGCTCCACGCAGGCGACGCTACGCGACGCCGTGCAACGCGTCGCTCGCCGCACTTGCGGCATGACGACCTGCCTGCCGGCCGAAGAACGTCGCATCGGCCAGCGACAATCCCGAGCTGTACCCGGCACCCCAGCGCGGCAGCCCGCAGGTCGTGCGGCCGGCCGCATAGAGGCCCGCCACCGGTGTGCGCGCCGCGTCGAGCACCTGCCCGGTCGGCAGCGTATCGAGCCCGCCCAGCGTGAAATGCGGGTAGAACGCGTAATCGATCCGGCAATCGAGCGCGACGAACGGCGGCTCGATCAGCGGCTTCAGCCACTTCCTCGCCTTGTGGAACAGCGGATCGACGCCTTCGGCCGCGTGACGGTTGTAGACGTCGACGGTCGCCGTCAGCGTGCCGGCCGGCATCTGCAGGTCGCGCTCGACTTCGTCCCAGGTCTCGCCGGCCGCCGCGATGCTGATCCGCGCGATGTCCGGCGGCTCCTGGTAGGTCGCCTGGTCGACCAGCAGGTAGATCCGGTCGTCGGCCTGGTGGAACGCGTGGTGGCCCGTGCGGCCGTGATAGCCGTCCTCGTTGATGAAACGCTGCCCGCGCGCGTTCACGAAGATTCCGCGGATCAGCGATTCGGGCGCGTAGAACGGCAGGCTGACGAAACCCTGGTCCATGTGGATCGCGGCGCCGCCCGCGCTCTGGCCGAGCAGGATGCCCGAGCCGTCGTCTCCGGGGCTGCCGATCGGTTCGGCCGAGCGCAGGAACTGCGGCGCATGCCGGCGCACCATGTCGCGGTTCATCGCGAAGCCGCCCGCGCACAGGATCACCGCGCGGCGCGCCCGCACGAACGCCGTCTCGCCGTACGCCCGCAGCACGACGCCGCGCACCGCGCCGGCATCGTCGACGATCAGCGCCTGTGCGCGCGTGTCGTAGCGCGTCGACACGCCGAGCGCCTGCACGCGCTCGGCCAGCACGCGCATCAGCATCTGCCCGCTGCCCCAGCCCGGCCATTGCGGCGTGTGGCCGCGCGGGCAAGGCTTCGCGCTCTCGCTGAACGGCCAGGCCTCCTCGCTGCCCGACCAGATCAGGCAGTCGTCGGTTTCCGGCTCGACGATCCGCTCGGCGATGAACGTGTTCTTGTACGTGACGCCCTGCGCGACCAGCCAGTCGTGATGCGCGAGGCTCTCGTTCGCATAGAGGCGCACCTTCGCCTCGTCGGCGTCGCGGCCGCCCGCAAGCATCAGGTAGCGGTACAGGTCCTCGGTGTCGTCGCTGAAGCCGGCCTGCCGCTGCGCGGGCGTGCCGCCGCTGCCGCCGAGGTAGATCTCGCCGCCGGACAGCGCGCTCGTGCCGCCGTAGCTCGACGCGCGCTCGACGATCAGCGTGTCGGCGCCGGCGCTCGCGGCTTCGATCGCCGCGCACGCGCCAGCCGCGCCGAAGCCGACGATCACGACGTCGTGTTCGGCGTCCCAGCGATGGACGTCGCGGATATTCAGGGGGCGAGCGAGGGAATATTCGGATGACATGGAGGCAAGGGTCTGCGTGAAGGGATTCGGTGAAAAGCGGCGGTCGGGGCGCAGCGCGGCCGGCCCGGCAGGCCGGCACGTCGTCGATGCGAGCGATCGCAGGCACGCGAACGCCGCGTCGTCGACGGGGAAATCGAGCGGCAGCGGCGAGCCAAGCCGGGGGCATGCACACGCCGGACGAACTGCCGCGAGCGTGCCGCGCCGCGACACTGCGCTGCGCGAACGCCGTCCACCCGGTCGCCGTCGCATCGTGACGGCGTCAACGTGACATCGAGTCGGCGCGGCACGCGGCCGCGCCGTCGTCACATGCCGCGCAGTGCGGCGAAACCGAAGCGCGAAGGATCGATCGGCACGCAACCGGTCGGCAGGCCGTTCGCATCGAGCGAGCGGCATTGCAGGATGCCGGCCGCATACGGCGGCGCCGGGACCTGATCGGCGCCATATCGCGCCATCACCATCGCCGCGAACGCGCCCATCGCCAATACGCACAGCTTGCGAGTCGTCAGTCTCATGATCGTGTCCCCTCCGGTTGGCCGCTATCGCGGTTCGTGTCCGGTGCACTGGCCTCGGGCAAACAGGCAACCGCACCGGATGACTGCACGGTAGCCAGCGCCGGCCCGCCGGCCATCGTCCATTTCGACTAGGGGCAAACGCGAAGCGGCCCTGACGCGACGTGCGGCGCCGCAGCATCGTCGAGCGGTGGCAGCGGCGTCGCGATTGGAAAACCGCGTGCCTCAGCCCGTCGTGACGGGGCGCGCGATCTTCGGGCACGCGCCGCGCGTTCACCGCTGCATCGCACCATCGGACGATGCGCGGCCATCGCGCCGGTGTTTTCCCTGATCGTGCCCCTGCTCCGTATGGATGATGAGGATCGCGCGGCCGGATGCGAACCTGCGGGTCGACGTCGCAATGCCGTCGCGTCCGCGCTCGCGGCGCGGCCGAGTCTTTCCGTTCATTCACGGGAGTACCGCATGACCGATTCGAATCCCCGCCACGCGCTGTACGAACTCGCGTGCCGTTACGCGCAGGCCGTCGACCGGCGCGACTGGCCGCGCCTCGCCACCCTCTTCACCGCCGACGCCCAGCTCGACGGCCCCGGTTTCCGTTTCGACGACCGCGATGCGATCGTCGCCGGCATGCGCGTGATCGAGCGCTACGAAACCACCCAGCATCACGTGCACAACCAGCTCGCCACGCTCGACGGCGGTGAGGCCGACGTCGAGACCTACTGCCTCGCGTGCCACGTGTACGTGCGCGACGGCGTGAAGCGCAAGCTCGACTGGGGGCTGCGCTATCGCGACCGCTGCGTGCTCGACGGCGGCACGTGGCGCTTCGCCGCGCGCACGCTGCACGTCGACTGGTCGCAAGACCTGCCGCTGGAGGGCTGAACGATGCGCGCATCCCTTCCCCTCGCCGGCCGCACCGCGCTCGTCACGGGCGGCGCCGGCGGCATCGGCGCGGCCTGTGCGCACGCGCTTGCCGCCGATGGCGCGGCCGTCGTGCTGATGGGCCGCCGCCGCGATGCACTCGAACGCACGCAGCGGCGCCTGACCGACACGCTGCCCGGCAGCCGCGTCGCGATCGATGCCGGCGACGCGTGCGACGACGGCGACCTGCAGGCGGCGCTGGATACCGCGTGGGCGCTCGACGGCCGGCTCGACATCGTCGTGCCGACCGTCGGCGGCGCCGGGTTCCGGCCGCTGCTGATGCACGACGCCGACAGCTTCCGCGCGGAAATCGAGCTGAACCTGAACAGCGCGTTCGCCGCGATCCGTCACGCGGCGCCACGGCTCGCCGACAGCGGCGGCGGCACGATCGTCTGCATCTCGTCGACGGCCGCGCAGATCAATTTCCGCTGGCTGACCGCGTACTGCACCGCGAAGGCCGCGCTCGAAGCGCTGGTGCGCGGGGCCGCCGAGGAACTGGCCGGCGCGAGGATCCGCGTGAACGCGGTGCGACCGGGCCTCACGCGCTCGGAGGCCACCGCGCCGATGTTCGACAACCGGGCGCTCGTCGACAGCTTCCTCGACCAGATTCCGCTCGGCTCACTCGGCGAGCCGGAAGCGATCGCGCACGCGGTGCGCTATCTCGCCGGCCCCGAGTCGGGCTGGGTCACCGGCCAGAGCTTCGCGGTCGACGGCGGCCACGAGCTGCGCGCCAACCCGCGCGTCGACGCCACCATCGCGCAGATCTACGGCGCGGCCGCGCTCGACGCGGTCAGGGCCGGCCGTGCGCCGGGCGCCGCATGAGCGCCCGCCTTCTTTCAACGTCACAGGAAATCGACCGGACATGAATCGAGTCGCAAACAAGGTCGCGCTGATCACCGGCGCGGCGAGCGGGGTCGGCCGCGCGGATGCGCTGCTGCTCGCCGCCGAAGGCGCGCGCGTGGTCCTCACCGACATCGACGAGGACGCGGGCCGCGCACTCGCGCGCGAGATCGGCGACACCGCGCTCTTCGTCCATCAGGACATCGCCGACGAAGACGGCTGGCGGCACGCGATCGCGTCGACGCTCGAGCGCTTCGGCCGCCTCGACGTGCTCGTCAACAACGCGGCGATCTGCCCGGTCGGCTCGATCGAGGACACGAGCCTCGACACCTGGCGACGCGTGCTGCGTGTCAACGCGGACGGCTACTTTCTCGGCTGCAAGTATGCGATCGGCGCGATGAAGCACAACGACACGCCGGGCTCGATCGTGATGATGTCGTCGGTCGCCGCGCTCGGCGGCCTGCCGATGATGTGCGCGTACACCGGCTCGAAAGGTGCGGTAACGGCGCTCGCGCGCAGCGTCGCCGTGCACTGCAAGCGCAGCGGCTACCGGATCCGCTGCAACTCGATCCATCCGGACGGCATCTGGACATCGATGACGCAGGCGCTGATGCCCGGCCTCGATCCGGCCGAGCTCGGCATCGGCAACGATCCGATGGCACGCATGTGCGATCCGCAGGACGTCGCGAATCTCGTGCTGTTCCTCGCATCCGACGAATCGCGCTTCGTGAACGGCGCGGAGCTGCGGATCGACAACGCGCAACTGGTTGCGTCGCTGTGATGCGGCGCGTGGCTTTTCCGTTCGAAGGAGTAGCGTTCCGATGATTTCCTTTTCCGGCAAGACCGTGCTGGTCACCGGCGGCGGCGCGGGCATCGGCCGCGCATGCGCGCAAGCGTTCGGCGCGGCGGGCGCGCGGGTCGTGGTGGCCGAGGTCGATCCCGCCCGCGCGCAGGACGTGCGTCAGGCACTCGAAGCCGCGGGCGTCGACGCGCTGGTCGGCACCGTGGACGTCACACGCCGCGACGAGGTCAACGCGTTCGCGCGGACGATCGACGCCCGCTTCGGCGGGCTCGACGTGCTCGTCAACAACGTCGGCGATTTTCTGCAGATCGCGAAACCGTTCGACGACCATACCGACGACGACATCGCGCGGCTGTTCGACGTGAACCTGCGCCAGGTGTTCGTCGTCACGCGCGCGATGCTGCCGTTGCTGCGCAAGCGCGGCGCGGGCAGCAGCATCGTCGGCGTGTCGTCGATCGAGGGCTTTCGCGCGATTCCGAACTGCACCGTGTACGCGTCGTTCAAGGCCGCGCTGACCGGCTTCACGAAAAGCCTCGCGCTCGAACTCGGGCCGGCCGGCATCCGCGTGAACCAGATCGCGCCGGAGACCACCGAGACGCCGCAGGTGCCGGTCAACGCGATGGTCGCGCCCGAGCATCGCGCGCACGTCCCGCGCTGGATTCCGCTCGGGCGCTTCGGTGCGGCCGGCGACATCGCGGGCGCCGCGCTGTTCCTCGCGAGCCCGCTCGCCGCATGGGTCACCGGCACGACGCTGCACGTCGACGGCGGTGCACTCGCGGCGGCCGGCTGGTATCGCGATCCGAACGGATTCTGGACCAACATGCCGGTCGTCAGCGGCAACGGCTTCAATTTCTGAGCGACGTTCCGCACGGATTCGTCCGTTCAATCATCGGTTCAATTCAAGCGGCGCGCCTGCGCCGCCACCGGAGACACCATGAAAATCCTGATCATCGGCGGTACCGGCCTCATCGGCGGCCACGCCGCATTGCATCTGCGCGCGCAAGGCAACGACGTGACGCTCGCCGCGCGCAAGCCGCCCGCGCCGGGCAGCGCGCTCGCGCAATTCGACGTGCTGCTGCGCGACTACGTGGCCGGCAACTTCACGCGCGACGATCTCGCGCCATTCGACGCGGTCGTGTTCGCGGCCGGCAACGACATTCGCCACCTGCCGCCCGGCACCGACGAAGCCGCGCACTGGGAACGCGCGAACGTCGACGCGGTGCCGCGCTTCTTCGCGCTCGCGCGCGACGCGGGTGTAAAGCGCGCGGTGCTGGTCGGCAGCTTCTATCCGCAGGTCGCGCCGGCGCTCGTCGACACGGTGCCGTACGTGCGCTCGCGCCATCTCGCCGACGAACGCGTGCGCGCGCTCGCATCGCCGTCGTTCGCGGTATGCAGCGTGAACGCGCCGTTCGTGGTCGGCTCGGTGCCGGGGCTGCGCAACGAGATGTTCGCCGCGTACACGGGCTATGCGCAGGGCAAGCTCGCGGGCCTGCCGGTGTACGGGCCGGCCGGCGGCAGCAACTTCATCTCGACGCAATCGCTGTCGGAAGCGATCTTGGGCGCGCTGCAACGCGGCGAATCCGGCAAGGCCTATCTCGTCGGCGACGAGAACCTGAGCTTCGCCGACTACTTCGCGGCGTTCTTTCGCGCGGCCGGCAATCCGCAGCCGGTGCCGTCGCTCGACCAGGAGCATCCGCTGCTGCCGGACATCGCGATCTATACGGGGCGCGGCAACGTCGTGGCGTACGAGCCGGACCCGGCCGATATCGCGCTGCTGCGCTATCGGCGCGGCGATGTGCAGCGCGCGGTGAACGAAGTGGTCGCGCAGTGCGGCGCGTAAGCGCACGGCCGGCGTTGCACGCGCGACGCTGAAACGAAGCAGAAGCGAAAACGTCCCGCCACCGGCGATGCATGCCGGCGGCGGGACGTTCATGCCACAACGGCGTTACGTCGTTACTGCGTGACTTCGACTCGCATCGTCAGCCGCCGATACGCTGTTCGATGTTCTTCATCGTCTCGGTCAACTCCGCCGGCAGACGCAGCTTCAGCGTGTCGAACAGCGCCGCATGCAGCTTCAGTTCCTCGCGCCATTCGCCTGCATTCATCGACGTGACCGCCTCGAACTGCTCGCGCGTGAAGTCGAGCCCGTCCCAGTGCAGGTCGTCATACGCCGGCGACACGCCGAACGCATGTTCGCCGCCGCCGCCGTTGCCTTCGAGGCGATCGAGCATCCACTTCAGCACGCGCATGTTCTCGCCGAAGCCCGGCCACACGAACTTGCCGTTCGCGTCCTTGCGGAACCAGTTCACGCAGTAGATCTTCGGCAGTTTCGCGCCCGCGCCTTCGAGCTGCTTGCCGAGATTCAGCCAGTGCGCGAAATAATCGCTCATGTTGTAGCCGCAGAACGGCAGCATCGCGAACGGGTCGCGGCGCACCACACCCTGCTGGCCGGCCGCGGCGGCGGTCGTCTCGGAGCCCATCGTCGCGGCCATGTACACGCCTTCGACCCAGTCGCGCGCCTCGGTCACGAGCGGCACGGTCGTCGAGCGGCGGCCGCCGAAGATGAACGCGTCGATCGGCACGCCGGCCGGGTTCTCCCAGTCCGCGTCGATCGACGGGCATTGCGATGCCGGCGCCGTGAAGCGCGAGTTCGGATGCGCGGCCTTGCGGCCCGTTTCCTTGCCGATCTCCGGCGTCCACGGGTTGCCCTGCCAGTCCTTCAGCTTCGCGGGCGGCGTGTCGGTCAGGCCTTCCCACCACACGTCGCCGTCTTCCGTCAGCGCGACGTTCGTGAAGATCACGTTCTCCTTCAGCGTCGAGATCGCATTCGGGTTGGTCTTCACGCCGGTGCCCGGCGCGACGCCGAAGAAGCCGGCTTCCGGGTTGATCGCATACAGGCGCCCGTCGCGGCCGGGCTTCAGCCACGCGATGTCGTCGCCGATCGTCGTGACCTTCCAGCCGTCGAAGCCCTGCGGCGGGATCAGCATCGCGAAGTTGGTCTTGCCGCACGCGGACGGGAACGCGGCCGCGACGTGATACTTCTTGCCGGCCGGCGACGTCACGCCGAGGATCAGCATGTGTTCGGCGAGCCAGCCCTGGTCGCGGCCCATCGTCGACGCGATGCGCAGCGCGAAGCACTTCTTGCCGAGCAGCGCGTTGCCGCCATAGCCGGAGCCGAAGCTCCAGATTTCACGCGTATCGGGGAAATGCACGATGTACTTGACCGGGTTGCACGGCCACGGCACGTCATTCTGGCCCGCTTCGAGCGGATGGCCGACGCTGTGCACGCACGGCACGAATTCGCCGTCCTCGCCGAGCACGTCATACACCTCGCGGCCCATGCGCGTCATGATCCGCATGTTCACGGCCACGTACGGGCTGTCGGACAGCTCGACCCCGACGTGCGCGATCGGCGAGCCGAGCGGGCCCATCGAGAACGGCACGACGTACAGCGTGCGGCCGCGCATCGAGCCGCGGAACAGGCCGTTCAGCGTCTCGCGCATTTCTTCCGGCGCGATCCAGTTGTTGGTCGGGCCGACGTCGTCGGGCGATTCGGTGCAGATGAAGGTGCGGTCCTCGACGCGCGCGACGTCGGACGGATCGGACTGCGCGAGATACGAGTTCGGGCGCTTCGCCGGGTTCAGGCGCGTGAGCGTGCCCTGGTCGACCATCGCCTGGCACAGCGCGTCGTTCTCTTCCTGCGAGCCGTCGCACCAGACGACACGCTCGGGCTCCGTCAGCGCCGCGATGCGCGATACCCAGTCGATCAGCTTGCGATGTTTGACGTATGCCGGGGGAGCGATCAGCGGGCCGTGCGTCGCTTCGGCCAAAGAGTTTTGCGACATGGGAATGTCTCCAGATTATTGGGCGGGGATGGGGGATGCGGGGCGAGCCCGCGAGATGGGGAATGCGGTCGGAGCGCAGGTTGAAGCGACGCGCAAGGCGGGACGCGCGAGCGGAGCGCGTGTCGATGCCGCGATGCGGGCGAGAGAATGTGATGTCTCGTATGAGTGAGCGAACGCGAGTTTCGCCATGCAAGCAACCTGCCGTACAACTCCATATCGGCCAGCATACCATCGCCGTTATTGGGCTGGCGTTGCGTTGCAACAAGAAACAACTGTGTCGACGCGCCGGCACGCCGCTTGCCGGCAGGTCCTTTTTTTGCGCCGCCGCGTGCGCTTTGGGGCCGAAACGGCTGGAACGTCCGTCCGGCAAGGGTTTCGCAAAAGCGCAAAATCCGGCGCGACAGGTTCGCATGCGATGCACCCGAACCGTCGCCGTCCGAATTCGCGTTTTCGCTACTCAGGCAAACCCTGAATTAGGTTGCGTACACAAACATCCGTCGCGCACGCGTTGTGTACGCTACCGCTCAAAACGGCGCGCCGGGCAATCCGGGGTAATACGCGCCCGCCGCCATCCCGCCGTCGACCGACAGCTCGGCGCCGTTGCAGTACGACGCTTCGTCGCTCGCGAGAAACAGCGTCGCGCGCGCGATTTCCTCAGGCAAGCCGACCCGCTGCAGCGGCACGTGCGTGTAGTGCTTGTTGACTTCGTCGAGCGGCGCGCCGGTCGGGTTCGACATCGCGGTGTTCACGCCACCGGGATGGATCGAATTCACGCGCACGCCCTGGTGGCCGAGTTCGAGCGCCGCCACCTTCGTCAGCCCGCGCACGCCCCATTTGCTCGAGACGTAGGCGGCCAGCGCATTCACGCCGCGCAGCCCGTCCACCGACGAAATGTTGACGATCGACCCGCGCTTTTGCGCGATCATGCGCGGCGCGATCGTATGGATGCCGACGAACGTGCCGACAAGATTGATCGACACCGCACGCTCGAAATCGCGTTTCGACAACTCGGTGATCGCGCCGAACATCAGCACCGCCGCGTTGTTGACGAGCACGTCGATGCGGCCGAACTGCTCGACGGTCGCGTCGGCCACGCGTTGCCAGTTTGCTTCGTCGGCCACGTCGAGCCGCATGAAGCGCGCGGCGTCGCCGAGCTCGCGCGCAAGCGCCTCGCCTTCCGCGTCGAGCACGTCGGCGATCACGACGCGCGCGCCCGCTTCGACGAACAGCCTGCACGTCGCCGCGCCCATTCCGCGCGCGCCGCCCGTGACGATCGCTACCTTTCCTTCCAGTCGACTCATGTCGTTCTCTCTCCGATGCGTTTCGATTTCAGTTCCGGTTCCGGTTCCAGTTCCAGTTCCGTTCGCCGGCCGCGACGCCCGGCTGCACGCCGGTGCGCGGCCGATCACGAGCTGACGACGACGCGGCGATCCCGCGCCAGCCGTCAGCCCCAGTACGCCTGCCCGCCGTCGAGCGGCAGCGTCGCGCCCGTCAGGTAGGCCGCATCGCGGCTCGCGAGAAACACGATCGCGCGCCCGATGTCCTGCTCGCAGTCGCCGACGCGGCCGAGCGGGATCGTGCGGAAGAACGCCGCGGCCTCGTCCGGGTTCGCGTCGACCCAGCCCTTCAGCCCCGGCGACAGCGCATGCGGCGCGACCGCGTTCACGCGGATGCCGTCGGCGCCCCATTCGCATGCCGCCGCACGCGTGAGCGCACGAATCGCTTCCTTGGTTGCCGCATAGGCGCCGTAACCCGACGTGTCCCAGCGCACCGCGGCCGACGATGCGAAATTGACGATCACGCCATCGCCCTTCAGATGCGGATGACACGCACGCATCATCCGCAGCGTGGCGATCGGCCCCGATTCGAGGCCCGCGAGAAAATCCGCGTCGGTCACGTCGAGCAGGCGGCCGAGCGGTACGACCTGCGCGTTGTTGATCAGGATCTGCACGCCGCGAAAACGCTCCACCACGGCATCGACGCACTGCGCGATCTGCGCGGCGTCCATCACGTCGCACACGAACGGCTCCGCGACCCCGCCGCGTGCGCGAATCGCATCGCACGTCGCGACCAGCTTGTCGCGTGTGCGGCCGACCACGGCCACCTGCGCGCCTTCGGCTGCGAGCGCGTGCGCGACACCTTGCCCGACGCCCTGCCCCGCGCCCGTCACGAGCGCGACCTTGCCCTTGAGCATGCCCATGCGCGCTCCTTAAGCGACGATTGCCGGATGCGCCTGCACGGGGCCGCCGAGCAGTTCGCGGTACGACGGCGGCTGTTTGCCGTCGAGATCAGAAATGCCGTACTGCAGCGCGGCTTCCGCGCCGACCAGCACCTGCCCGGACAGCGCCATGCGCTGCGGATCGGCGTGGATCGCATGAATCACGCGGCCGGTGAATTCCGGGCTTTCGGCGACGAGCGAGAATTCCTTGTACAGGTCCGGATGCTCGTCCCACACGCGCGTCGTGCGCTCGGTGCGCAGCGGCCCCATCCAGATCGACACGGCCGCGACGTCGAACGGCTTCAAGTCGACCGCCATGTCCTTCGCGAACTTGTCGACACCGGATTTCTGCGCGCCGTACGCGGCGCCGTGCATGTAGCAGCTCGCGCCGAACGACGACGTGAACGCGATCAGCCCGCTGCGGCGCTTCGCCATCAGCGGCGCGGCATGCCAGCTCGCGACATAGGCCGAACGCAGCCCGACGTCGAGGATGTTCACGAGGTCGAGCGACTTCTCCCAGAACGGGCCCGGCAGGATCAGCTGGTCGTGCAGGTACGTCGCGTTGTTGACGAGGATGTCGAGCCGCCCGCTTTCCCGTTCGACACGCTCGAACAGCGCCTTCACCTGCGCGTCGTCCGCGTGGTCGCACGCGACCGCGATCCCGCGGCCGCCGAGCGCGTCGATCTCGCGCGCGGTCTCGTGGATCGTGCCGGGCAGCGGCGCATCGCCTTCGTGCTGCGAACGGCCCGTCACGTAGACGGTCATGCCGGCCGCGCCGAGCGCGCGCGCGATGCCCTTGCCTGCGCCGCGCGACGCGCCCGTCACGACGGCGACCGGCGCCTCGTGGTTCTGTGTCATGTTCGATGTCTCCTGGGGGAATGTTCTCGACCGGCGCGGGGAGCGCGCGTCGTTTCGTTATGCGGCAGGCGGCTGCGCGCCGGCGAACAGCACGCCAGGCGCATCGCCGTCGTAGCGGGCCGACAGCGTCGACGTGACGACGCAGCGCGTGGCCGCGATCTTCCATTCGCCGTCGACCTTCCGGTATTCATCGTCGTAGGTCGCGCCGAGCTGCGTGAGCGTGCGCGCATCGGTGTCGAGCATCTGGTAATGCAGGCCCCACGTGCCGCGCGCATGCGTGTCGTCGAGCACGGTGATGTGCGGATTCACGCCGTGGTGCATCTCGACGATGTGCGGGTGGCAGCCGAGCCGCTCGAACACGTCGACGAGCGCGTCGCGATGCTCGAACGTGCCGATCCGGCCATAGTCGATGTGCACGGTGCCGGGCGCGAAACAATCGCGCATCCCTTGCGGATCCTTCCGGTCGCAGCACGTGAAGTAGCGGGCCTTCAGCTGGCGAATCGCGTCGGCGTCCTCGAGCCTGCGCACGCGCACTTCCATTCGTTCGATCGGGGTCATGCCGTCTCCTTGGTCTCGTGTGCGCGGATCGAAGCCGCGTCGACGCCACGTTACAGCCGCACGAATGGCCGGCCATCACCTGTTTGGATGAACCTCGATGGTCCGTGGCGGCGGAGATGCACGCGGCCGTCGCGGCGTTCGTCCGAACAGACGATGTGACATGAGTGGCTTCGTTCCTAAGATCGGACGACACCACCACGAGACACGGCGATGGACGAGACGACCCGCACGCTCTACGAGTACGAGCAGATCCGCCAGCTGAAGTACCGGTATTTCCGCGCGATCGACACGCACGACTGGGCGTTGCTCGAACAATGCTTGACCGGGGATTGCGAGGTGCGCCTGCAAGGCGGCCGCTATGCGTACGACGGCCGCGACGCATTCGTGTCGAGCCTGCGTGCGCTGATCGGCAAGCCGACCTTCCTGACGATGCATCACGGCCATCATCCCGAGCTCACGCTGGTGTCCGCCGGTCACGCGTGCGGCGTGTGGTTTCTCGAGGATCACGCGATCAATCTCGAGGATGACTACCTGGTGCACGGCACCGCGTTCTACGACGACCAGTACGTGAAGCACGACGGTGTGTGGCGCATTCACGCGACGCGTCACGAGCGCCTGTTCGAAACCGTCACATCGCCGATTCCGCCGTCGTTCACGCTGACCGCGAACCGCTTCGCGCCGCACGCGCACGACGCAACGCGCCCGGCCGATTCGGCCGTCAACGCTTCCTGAAACCCGGCGGCAGCGCCGCCGATCCCGTCATTCCCCCCCTGGAGCCGGAGCAATGGAGAAAGTCATTTACGTGTTGTGGCGCGACGCGCAGGCCGCGCCCGAGCCGTGGAGCCGCAGCGTGCGCGCGCAGCTCGCCGACAAGCTGCTGTCGCTCGGCGCGCACGGCGTGCAGGTGAACGTCGCCGACGCCGACGTCGCGCCGGCCGCCGGCCTCAAGCAGACCAACACGCACCCGGGCATCGACGGCATCGTAGCGGTATGGATCGACAGTGCGAACCCGATGTTCCGCCAACCGTTCGACGACGCGGTGCGCGCGGCCGTCCCGCACATGGCCGCGTATCTGGTCACCGAATCGCAGCCGATTCCGAACACGCGCTTTCCGGCGCGGCCCGGCGAGCGCACCAGCGGCTTCTCGCAGCTCGCGTTCCTGAAGCGCCCGCCGCGCCTCACGCACGAAGCGTGGCTCGATGTGTGGAACGGCCATCACACGCGCGTCGCGATCGATACTCAGGATAACTTCCTGTACGTGCAGAACGTGGTCGTGCGCGCGCTCACGCATGCGGCGCCCGGCTACGACGCGATCGTCGAGGAGTGCTTCCCGGCCGCGGCGATGACCGATCCGTACGCGTTCTTCGATGCGGTCGGCGACGAGGAGAAATTCCAGCGCAACGTCGCGGAGATGATGGACAGCTGCGGACGCTTCATCGACTTCGACAAGATCGACGTGGTGCCGACGAGCCAGTACGTCGTGAAGGCGGTGCGCGGATAAAACGCGGATAAAAAAAACGCCAACCCGTCATGAACGGGTTGGCGTCGTGCCGCGGGTATGACGATTACGAGAACTGGTTCATCGTGTTGTCCTTGCCCGCCGCCTTCAGCGCTGCTTCGCCGCTGAAGTATTCCTTGTGGTCGTCGCCGATATCCGAGCCGGACATGTTCTGGTGCTTGACGCACGCGATGCCCTGGCGGATTTCCTTGCGCTGCACGCCGGCCACGTAACCGAGCATGCCCTGGTCGCCGAAGTATTCCTTCGCGAGGTTGTCGGTCGACAGCGCGGCCGTGTGGTACGTCGGCAGCGTGATCAGGTGATGGAAGATGCCGGCTTCGCGCGATGCATCGGCCTGGAACGTGCGGATCTTCTCGTCGGCGAGCTTGGCCAGTTCGGTCTCATCGTACTCGACGCTCATCAGCTGCGCGCGGTCGTAGGCCGACACGTCCTTGCCCGCGGCCTTCAGCGCGTCATATGCCTGCTGACGGAAGTTCAGCGTCCAGTTGAACGACGGGCTGTTGTTGTACACCAGCTTCGCGTTCGGGATGACCTTGCGGATTTCGCTGACCATGCCGCCGATCTGCGCGATGTGCGGCTTTTCGGTTTCGATCCACAGCAGGTCGGCGCCGTTCTGCAGCGACGTGATGCAGTCGAGCACGCAGCGTGCTTCGCCCGTGCCGGCGCGGAACTGGAACAGGTTGCTCGGCAGGCGCTTCGGACGCAGCAGCTTGCCGTCGCGCTTGATGACGACGTCACCGTTGCCCAGCTGGTCGGCCGACAGTTCCTCGCAGTCGAGGAACGCGTTGTACTGGTCGCCCAGGTCGCCCGGCGTGTTGGTCACGGCGATCTGCTTGGTCAGGCCGGCGCCGAGCGAGTCGGTACGGGCGACGATGATGCCGTCGTCCACGCCCAGTTCCAGGAACGCGTAGCGGATCGCGCGGATCTTCGCGAGGAAGTCCTCGTGCGGCACCGTGACCTTGCCGTCCTGGTGGCCGCACTGCTTCTCGTCGGACACCTGGTTCTCGATCTGGATGCAGCACGCGCCCGCTTCGATGAACTGCTTGGCCAGCAGGTAGGTCGCTTCCGCGTTGCCGAAACCGGCGTCGATGTCGGCGATGATCGGCACGACGTGCGTCACGTGGTTGTCGATCTTTTCCTGGATCGCGGCCTTGGCAGCGGCGTCCTTCGCAGCATCGAGCTCGCGGAACAGGCCGCCGAGTTCACGTGCATCGGCCTGGCGCAGGAACGTGTACAGCTCGCGGATCAGCGCGCTGACCGAGGTCTTTTCGTGCATCGACTGGTCCGGCAGCGGGCCGAACTCCGAGCGCAGCGCGGCGACCATCCAGCCGGACAGGTACAGGTAACGGCGTTCGGTGCTGTTGAAGTGCTTCTTGATGGAAATCATCTTCTGCTGGCCGATGAAGCCGTGCCAGCAACCCAGCGACTGCGTGTACTTGGCCGGGTCGGCATCGTACGCGGCCATGTCGGCACGCATGATCTTCGCGGTGTACTTCGCGATGTCGAGCCCCGTCTTGAACTTGTTCTGGGCACGCATGCGGGCCGCATACTCGGGGCTGATGGCATTCCACGCGCTGCCGTGGTTTTCCTTCAAGCCAGCCACTGCCTTGATGTCGTCTTGATATTGGGACATGTCAATCTCCTGGGAACGAAGCGCATTTGAGTAAAGGGTTCAGCGTGCCCGCTCCGTGTGACGAAGCGAACTGCATGGACTCAATGGTAACGCCACGCGGCGCACTGTCGAGCAACTCTTATATAAGACATAAGATATAAATTCTGCTTGTTTTTCAATGAGATAAGCGACGCGTTTTGCGATGCAAAACAGGTTTTCAAGCGGCGGGAAGATGACGCAGCGGGAATTCGGCACGCATTCCGCGATATGAAACGGCCTTTCGGCAGTTGGTGGGAGGACAGGCTCGGCGATTCATGTTTCGCGCTTTTGCCACCGACATGACAAAACGTCTATACTTGGACAATCCATCGACGGCGAACCGACAGGCGCCGTTCCCGCGTACCGCGATGCGCGCCCTCCTGCCTGCAACCCCATGAGCGACTACCCCGTCTTCGACGCGCTGTGCGAACTGCTGAACACCTCGGGCGCGCGGTTCCGCGTGCTCGATCACCCGGCCGAAGGCAAATCCGACGCGATCGCCGCGCTTCGCGGCACGCGTCCCGAACAGGGCGCGAAGGCGATGCTCTGCACGTTCAAGGACGGCGGCGACGCCACCGCGCTCGCGGTGATCCCCGGCCACCTGAAGATCGACTTCCGCAAGGTCGCCGACGCGGTCGGCCGCCGCAAGGCGACGCTCGCGCCGCCCGAACTCGCTGCCGCGGTCACGCGCTGCGTGATGGGCGCCGTGCCGCCGTTCGTGTTCGACGCGAACGTGGCGCTCGTCGTCGACCCTGCCCTGATCGAGCTCAACGACGAAATCGCGTTCAATGCGGGCCGCCTCGACCGCTCGGTCGTGCTCGACGCGTCCGACTACGTGCGGATCGCCCGCCCGCTGCTGGCCGACATCACGCGGCCGGAAACGACCGGCGCGCCCGTGCTCGAGGCCAGCGCATGACCACGCCCCGCCCCAGGCCGCAGTCGGAACAGGCGTCGCTGATCGAGCAGGTGCTGCGCATCGCCGAAGGGCTCGGCGCGATGTTCGCGCCGTTCACCGAAGTCGTCGTGCACGACCTGCGCACGCCGGAGCACGCGATCCTCGCGATCCACAACAACCTGTCGGGCCGCGCGATCGGCGATCCGGCGACCGAACTCGGGCTCGCCCGCATCGCGGACGACGACTTCCCGCAGGTGCTCGCGAACTACGCGAACCGCTTCGCCGACGGCCGCACCGCGAAAAGCACGTCGATCGGCATCAAGGACTCGGGCGGCCGCTATGTGGCCGCGCTGTGCCTGAACGCGGACGTCACGCTGTTCCGCGGCTTCCAGGGGATGCTGAACCAGTTCTGCAGCACCGAAGGCGCGCCGGTCGCCGAAACGCTCGACCCGGCCGGCGCGGACGCGATCCGGCAGCGCATCGACGCGTTCGCGACGCGCCGCGCGACCACGCCGCGCGAGCTGAAGACCGACCAGCGCCGCGAGCTGATGCAGGCGCTGAAGGCGGACGGCTTCCTCGAGGTGCGCCGCGCGATGGAAATCGTCGCGCAGCACCTCGGCGTGTCGCGCGCCACTGTATACAACGATGCGAAATGACGCGTGCCCGCGGCGCGCCCCGCTTACCTGTTGACTGACTCTTCCGACGAGCGACTCATGAACACTCCGACCCTCCCCACCTACGACGACGTCGCGGCCGCCGCGTCGCGGCTCGACGGCCACGCGCACCGCACGCCCGTGATGACGTCGCGCACGATCGACGAAGCGCTCGGCGCGCAGGTGTTCTTCAAATGCGAGAACCTGCAGCGCATGGGCGCGTTCAAGTTCCGCGGCGCGTTCAACGCGTTGTCGCGCTTCGACGCGACGCAGCGGCGCCACGGCGTCGTCGCGTTCTCGTCCGGCAACCATGCGCAGGCGATCGCGCTGTCGGCGCGCATCCTCGGCATCCCCGCGACGATCGTGATGCCGCAGGACGCGCCGGCCGCGAAGATGGCCGCGACGCGCGGCTACGGCGGCAACGTCGTGACCTACGACCGCTATACCGAGGACCGCGAGCAGATCGGCCGCGAACTCGCGGAAAAACACGGGCTCACGCTGGTGCCACCCTACGACCACGCGGACGTGATCGCGGGCCAGGGCACGGCGGCGAAGGAACTGTTCGACGAAGTCGGGCCGCTCGACGCGGTCTTCACGCCGCTCGGCGGCGGTGGCCTGCTGTCGGGCACGGCGCTCGCGACGCGCGCGCTGTCGCCGCACGCGAAGCTGTACGGCGTCGAGCCGGAAGCCGGCAACGACGGCCAGCAATCGTTCCGGTCCGGGTCGATCGTCCATATCGACACGCCGCGCACGATCGCCGACGGCGCGCAGACGCAGCACCTCGGCAACCTGACGTTCCCGATCCTGCGGCGCGACGTCGACGACATCCTGACCGCGACCGACGCGGAGCTGGTCGACTGCATGCGCTTCTTCGCGACCCGTATGAAGATTGTCGTCGAGCCGACCGGCTGCCTGTCGTTCGCGGCCGCGCGCCGGATGAAGGACGAACTGCAAGGCAAGCGCGTCGGCATCGTGATCAGCGGCGGCAACGTCGATCTCGAGAACTTCTGCGCGCTGGTATCCGCCTCCGCGTAATGCGTCGCGCGGATGACCGCATGAACATCCTGTCATCCGCGCGCCGCCGCTCCTTCACGCCGCGTTAAGTTTCGCGCCCTAGACTGAATGCGTTGTCCCGCAGTCAGTCGTGAAGAAGGAGTCACCATGAACACGCACGCGATCGTCGCCGCCGCCCTCGCGGCAGCATCCCTTTCGGCGTTCGCTCAACCGGGCGTGACGTCATTCGGTTTTCCCGCCACGCTGCTGCACGCACCGCACGCCTCGGTCGCGCAGGCAGCCCACCGTTCGCCCGCCGCGCTGCCGCATGCCGGCTTCGTGCTCGCGAAGATCGATCAGAACAATACGCCGCCCGATCGCGGCGGCGACCCGAGCGGCCGCACGCACGGCGGCATGCATATGTAACGCGGGTCACGCTGCGTGAGCCGGCCGCGTCGGTCGGCCGGCCCGCGTCACGCCATCACAACGACGGCAGCGACGGATCGCGCGCGGCGAGGATGTCCGCGGTGCGCCGCTGCAGCGCGCCGTCGAGCGTCTCCGGCTGCGGAATCAGCCAGTAGCGCCCGTCGCGAATGCCGTCGAACGCGCGCGCCGCGAACACGTCGGGCGTGAGCCCGTGCGCGTTCAGCATCGCGCGCATCGTATCGACGAAGCCCTGTACTTCGGGCCGGTCGTGCGCGGCGCCGAACGGGTCGTTGAAGATGCCCGTCTGCACCGGGCCCGGCGCGAGGAGCGACACGCCGACCGGCGCGCCGAGCATCTTCAGTTCGCCGTACAGCGATTCGGTCAGCGCGACCACCGCGAATTTCGTCGCCGAGTAAGGCGACATCAGCGGGCTCGGCAGGAACCCGCCGACCGACGCGGTATTGACGACGCGCGCCGGCACGTTGCGCTCGAGCATGCGCGGCACGAAGCTGCGGATCCCGTTCATCACGCCGTGCACGTTGATCGCGACGCTGCGCTCGAAGCGCTCCGGCGTGATTTCCCAGCTGAAGCCGGTCGCCATCACGCCCGCGTTGTTGAACAGCAGGTCGACGCCGCCGAAGCGCCGCCAGGCGGCGTCGGCCAGCGCGTCGACGGCTTCCGGGCGGCTCACGTCGGTCGGCACGCACAGCACGTCGGTGTCGAGCGTCGCGGCGAACGCGTCGAGCTTCGCCGGGTCGAGGTCGGCCAGCACCACGCGCATCCCGAGCGCGGCCGCGTGGCGCGCGAGCCCGCTGCCGATGCCGCTGGCCGCGCCGGTGATCACGGCGGTGCCGCCGTCGAAGCGAATCGGGTTCGTCATGTCACAGTCCTGCCGGGTCGATATGGGGATGCGCGTACGCCGGAATCTCGGGCGGCGGCAACGGCGTGCGGCCGTCGAGCGAGCGCACCGCGAGCCCCTGCGACAGCGGAAAATGCAGGCTGTGCGTGACGAGGCCCGTGCGCTCGCGCGCCGGCAGGCTGCACAGGGCGAGCGCGGTTTCCGCCAGATACGCGACGTCCTCGGTCGGATAGCCTTCGGGGATATAGCGGGCCGCGCCCGGCGTGCGGATCGCGGTGCTCGGCGCGACCAGGTTCACCGCGATGCCGTCGGCTTCGAGTTCGGCTGCGAGCCCCTGCGTGAAACGCGACAGCGCGGCCTTGACCGCCGCATAGACGGTCGCGCCGCCCGCGCGCGCGAAGTCGTCGAACGGCCGCAGCGGTGCGAGCGCGGTGACCGAGCCGACGTTCACGATCCAGCCGGCGCCGCGCGCGCGCATCAGCGGAATCGCGGCCTGGCTCAGTGCGAACGGAATGCGCAGGTAGTGTTCGATCGTCGCGTCGAACATCGTCATCGGCATCGCGTCGACGCACGCGTAGTCGGCCACGCCCGCGTTGTTTACGAGGATGTCGAGGCCGCCGGCCGCTTCGGCCGCGCGCGCGACGAGCGCATCGCGCTCGGCCGGCTTCGACAAGTCCGCCGCGAGCGCGATCGCACGGCCGCCGGCCTGCTCGATCAGCGCGACCGTTTCGGCGAGCGTGCCGGCGGTCGTCGCCGAGTGCGTGAGGCTGCGCGCCGTCACGACGACGGTCGCGCCTTCGGCTGCGAGGCGCTGCGCGATCGCGCGGCCGATGCCGCGGCTCGCGCCCGTCACGAGCGCGCATTTGCCCGCGAGCGTCGCGGTTCGGTGGTCGGTCATGATGTCTCCGGTGTAGGTGATGGTGTGTCGGGGAGCGTTATGCGTCAGCCCGCGATATCCGCAACGTGCAGCACGAACTTGGTTTTCGCGTCGCCCGTTTGAACGAGGTCGAGCGCGCGCGCCGCCTGTTCGAGCGGAAAACTGTCGAAGCGCGGCACGCGCAGCGTGCGCATGCCGAGCCGCTCGGCGATCGATGAAAGCGTGGCGCCGCTCGGCATCCGGCTGTAGGTCATCGCGGTGCGCAGCCCGCGCCGCGCGGCCTCCGCGCCCGTCGCGGCCAGCCGCTGCGCATCGCCGGGCGCGAGCGTCATGATGGTCACGAGCGTGCCGCCCGGCGCCAGCAGGTCGAGTGCGGCGGGCAGCGTGTCGCCGCCGACCGCATCGAGCACGAGATCGACGCCGCCGGGCGCCCACGCCCGCACGGCCGTCGCGATGTCCTGCGCGCGATAGTCGATGCTCGCCGCCGCGCCGAGCGCTTCGACGCTCGGGCGGTTGCGCGCCGAGCACGTCGCCACGACGCGTGCGCCGGCCTGGGCGGCAAGCTGGATCGCGAAGGTGCCGACCGCGCCCGCGCCGCCGTGCACGAGCACGGTCTGCCCGGCTCGGAGCCCGCCGTCGTCGAACAGGCCGGCCCATGCGGCCAGCGCGGGCGTCGGCGTGGCGGCCGCTTCCGCGAAGCCGACCGCGTCGGGCAGGCGCACGACCGAGTCGTGCCGCACCGCGACGTATTCCGCATACGCGCCCCAGCGCCCCGCGCCGACGTCGGTCTGCGCGAATACGCGCATCCCGGGCGCGACACCTTCGACGCCGTCGCCGACCGCCTCCACCACACCGGCCGCGTCGAACCCGATCACGAACGGAAACGTCATTTGCATGAACGCGCCGAGATAGCCTTCGCGGCATTTCCAGTCGGCGGGATTGACGCCCGCGTACGCGACGCGGATCAGCACGTCGCCGGGGCCCGCCTTCGGGGCGGGAACGTCGGCCAGTCGCAGCGCGTCGGAATGGCCGACGCGGTCGATCAGCAAGGCTCGCATGGTGGTGTCTCCGGTGTTGTGGTTTGCATTGCGGCGGGACGCGTGCGCGTCGCGCGTCACGCCGCCGTGTCGGCCAGCAGGCTCGACGCGAGCGGACAGAATGCGTGCGAGATCGCCTCGACCGTCCAGTCGGGGCTTTCGGCGTCGAAGCGACGGTCGACCCAGCCCCAGTGATACGGATGCAGCAGGTATTCGCCGAGCAGGTCGCCGACGTGCGCGAATTCCTGTTGCCAGACGTGGGTCCACATGCCCGGCGTCACGATCCGGCTCAGCCGCCAGTTGCGCATGCCGGGCATGAATGCCGGCATGCGCAGCAGTTCGCGCTCGAGATCGCCCACCTGCGCTTCGCCGGCCGTGGGCCGCACGCGCAGCATCAGCGTGCGCCATACGCCGTCGCGCAGCGCCGGTTCGCGCAGGCCGCCGCCGATCGCATGACACGCCGCGCCGTCGATCCGCACGACGCCCGGCAGGCCGGCCAGCGCGGCGAAATCCGTCGCGTGGCCGGTCGCCCGTTCGTCGCGCAGCACGTCGAGCGTGTAGTCGCCCGCGCCCCAGCAGCCGTCGAGATTGCGCGCGAGCGCCACGCGGGTCGCGCCCGGCAACGCCTGCGCGGCTTCGCGCAACGCGTGCTCGAATGCGCCGGCATCGCCGGTCGCCGAAACGAAAATCTGGGCCGTGTCATGCCGCATGGTCGATCTCCGTCAGTGCGGACAGCGGCGCATCGGCATCCGTCATCACATGGCGGCGGCGGGCGTCGCACAGTGCGTCGACGGCCATCCAGAACGCAACCACGTCGCCGTCGGTCAACGCGCGCATCCGGTAGTACGACGGCGCATCGGCGACCTGCCACGTCAGCCACAGCGTGCTCGGCTGCCCCGGCACCGCGACGGGCGGCGACACCCAGCGGCCGGCCGCCGTCAGTCCGCGTGCCGCGTGGCCCGGCAAATAGCGGTCGCGCAGCAGCGCCAGCACGTCGGGAATGCGCTCGGGCGCGAGGGTGATTTCGTCTACGATCTGGATCATTCGCGGGTCGTCTCGGGTGGTTCGTGGCGCAATGCGGTGCCGGCCGCCTACGCCATTCCGGCGAGGCCGGAAGCGGCCGGCGTGGATAGCATTCTTGCGTGACGACGGCCGGCGAACCCCTACCGGCACGCTCACCGGCCCCTGTCAGGACGCTCAAACCGGGAGACATATGAAACAGCGTGCATTGCCGGCACGCGGCCGCGTGCTGCCGGGCTTCGGTGCCCGTCTGCTCGATGAACTGGCGCGCAGCGGCGTGCCGTCGGCGCAACGGCCTGCGCCGACGGCCGTTGCTGCTGCTGCAACGACGACACCCGGCGGCTTCGTCGCGCTGTACCGCGACGCGATCGAGCGGCTCGAGGCGCAGGTCGCGCGCGGCGACGGCCATCCGCCGATGCGCAAGCAGGAAGTCGACCTGATGTGCCGGTGCCTGCTCAGTTGCGCGACGCTCGCCGACGCGATCCGCTGCGCCGCAGAGTTCTGCGAGATGCTGACGCCGCGCGCCGGCGCGCTGTCGCTCGCGGTGCGCGACGGACGCGCGACGTTCCGGATGGATTCGCTGCGCCGCACGCGCAGCCCCGCCGCGTGCCTCGTCGACCTGACGGGGCTGTTCTGCTATCTGCAACTGTTCGGCTGGCTGATCGGGCAGCCGCTGCGGCCGGACGAAGTCTGGCTCGGCCATCCGCGCCGCGAAGACGCAATGCCGCTGCTCGGGCTGTTCAACGCGCCGGTCGACGTCGGCCGCCAGACCTACGGCTTCGCGTTCGACGCGGTGCGGCTCGATGCGCGCGTGATCCGCCAGCCGGGCGAGCTGGCCGCGTTTCTCGTCGATTTTCCGTTTCGGCTGATCGATGCCGCGCCGGCCGTCGTGTCATGGGCGCAGCAGGTGCGCGGCTTTCTCGATGCGGCGCTCGCGCGCGAACAGGCGCTGCCCGCGCTCGCGGCGCTGGCGACATGGCTCGGCGTCAGCGAAGCGACGTTGCGGCGGCGGCTGGCGGCCGAGGGCAGCGGCTATCACGCGTTGCGCGAACAGTGCCTCGCCGACGTCGCGCGGCGCTGCCTGCGCGAGTCGGACTGGCCGGTCGCGCGAATCGCCGCGCATCTCGGGTTCGGCGGCGAGGAAGCGTTTCGGCGGGCGTTCGTGCGATGGACGGGCATCGCGCCGAGCCGGTTCCGGCGCGATTGCAGCGCCGCCGGCGGTGCGTTTCGTCAGACATGAAACGCGGTGCGAAGGCTCGAATTGAAATGATTTCGAAAGCATCCGGCGAACACTGACGTTTTTTCGCATCCCTGCGCACTTCGATAATTGACGCGCCGGCGCACTCGCCATTACGCTTGCGCGCTGATGGTTCCCGGGAACGGGATCAAAAGGGAACGCAGGAGAGGCCGTGCCTCGAATCTGCGGCTGCCCCCGCAACTGTGAGCGGCGAATCCGCACCACCCCATGCCACTGGGAAACCGGGAAGGCCGGTGCGAATCGCGACCCGCGAGCCAGGAGACCTGCCATCGACCCGAGGTCCAAGCAGCCGCACCGGGCGGGGTGTCCCGATGCGCCAGCACCGCCTTTGGCGGTCGCCCCGTTGCATGGACGGCCCGACCTCAGGACCCTTCGGATGTCCGATCTTTCCGCCCCCGCTTCCACGCCGGAAGCGTCGTGCCGTTGCGCGGCCACTCCGCGCCGCGTGTCCGCACGCGTGTGCCGTGCCGTGTCGTGCGGCACGCGTCATGACGACACGCGTGAATGCCGCCCACGCTGCCCGGTCCCGCGATAGACCAACGACAACCAGGCGGTACTCGCCGCCACCCGCTTACGCTCGCCGTACCTGCAACACGATCACCCTCGCTGCCTCATGAATCTTCGCCACCTTCTCGCCACGTCCGCCGCCACGGCGCTGCTCTCCCCGATCGCCCACGCCGCCGGCGACATGCCACCCGCGCAGCCGCCCCAACCCGCCGAAGGCGCCGACCTGCCGACGATCAGCGTGACCGACACGCGGCATCTGCCCGAGTCGTTCGACCAGCGCTATGCGACGACGCAGGTGCTCACGCGCGCCGATCTCGACCGGCTGTCGCCGAGCGACCCGAGCATCACGCAGGCGCTCGCGACGCTGCCGGGCGTGACCGTCTCGCAGAACGGCGGCCCGGGTTCGTCGGCGTCGGTCAGCATCCGCGGCTCGTCGGCCAGCCAGGTCGCGGTGTTCATCGACGGCATCCGGATCGGCTCGCCGACCACCGGCATCGCGCCGTGGGCCGACCTGCCGACCGAAGCGTTCGAGCGCGTCGAGGTGATCTCGGGGCCGGCCGCCGCGTCGTTCGGCGCGAACGCGATGGGTGGCGTCGTGCAGCTGTTCACGCGCCGCGCCGCCGGCCAGCCGAACCAGACCATCGTATCGTTCGGCGGCGGCTCGAACAAGACCTTCGACACGCAGTTGCGCACGTCGGGCACCGTGCCGTCGACGGGGCCGCTCGCCGCGCTGGGCGGCCTCACCTACACGCTCGGCCTGCACGACTACAACACGGCGGGCATCGACGCAACGCGGCCCGTGTTGCCCTACCACGAAGACGGCCGCAATCCGTATCACGCGCAGGACCTCGATGCGCGCCTCGGCTATGCGCGCGACAACTGGTCGATCTCGACGTTCGCGCTGTACCACCGCTCCGACCTGTCCTATGACAACGCCGGCTTTGCGAACCGCGAGCTCGATCATCAGCTGACGACCGGCCTCGCGTTCCATCTAGACGTCACGCCCGACACGCAGTTCGACCAGTCGTTCGGTTATGCGAACGATCGCCAGTTCCTGTACGCGAGCGACCCGGCCATCCCGACCGACCAGATCAACTCGCAGCGCATCAGCTCGTCGACGTCGCTGACCCATCAGGCGCACGGCTTCCATCTGTTCGGCCTGCCGCTGTCGGGCGAGACGAAGGTGGCGTACGACTTCACGCGCGAACAGGCGTTCCTGCCGGTCGACGTGCCGGACGGCGTGCCGACGCGCAACGATTCCGCGTTCTCGCTGCATCAGTCGGCGACGCTCGGCAGCGTGACGATGTTCGTCGCGGGCCGCCACGAGATCATTGCCGGGAAGGCCGTGAACACCGGCAACGCCGCGCTGTCGTGGGCCATTACGCCGGTCTATACGGCGCGCGTGTCGTACGGCAATGCGTTCCGCCTGCCGTCGTTCAACGACCTGTACTACCCGGGCTACGGCAATCCCGACCTGAACCCGGAACGCAGCGATTCGGTCGAGGCCGCGTTCGACGCGAACACCGCGTACGGCACGTTCAGCGCCGCGATCTACGACACGCGCGTCAGCAACCTGATCGCGTACAACCCCGCGACGTTCTCGCCGATCAACATCGGCCGTGCGCATATCCGCGGCATCGACCTGTCGTACAAGGGCACGATCGGCCGCTATACGCCGGTCAGCGTCGCGATCGGGATCCTGAATCCGCAGGACGAGACCAACGACAGCTGGCTCAACCGCCGGCCGCGCCAGACCGTCAGCGTGAACGTCGACCACACGTGGGACGAATTCCATCTGCACGCGCTGAGCACGGGCGCGTCGCTGAGCTACGGCGGCACGACGTTCGACGATCCGGCCAACACGACGTACCTGCCGTCGTACCTGAGCGTGAACCTGCGCGCGTCGTACAGGATCAACGCGCACCTGACGGTGTCCGCCACGCTGTCGAACCTGTTCGACCGTCAGTACATGACCGCGTACGGCTACAACACGCTCGGCCGCACGGCGTTCGGCAAGGTCAGCTATACGTTCTGAGCGGGGTGGTCGGTGCATCGGCACCCAGGTGCGCGGGTGGCGATGCCGACGGGTGTACGGGTGCCGGATGTCGTCGGCCGCGAGCGAGCGATCGCGCGATCGCGTTCGCTCGCACCGCGCTACGCGTCAGGCCCCTGCGACGCCCCGCACGCCCGCGATCAACTGGATCGCGCCGAACGCGGCGATCACGACGGCCGACATGCGCGACAGCCGGTGCATGAACGTCAGCGACATCTTCGTGCGCAACGCGGCGGTCGCGCTGCTGAGGCACAGCCACCACGTCGCGGAACCCAGGAACACGCCGGCGACCATCAGCGCGACGGCCGCCCCCATCGCGCCTTCATGCGTGCCCGCCAGCGGGCCGAGCGCCGCGAAGATCCCGACGAACGACAGGATCGTCATCGGGTTCGACAGCGTGAGGCCGAAGGTCGTCAGGAAATCGCGCAGCACGGTCGTGCGCGGCACGTCTCGCACCGCCGCCGATGCGGTCGACGCAGCCGGCGCCTGCCGCGCGATCGACCACGCCAGCCATACGAGGAACGCGCCGCCGCCGATTTTCAGCGCGACGGTCAGCATCGGGAACGCGGTGACGATGCCGGCGACGCCCAGCGCGCCGAGCAGCCCGTAGATCGCATCGGCGCACGCGGCGCCGACGCCCGTCGCGAACCCCGCGTGAAAGCCGCGGCTCAGGCTGCGCTGGATGCACAGCATGCCGATCGGGCCGACCGGCACCGCGATCGACAATCCCATTACGACGGACTTGATGAACAGCATGGCCGGCTCCTCGCGACATGCAATGCGTTGAACCGTCATCGTAGGGAAACTCCGGTCGCCGCTGAAGGCGGTTTTTAAGGAAAAATAGCCGCTTCACCTTAAAAACTCCGCCGCGATGGACGAACTCGACTGGAAAATACTCGCGCTGCTGCAGGCCAACGGCCGCATCAGCTACACGGAGCTGGCACGCCAGGTTCACCTGTCGGTGCCGGCGGTCACGGAACGCGTGAAGCGCCTCGAATCGGGCGGCGTAATCGACGGCTATACGGCGCGGGTCAATCCGGCCGCGGCCGGCTACCCGGTGAGCGCGCTGATCGGCATCACGGTGCCGCAGCCGGCGAAGGCGAAATTCCTGAAGCTGCTGGAGACCATTCCCGAAGTGGTCGAGTGCCATCACGTGACCGGCGCGGATTCCTACGTGATGCGGTTCGTCGCCGTCAGCATGGCGCATCTCGAACAGCTGATCGAGCGCATCAATCTGTACGGCGAAACGCGCACGTCGATCGTGATGTCGACGCCGCTGCCGGCGCGCGGGCTCGCGCGTCCGGCCGCGGCAGTCAAAGGCGTTCGGGGGTGACAGGATGCCCCGCGCTGCGCGATGCTGTGCCATGCGCCGCTTGCGCGAACCGGACAACCTGCCATGCCAGTCATCGGATTCGATCATTACAACCTCCGCGCGGATCGGGCCACGCTCGATACGCTGCGCGACTTTTACGTGAACGTCGTAGGCCTCGAACCCGGATATCGACCGCCGTTCCAGAGCAGCGGCTACTGGCTCTACGCGGGGGCGCAGGCGATCCTCCACCTGTCGGAAGCTCGACCCGGCGAGGCGCGGCCGGCGCACGTCGTCAATACGTTCGACCATGTGGCGTTTTCGTGCGCGAATGCCGCGGACATGGAGCGGCGTCTTGTCGACGCTCAGGTCCGGTACGCGCGCCGGTACGTGCCGGTCACGAGCCAGCTGCAGATCTTTTTCACCGATCCGGCCGGGAATGGCGTCGAGTTGAATTTTGCGGAAGCCGGCGGAGATTCCGGTGACAAACGGTATTAGTGCTCAGCACATCGATCGACGCTGCGGCTTTACTGAACATCGTCACGCATGCGGTTTCCGCGTACCTCGCGGCGGAAACTGGCGCTTTCGCGACCATTCCATCGACGTCAGACACATCGGCCCTTACTTGACATGAATCGATCCAACGCGAAACTGATCACCCTCGTTCTGCGATTTCTATTCGCCAGCCTCTGCTTGCTGGCCGTCAATTCGCAAGCCAGCCCTTTTTCAGCCCAGACCAGCCAGCTGAGTGCCTCCATGTCCGACCTGCCCCGTTACGAGAAACTGCCGTTATTCAGCCCTCATCGCAAATCCTTCGCGTGCGTGTATCAGGCCCAACACGTACCGCCTGTCGACCCCCAGGCTGAATTGTGGTTTCAGCAGGCGCTGGCGCTTGATGATCCGAACATTGACTACGATAAGCGTGATTACCCGAAGATTTACCAACTCTACTCGCAGGCTGCCGAGCGCAATCACTGGAAGGCCATGCTCAATATCGCCTCACTGATATTGAGCGATCGTCAGGGCGTACCAACCCATGATCCTGAAGCCGCTATCCGCTGGGTGGAAAAAGCGATGAAACTGGGTGTGCCTGACGCCTACGACATGATGGGGGTCTACCATCAGAACGGGCTGGTTAAAGGTGGCGATGCGACCAGCGCCTATGCCTTCTTCCAGCGCGCTGCCGATATGGGTAGTCCATCCGCGCAAACTTTCATTGGAACAAAGACAGATGCTGCACATGACGATCCAGGCGGCGAATTCTGGGCAAATTTGCCGGTTGCGACACAGATGCTGGAATGTGCCTTCGCACAGGGATATGGAGATGCGGCAGATGAATTAGGGCTTGTCTACGCGAGAGATAACACCGCCGAAGGTAAGGCACGCGCCCTAAAAATTTTGCACGAGGGTGTAAAGCTCGGAAGTGCCAAATGCGCACATAGCCTCGCACCGGAGTTCCGAGGCCTAGACCTTACCGATGGAACCAACCTGGTCGGGCATATCGACAAAGCACGTGCGGAACGTTACAGCAAGCTCGGGGATGCGCTCGAGTTCTATCAGGGTCGCCTGAAACTGCCGAATCTTGACAAGGTACTCCCGCTGCCACCCGCCCCGTTGCCGAAATGGGATGGTAAAGCACAGACGCTGATCGACGGCGCAAAGGCCGTGACACCGCCCCCCAAGCCGCAGAAGAGTGTGGCGCAGCAAGGCCGGGAATTCATTCCGGACGGGTATGCCGTGGCGGCACGAGAACATAGCACGATGGTTGTCACGGGTGACAATCCAGTACCACGCGATGGCTATTGGCTCGCGCTGTATGGCCCACCCTCTGCCTCCAAAGCCGAGCTGATCCCCGCCCGCCGTAACATTGCGGAGCGCTATCAAATCGGGGAACGCTTCGGCGCACCGTCATTCGACTGGCTGGCCGCTGAGCAGGTGCAGTGGCACTACCTTGGCGAAGCCCCGCAACGCCATGATTGACAGGACTACCGTTCCCCGGAATGCTGGCCGGACGCGCCCCCTCACGCGCCGTACCTGCGATCGTTCCCGAGCACGATGTGCCGCATGCGGATCGAAGCGTTCGGGTTTGGCCCGTCTCGCCTGCCATCACGCGCGGCGAACCTCACCGCTGCTTCTCGAGCTTCACGATCGTCAGCGCACCGTTCACGCGCTCGACCCGGACCTTGACCTTGTCGCCCACGTGCAGCGACGCGATCATCGCCGGGTCGCCGGCCTTGAATGCCATCGTCATCGGCGCCATCCCGACGTTCTGGAGCGCGCCGTGCTTCAGCGTCACCATGCCGTGCTCGGCATCGATCCGTTTCACTTCGGCGTTGGTCAGCGCGGCATCCGGCGCCGACGTCTTCGAGTCGCCCATGTCCATGTTCATGTCGGACATGCTGCCGGCTGAATACGCCGGTGTCGCGACGACGTTCATCGCGCAGAGGACGGCGACGGCAATATTTCGAATCTTCATCAACCGACTCCCGGCTGCAGCGGGTAACGCATGGAACGCACCCCCTACACCAGCAACGTCGCGACCGCCCACCCGATCAGCACGACACCTAGCGCCCGGCCGACCCGCTCGCCGCCCGGCAGCACCTTTTCGACCAGCACGAACAGCGACAACGCGACGATCCACACGACGTTCATCACGCCGCCGACGAACAGCAGCGCCATCAGCAGCCAGCAGCAGCCCACGCAATACGCGCCGTGGCGCGCGCCGAGCAGGAAGCTGCCCGTGATGCCCGGGCGCCAGTATGTCGCGAGAAACCGCACCGGCGACCGGCATTGCCGCAGGCAGGCCTGTTTCAGCGGCGTGAACTGATAGACGCCGGCCAGCGCGAGGACGATCGCGGACAGCACGGCGCTCTTCGACCACAGCATCATCCCGGAGATCAGGCCGGCAGGCTGCAGCAGCATCTGCAGCACGGCCGCGCCGACCGAGAACGCGAGCCATACGGCCAGATAGCCGGCCAACAGGCACGCCGACGTGAATGCCGACCCGGCATCGCCCCGATCGTGATGCCGCAGCACGCGCCGGTACAGCAGCACGACCGGCGCCGCGCCGGGCGTCATCATCGCGATCATCATCACCCACCACATCAGGATCACGGTCGCCAACGACGGATCCATGGCGCCCATGCCGTCGGCCAGCCGATGCGGGAACAGCGCGACCGCCGTCATGTCCAGCGCCGACATGCCGGTGCCGGCCCCCGTCCACAGGTAGGCCCAGCACGCGCCCACGAGCGCGGTCATGCCGAGCAGCGTGACGACGCGCTCGCGTCCGAGCAGCTCGCCGACGGGGATCATGCCGCGACGCGATGCCGGATCAGCCCGTGGTTGTTCAGGTGCAGCCGTGCGAACTGCGCGTAGCTCCGCTCGAGATCCAGCTGGATGTGGCCGTGCGACCGGCCGGTGCCGGATCCGATCTCGGCCAGCTCGTATTCGAAGCCGTGCGGCAGGTCGATCCGCACGCGATGTTCGGCGCCCGTCACCGGATTGCGGATCGGCTCGCCGACGATGTCGAGCACGCCGTCGATGCTGATCCGGCCGCGCCGCGCATCGACATCGACGTCGAAATCGATCTTCGCGAAGATCGGCTCGTAGGCCTGCTCGAGCGTCGATGCGAACACGGAAAACATCGTCGCGAACGGATCGGTGTCCTGACCGGTCATGATCTTCAGCACGGCTTCGCACTGCGCGGGGCTCGCACGCTCGTCGACGATCGGCTGGCACCGGCCGTGGCCTTCGTGAATCGGCCCGGGCCACTGGAACACGACCGCGATCCGGACACCGTCGAGCACCACGTCGCCGTAGTGGCCGCTGTCGATCGAAATCGCACCCATCGCTTCGCAGTTGCCGTGCGTCGGCAACGAATTGAACTGGCAGGGGCAACCGTATGAGCAATTGCAGTTCATCAGTTCGGTTCCCTGGATCTCCCACGGCGTCATGGCTTCACCTCGCGCAGTCGCTGGCACGTAATGTTTCGAATCTAGTGCAGCGGACAGGGGAAATCAAAGTGCGCGCGGGTACCTCGTGCGTCGAAAAAAACCAGGCGCCGCGCGGCGCGCAACGGTGCCGGCCCGACGCATTCAACCTCGTCGTGCAGCCCCGCCGATGCAGGCCTTTCGATGCGCAACGGCGCGCTCGGACGAGCGCGTTCGAGCCATGTCGGACAAAAGCCGACGGCACGCATGCAGCATCATGAATGCGGGCATCCCGCATCGGTCCTGGTTCATACTGTCTCGCAATCTCCGATTCACCCCGACCGTCGCCGTCGCCCCGGATAGCCGTCATGCGCGTTCAAAGTGCGTTGCTGTTTCTCGTCGGCACCCTGCTCACCGCGGGCGGCTACGGTGCAACCTTCCTGCTGTCGATGCGCTTTCGCGCGATCGGCGGCAGCGATCTCGATACCGGCGCGGCACTGGCCGCGGCGACGGTCGGCACGTTCGCCGGCTTGTCGTTCGTCGGCTGGTTCTCGCAGCAGATCGGCACCACACGGATCGCCGCGCTGTCGTCACTGTGCATCGGCGCCGGCATCGTCGGCTTCGCGCTCGTCGGGCGCGCGCCCTATGCGGACCTGCCGTCCGGCTTCCTGGTCGGCTTCGGCTGGGGCGCGTTTCACCTGGCCGCGCCGATGTCGCTGGCCGAGCGTACCAGCGGTGCGGAGCGCGGCACCTGGTTCTTTCGATCGGCGACGTTCCAGATGACCGGAATCGGCGCATCCCCGGCGTTTGCCTCCTATGCGATGCGCATGCTCCACTGGTCGATCGACGACACGCTTTACGCGGTCGGCGCGCTGTGCGCGCTCGCGTCGCTGATGCTGGAAGCATTCGGCCGCCTGAGCCCGCGTCCGTCCGCCCCCGTCGCCGGCGGCCGGTGGGTGCGCGAGCTGCGCACGATCTCGCGCACGCGGGCGGCCGCGCCGATCGCGATGATCGCGCTCGGCACCTGCGTGTTCTCCGGCCTGATGACGTTCCAGATGTCGCTCATGCAGGGCACGCAGGCGCGGCCCGGCACATTCTTCAGCGTTTATACGATGACGGTGGTGAGCGCGCGCTGGCTGCTCGGGAGATGGGTCAGGATGGCGCGCCCCGAAACGGCGACCAAGGGCCTGCTCATGTTGATGCTGCTCGGCGCGCTCGCGATGTTCGGCGCTGCCGCGCACGCATCGCTGCAGTCCGTCGCGGCCGTCCTGCTGGGCGCCGGCTACGGCCTCATGTATCCGGTGATCCAGGCGCAGGCGGTCAACGATTGCCCGGACGCGCAACGGCATGGCGTGCTGACCTGGTTCGTCGCGTCGTATTTCATCGGCGCGTTCGGGTTTCCGTCGCTCGGCGGCTGGGTGATGGTGCATGCCGGCAAGGGCGCGTTGCTGATGCTCATCGCCAGCTGCGGGCTGGCGGCGCTGTCGCTCGCGATCCTGCGCGACCGGCCGGAGCCGGTGCGCACGCAATGACGCAGTGGCGGGACGACCCGCCGCGCGGTCTGCCGGTCAGAACCGCCCGACGTCGACCACCGCCTGGGCGAATGCCTGCGGCGCCTCCTGCGGCAGATTGTGGCCGATACCGCCGGTGATCGTGCGATGCTCGTACTTGCCGGTGAACTTCGCCCGATAGACGGCCGGCGGCACGTGAAACGCCCCGTTCGCGTCGCCTTCCATCGTGATGCTCGGAACCGTGATCGGCGGCGCGGATGCAAGCCGCTGCTCGTATTCGTCGTACTTCGCCTCGCCCACCGCAAGCCCCTGCCGCCACCGGTAATTGTGAATCGTAATGGCGACGTGATCCGGGTTTCGGAAAGCCGGCGCGCTTCGCGCGAAGGTCGCGTCGTCGAAGTTCCATTTCGGCGACGCCTGCTTCCAGATGAACTTGACGAAATCTTCGGTGTACTTCTCGTAGCCGTCGCGGCCGCGGTCGGTCGCGAAATAGAACTGATACCACCACTGGAACTCGCCGGCGGGCGGCAGCGGCATTTTTCCCGCGCTCTGACTGCCGATCAGATAGCCGCTCACCGATACCAGCCCCTTGCAACGCTCCGGCCACAGCACGGCAATGATATCGGCGGTTCGCGCGCCCCAGTCGAATGCACCGAACAGGGCCGTCCGGATGTCCAGCGCATCCATCAGCGCGATGATGTCGAGTGCAACGGCCGTCGGCTGCGCGTTACGCATCGTCTGGTCCGACAGGAAGGTGGTCGAGCCGTAGCCCCGCAGGTACGGGACGATCACCCGATACCCCTGCGCGCCGAGCGCCGGGGCGACGTCGACGAAGCTGTGGATGTCGTATGGCCAGCCGTGCAGCAGCATGACCGGCGGGCCATCGGCCGGGCCCGCTTCCGCATAACCGACATTGAGCAACCCGGCCTTGATCTGCTTGATCGTCGTGAACGACGGATGGCTTCCAGGCTTGATCGGTGGCAGCGGCGGTGTTGCCGACGGCGCATTTTGTGCGTGAGCGGATTGCAGCATCTCGAACTGCGCTGCAATAAGCGCACCGGCTGCCAAGCGCGCAAAGCCACGCCGGCGCGGGTCGATTTCTTCTGGCATTTTTATCTCCCGTTTCAGTGGGACTGACCGACAAACCGCAAAACAGACGCCACCGGAAAATGTTAGTCGATAGGAAACGGCTTGCAAGGCGGATTGAAAGACGGCAATAGGACGCATTGCCTGAATCGGTCTGTATGCGCCTCGGTCGCGCGTGCCGCCATCGGCTGGTCGGCTGAGTCTCCGCACTCGCAGCGTCGAATGGTGTCACGCCTGCGCAAATTGCCATCGCGTGGACGTAGAGCCGCAACATGGTGTCCATTCCGGGTACCCGGCGTATCGCATATCTTGAAGAAAACGTTGCCGCGTCGGACATCGATCTCGCGCCCGGCGAACTGGCAGCGCTGGACGAGGCCGCACCGGTCGGTGCGGCGACAGGCGAACACCATTCGGCGCGAATGATGGCAGCCGTCGGGCATTGACGGCGAAAACGCGCCGCCGCACGCGGCGCATCCGCAGCCCTCGGCGGTGTCGTCCCGACGTCAACCCGGTTTCTTCGACGACCGCGCGACCGCGAACCACGCCATCATCGCGCCCGCGACCCACGCGCAGGTCAGCAGCAGGTCGAAGTCCATCATGCCTTCGAAATTCTCACTGTTCTCGAAGCTGCAATGCCGGCTGCCGCGAAATTCGATGCAACCGCTGGCGACCCACTGAATGTGCATGAATACGTGATAGACGGCGAAGGCCGAAGCGATAATGGCGACGCGCAGGCGTAGGGTCGTTTTCATTCGGCGCCGGAGGCGGTGGGATGGTGTGACGCCGATCTTAAGACAACGGCGCCGCATCAGGCAATCGATCCGGCGCGTACGTCGCGACCGGCATGCACGACGTCGAATCGCCATCCGCACAAACCCCGATAAACCCCGTGACATCGCGCTTTCGGCGCGGCGCGCGGCGCGCACGGATTTGCGGTATTCACGCTGATGCACGATGGTCTTGCCGCCGGCCAAGCCTCCGCCGCCCGAACGACGACGCGTCGACAACGCGCATCGCTTACGCGTCGTCGATCTGCCGGAGCCCCCTCAAGCAATCCACCGCTAGCTGCTGATAGATCCGCGTGCCGTTCGCCTTCGCGTCGATCTCCGCGTCGCTCAGCCGCCGCACCACACGGCCCGGCATGCCCGCGAGCAGCACGCCGCGCGGCACGTCGTAACCGGCCTTCACGAACGCGCAGGCCGCGACGATCGTGGTCGCGCCGATCGTCGCGCCGTCCATCACGACCGCGTTCATCCCGATCATCGTGTCCGGCTCGAGCGTCGCGCCGTGCACGATCGCGCCATGGCCGATGTGGCTGTTCACACCGAGCCGGCACGTCTCGCGGATGCCGACGTGCAGTACGCAGCCGTCCTGCACGTTGCTGCCGTCGCCGACGACGATCGCGCCGAAGTCGCCGCGCAGGCTTGCATGCGGGCCGATGTAGCAGCCCGCGCCGATCGTCACGTCGCCGATCACGACCGCGCTCGGATGAACGTACGCGGACGAAGCGACGCGCGGGCGCATGCCGTCGAATTCGAACAGCGGCATCGCTCAGAGCACCGCGGCCGCTTCGGGCACGAGCGTGAACAGGTCGCCGACGAGGCCGTAGTCGGCCACGCCGAAGATCGGCGCGTCCGGATCCTTGTTGATCGCGACGATCACCTTCGAATCCTTCATGCCGGCCAGATGCTGGATCGCACCTGAAATACCGACGGCGATGTACAACTGCGGCGCGACGATCTTGCCGGTCTGGCCGACCTGGTAGTCGTTCGGCACGTAGCCGGCGTCCACTGCCGCGCGCGATGCGCCGAGTGCGGCGCTCAGCTTGTCGGCCAGCGGCTCGAGAACCTTCATGTAGTTCTCGCCGCTGCCCAGGCCGCGGCCGCCCGACACGACGATGTTCGCGCTGGTGAGTTCGGGGCGATCGAGTTTCGTCACCTCCCGGCCGATGAACTGCGACACACCCGCATCTGCTGCCGCTTCGATCTTCTCGACCGCTGCGCTGCCGCCAACGCCCGCGACCGGATCGAAGCCCGTCGTCCGCACCGTGATCACCTTGATCGGGTCGCCCGACTGCACCGTCGCGATTGCGTTGCCTGCATAGATCGGACGCTCGAACGTGTCGGCCGATACAACCGCCGTAATGTCGGAGATCTGCGCGACGTCCAGCTTCGCGGCGATCCGCGGCGCGATGTTCTTGCCGTAAGCCGTTGCCGGCACGAGGATGTGCGAGTAGTTCGACGCGACGGTCAGCACCGTCGCTTCGACGTTCTCGGCGAGACCGTCCGCGAGTTGCGGCGCATCGGCGAGCAGCACTTTCGAAACGCCTGCGATCTTCGCCGCTGCATCGGCCGCTGCTTGCGCGTGGTGGCCTGCGACCAGCACGTGAATGTCGCCACCGCCGAACGCGCCGACTTCGGCGGCCGCCGCCACCGTGTTCAACGTCGCGGCCTTGATCGGCGACGCGCCGCCAGCCGATGCCGCATCGTGCTCGGCGATTACCAGAATCGTCATGTCCGTCCGCTCCCTGTTACAGCACCTTGGCTTCGGTCTTCAGCTTGTCGACCAGCGTCTGCACGTCCGGCACCTTCACGCCGGCCGCGCGCTTCGGCGGCTCGGCCACCTTCAGCGTCTTCAGACGCGGCGTGACATCCACGCCGAGGTCTTCCGGCTTCACCGTTTCCAGCGGCTTCTTCTTCGCCTTCATGATGTTCGGCAGCGTCACGTAGCGCGGCTCGTTCAGGCGCAGGTCGGTCGTCACGACCGCCGGCAGCGACAGCGACAGCGTTTCCGCGCCGCCATCGACTTCACGTGCCACGGTTGCCTTGCCATCGGCGATCGTCACCTTCGACGCGAACGTCGCTTGCGGCAGACCTGCCAGCGCGGCCAGCATCTGGCCCGTCTGGTTCGAATCGTCGTCGATCGCCTGCTTGCCGAGGATCACCAGTTGCGGCTGTTCCTTGTCGACCAGCGCCTTCAGGATCTTCGCGACACCGAGCGGCTCGACCGCGTCGCCAGCTTCGACGAGGATCGCGCGATCCGCGCCGATCGCGAGCGCCGTGCGCAGCGTTTCCTGCGCCTGCGCGACACCGACCGACACGGCCACCACCTCCGTCACGACGCCGGCCTCCTTCAGCCGCACGGCCTCTTCCACCGCGATTTCGTCGAACGGGTTCATCGACATCTTCACGTTCGCGATGTCGACGCCGGTGCGGTCGGACTTCACGCCGACCTTCACGTTCGCGTCGACCACGCGCTTCACTGCCACGAGCGCTTTCAACTGCCTGCCTCCTCTCTTGTTTCGACCGCCGCGGCGCGTCAGCGCGCGGTGTATCCGCCGTCGATCACCAGCTCCGCGCCCGTCACGTAGCGCCCGGCCGGCGACACGAGATACAGGATGCCGGCCGCGATGTCGCGCGGGCTGCCGATCTTCGCCATCGGCACGTGGGTCTGCAGATAGCCGAACACGTTGTCGGGATCCTGGCCCATCTGGCGGAACGCGTCCTCGAGCATCGGCGTGCGGATGTAGCCCGGATGCACGGAGTTCGCACGAATGTTCTTCGCCGCATACAGCATCGCATCGACCTTCGCCATCATCCGCACCGCGGCCTTCGACGCGTGATACGCGGGCACGTCCGGGCCGCCGACGATCCCGTACATCGACGACAGGTTCACGATCGAGCCGCCGCCGGCCGCTTCCAAGCGCGGAATCGCCGCGCGCGTGCACAGGAACACGCCGTTGACGTTCACGTCCTGCACGCGCTGCCACTGTGCGAGCGTGAGTTCGTGGGTCGGCACGTTGTGCCCTTCGATGCCCGCGTTGTTCACGAGCACGTCGAGGCGCCCGAAGCGCGCGACGATCTCGCCGAACACGCGCTCGACGTCGGCCTCCTGCGTGACGTCGAGCGACCAGAACGCGGCCTGGCCGCCCTGCGCGCGGATCTCCTCGACGAGCGCTTCCGCGGGCTGCGACAGCACGTCGAGGATCGCGACGCTCGCGCCGGCCGCGGCCAGCGTGCGCGCCGTTTCCGCGCCGATGCCGCGCGCGCCGCCGGTGATCGCGGCCACCTTGCCGCGCAGGTCGAACAGGTCTTCGATGAGTTTCATTGTGTCTCCTTGTATTTAGGCGAACCGGTCACGAACGGGCCGGCCATCAAAACCATCGCGCATCATCGCGCCGTCGGCGCAGCCAGGAAATCGATGCATTCCCGATTGAAATAGGCCGCATGCTCCACCATGACCCAGTGGCCGCAGCGGTTCAGCAGCACGAAGCGCGCGTCGCGGCAACGCTCGAGGAACGTCAGCGCGCCGCCGACCGGATTGAAGCGGTCGTCCGTGCCCCAGAAACCGAGCACCGGGCAGCGCAGGTCGGCGAGCGCACCCGTCAGGTTCGGCACGCTCATCGTCGACAACACTTCGGTCGGCTGCTCGACGCACACCTTCATCCGCTCGGCGACGAGCGCGTCGGTGACGATCGCCGGATCGTGCACCAGCAGCGTCAGCAGCTCGCGCATCGTGTCGTCATTCATCTGGCGATTGGTGAAGAGCTTCACCATCCGCTGGATCCCTTCCATCCGGAAATAGGTGTCGCGATCCTCGACGCCGCCCGGCGCCATCATGATCAGCCCGTCGACTTCGTCCGGGTAATCGAGCGCGTATTTCAGCGCGATCGCGCCGCCGAGCGAGTTGCCGAGCAGCACGGCCGGCCCGATGCCGAGCGCGGACAGCTGCGCGTGCAGCGCGCCGACGAAGAAATCGAGCGTGTAGGCGACGTCGGACGGCTTCGATGACTGCCCGTAGCCCGGCAGGTCGACGACGATCGCGCGGTGGCCGGCCGCGGCGAACGCGGGGTAGTTGTGCTTGAAGTTGCTGAAACCGCTCGCGCCCGGGCCGCTGCCGTGGATGAACACCACCGGGCGGCCTGCGCCCGCCTCGAAATGATGCAGGCGCAAGCCGCCCGGTACGTCGGTGAAGATGCCGGCCGGCGGCGTCGTGGGGGTCGTCATCGCGGGTTGTCTCCTTCGTCGATCGATGGATGCCTGCCACGATGATTGCGCCGCCGGCGCTGGCCGGCATCATCCTTTCAGACTACGAAGCCGCGCGCGCTTGTTCCTATCATCGGGCCACCGAAACGGAGGCAGACGATGAACGGATTCGACTACAGCGGCAAGACGGTGCTCGTGACGGGCGGCACCAAGGGCATCGGGCGGCGCATCGCCGAGCGGTTTCTCGCGGCGGGCGCGCGCGTGTTCGTGTGCGGGCGCAGCGCGCCCGACACGCCGCCGTCCGCCGGCGGACGCACGGCCACCTTCATCGCGGCCGACCTGCGCGACATCGAGCAGGTCGACGCGATGCTCGCGACGGCCCGCGCCGCAACCGGCAGCCTCGACGTGCTCGTCAACAACGCGGGCGGCTCGCCGTTCGTGCTCGCGGCCGACGCATCGCCGGGCTTCACCGAATCGATCGTGCGGCTGAACCTGATCGCGCCGCTGCAACTCGCGCAGCGCGTGAACGCGATCATGCAGTCGCAACCGCATGGCGGCGTGATGCTGTTCATCGCGAGCGTCAGCGCGTCGCGGCCGTCGCCCGGCACCGCGGCCTACGGCGCCGCGAAGGCGGGGCTCGTCAACGCGGTCACGTCGCTCGCGGTCGAGTGGGCGCCGCGCGTGCGCGTGTGTGCGATCAGCCCGAGCCTCGTGCACACCGAATCCGCGACCGAAGGCCACTACGGCGACGATGCGGCGCTCGATGCGATCCGCGCAACGATTCCGGCCGCACGGCTCGCGACACCCGACGACGTCGCGTCGGCGTGCCTGTTCCTCGCGTCGCCCGACGCGTCGTACACGTCGGGCGCGAACCTGCGACTCGACGGCGGGGGCGAACGGCCCGCGTTCCTGGCCGCAGCGCAGATGCAAGCGCGCTGACGCACGCGCCGCCAGAGGCGTACGCCGATCGTTTCCAGTCCTAGGGAAGTCATCTAGTTCATTTTGACGATTCCCTGCTATCGCGATCTCCCTACTCTGCCTCTCACGACAACCACAGTCGACCGTCGTCGATACCCCCAGAGGAGACACCATGCATCAACGGATTTCGCGCCGTACCGACAAGCGGGCCACCGCCGCGCTGTCGACGCTGGCCGCCGCGCTGCTGACTTGCGTCGTTCCCGACGCGCACGCCGGCAGCACGATCGAGCTCGGCGCCGACACGACGCTGGACTACACGTTCACGCTGAGTTACGGCCTCGGCATGCGCACGCGTGCGCCGAGCGGCAATCTGCTGACGCCCGCGAACATCAACGGCGACGACGGCGACCGCAACTTCGCGAAGAACAAGCTGATCGAGAACCAGGTCAGCCTGCTCGGCGAAGTGAACCTGAAACACGACGACTGGGGCGTGTTCGTCCGCGCGAGCACGTTCTACGATCAGGCGTACCGCCACCCGAACTACAACGACGCGCCCGGCACGGTCAACCACACGGGCCAGTACAACAACTTCACCGGCGACGCCCGCTACTGGTCGGGCGGCCACACGACGCTGCTCGCCGCCTACGCCTACAACACCTTCAAGATCGGCCCGACGAGCCTGAACGTGAAGGTCGGCGACCAGGTGGTCGCGTGGGGCGAAAGCCTGTTCTTCCCGAACATCGCGGGCGCGCAAGGCCCGGCCGATGCCACCAAGTCCTATGTCGCGGGCGCTCAGGTGAAGGACATCCTGCTGCCGGTGCCGCAGATCTCGACGCAGTGGCAGATCACGCCGAACTTCAGCCTGCTCGGCTACTACCAGTTCTCGTTCCAGCAGAACCGCCTGACCGCGCCCGGCACGTACTGGAGCTATTCGGACGTGGTCGGCCCGGGCGCGCAGTTCATCATCGGCCCGGGCGGAATGATCATTCCGCGCGGGGCCGACGACAAGCCGAGCGCCCGCAACCAGTGGGGTATCGGCGCACGCGTGCGCGTGCTGGGCGACACCGAGCTCGGCGTGTACCACCTGCATTACAACGACATGAACCCGAGCGTCGTCACGACGTACTTCCCGACGCTCCAGTACCAGCAGAAATATTTCAGCAACATCAAGCTGACCGGCGCGAGCTTCTCGACGCAGGTCGGCCCGGTGAACGTCGCGGGCGAAGTGTCGTACCGCCAGGGCGCGGCCGTGCTCGTCAACACGCCGACCGGCCCGCAGTCGACCCGCGCGAACGTGCTGCAGACCAACCTGTCGGGCATCTACTCGATCGGGCCGAGCTTCCTCGCAAACTCGCAGTCGCTGGTCGGCGAACTGACGTACGTGCATGCCGGCGGCATCTCCGCGCTCGACGGCTCGACCACGCTCGCCAACTCGCGCAACGCGCTCGCGATGGAGATCGCGTGGACGCTCAGCTACAAGAACGTGTTCAACGGCTGGGATCTCGACGTGCCGCTGACCTACTCGCACGACCTGACCGGCACGTCGCCGCTCGCCGGCGCGCTCGGCTCGCTGACGGGCCAGGGCGATCACCGCGTGACGGCCGGCGTGACGTTCACGCGCCTGAGCAACCTGCAGCTGGCGCTCGTCTACGCCAAGTTCCTCGGCTCGCCCAACCCGGTCACGCGTCCGCTGGCGGATCGCGACTATGTGCTCGCCACGGCGACCTACCACTTCTGAGCGGCCCGGCCGCTCGTCACTCAGCAAGAAGAGGATTTGTCATGAAACGAACTCGTCTCCCCCTCCTGCGCGCATCGGTGATGGCCGCGTGCGCGCTCGTCGCGACGGCCTCGTTCCCGAAGGTCACGCCGGACGACCTGAAGGCGCTCGACGGCCCGCTCACGCCGATGGGCGCGGTGCGCGCCGCGAGCAAGGACAACAGCGTGCCGGAGTGGTCGGGCAAGTGGCTCGGCACGCCGCCCGACGTGCAGTACAAGCGCGGCAGCCGCTACCCCGATCCGTTCGCGAACGAGAAGCCGGTCGCGACGATCACCGCCGAGAACATGGCGCAGTACGCGGAGCACCTGACCGACGGCCAGAAGGCGATGTTCAAGCGCTATCCGGCCACGTTCAAGATCAACGTCTACCCGAGCCACCGCGACTTCCGCTACGCGGATTCCGTCTACAAGGACATCCGCACGTATGCGCCCGATTCGACGATGACGTCCGACGCGAACGGGCTGACCAACGCGCCGCCGCAGGTGCCGTACCCGATCCCGAAGACGGCCGCCGAGCTGCTGTGGAACCAGCGCTTCTCGTCGGCGATCGGCACCGAGCAGGCAACCTACGACCAGGCGGTCGTGTACTCCGACGGCAACATCGCGTGGGGCAAGGTGCGCTACGACATCTACTCGCCGCGCAACGTCGGCAAGTACGACGTGAAGAGCGACCTGAACAACCGCACGTTCTATCGCAACGCGACGGAGCTGCCGCTGTCCGACCGCGGCTCGCTGATCGTCGGCTTCACGAACTGGGACAAGGCCGGCGCGGACAACTCGTCGCGCACGTGGATGTACAACCCGGGCACGCGGCGCGTGCGCCAGGCGCCCGAATACGGCTATGACCAGCCGCAGGGCCCGGGCGGCTTCCGCACCGTCGACGACGACCGCCTGTACAACGGCCCCGGCGACCGCTACGACTGGAAGATCGTCGGCAAACGCGAAGTCTACGTGCCGTACGACAACTACAAGGCGATGGACAGCTCGGTCAAGTATGCGGACCTGCTGACCAAGGGACATGAAAACCCTTCGTACATCCGCTACGAGCTGCATCGCGTGTGGGTGCTGCAAGCGACGCTGAAGAGCGGCTATCGTCACCAGTACGCGAAGCGCGTGCTGTACATCGACGAGGATTCGTGGATGACGCTGCTCGCCGACAACTACGACGCACGCGGCCAGCTGTGGCGCACCAACGTCGCGACGACGCTGTACGCATATGACGCGAAGACCTTCTACCCGGGCGTCGTGTTCTTCCACGACCTGATCTCCGGCGCCTACATGGCCGACCGCCTGACCAACGAAGGGCCGATGCCGAAGCTCGACAGCAGCCCGCAGTTCAGCGAAGCGTACTTCTCGCCTGACGCGATCCGCAGTTCGGGTAACTAAGCAAATCGCCGCCCGCGCCGGAGCCTCGCGCCGGAGCCTCGCTCCGGCGCCCGACGCCGCCCGGGACGGCGGCCTTTTCCATTCGAGGGCCCTACCATGTCCAACCGCTTGCATGCGACGCTCGGCGACGAGCTGTATGCCGCGTGGCACTCCCGCGCGCCGGTCGCGCCGCTGTCGGGGCGGCCGCGCCGGCTGTCCCTCGACGATGCGTACCGGATCCAGCAACGCTTCATCGAACGCCGCATCGAATGCGGCGAATCGGTGGTCGGCAAGAAGATCGGCGTGACGAGCCAGGCCGTGCAGGACATGCTGAACGTGCGCCAGCCCGATTTCGGCATCCTGCTGTCCGGCATGCACTACGCGGCCGGCGAGGCGATCGCCACCGAGTCGCTGATCGCGCCGCGCGCCGAAGGCGAGATCGCGTTCATCCTCGCGCGCGACCTGCGCGGCCCCGGCATCGACCGCACCGACGTGATCGCCGCGACGGCCGCGGTTGCGCCCTGCTTCGAGATCGTCGATTCGCGCATTCGCGACTGGGCGATCCGCATCGAGGACACCGTCGCCGACAACGCGTCGTGCGGCGTCTACGTGCTCGGCGATGCGCGCGTCGATCCGCGCACGCTCGATCTCGCCGCGTGCGAGATGACCATCGAGAAGAACGGCGCGACCGTCGCGCAAGGCCGCGGCGATGCGGCGCTCGGCCATCCCGCCGACGCGGTCGCGTGGCTCGCGAACACGCTCGCCGAATACGACGTGCCGCTGCTCGCCGGCGAGATCGTGCTGTCCGGCTCGCTCGCGAAACTGATTCCGGTCACGGCCGGCGACGCGCTGTCGATGCACATCTCCGGCATCGGCGGTTGCGACGTCCGCTTTATCTAAAGGAAGAGGAAGGATCCTGATGAAGAAAATCAAATGCGCACTGATCGGGCCCGGCAACATCGGCACCGACCTGCTTTACAAGCTGCGCCGCTCGCCGGTGCTCGAACCGGTGTGGATGGTCGGCGTCGACCCTGCGTCCGACGGCCTCGCGCGGGCCCGCGAATTCGGGCTGAAGACCACCGACAAAGGTGTCGACGGGCTGCTGCCGCACGTCGCCGACGACGAGATCCGCATCGCGTTCGACGCGACGTCGGCCTACGTGCACCGCGACAACTCCGACAAGCTCACCGCGCTCGGCGTGAAGATGATCGACCTGACGCCAGCCGCGATCGGGCCGTACTGCGTGCCGCCGGTCAACCTCGACGCGCATCTCGGCAGCGCGCAGATGAACGTGAACATGGTGACCTGCGGCGGCCAGGCGACGATCCCGATGGTGTACGCGGTGTCGCGCGTGCAGCCGGTCGCGTACGGCGAGATCGTCGCGACGGTGTCGTCGCGCTCGGTCGGCCCCGGCACGCGCAAGAACATCGACGAATTCACGCGCACGACGTCCGGCGCGATCGAACAGGTCGGCGGCGCCCGCAAGGGCAAGGCGATCATCGTGATCAACCCGGCCGAGCCGCCGCTGATCATGCGCGACACGATCCACTGCCTGACCGACGGCCCGCCCGACGTCGACGCGATCACCGCGTCGGTGCATGCGATGGTCAAGGACGTGCAGCGCTACGTGCCCGGCTACACGCTGAAGAACGGCCCGGTGTTCGACGGCAACCGCGTGTCGGTGTTCATGGAAGTCGAGGGGCTCGGCGATTACCTGCCGAAATACGCGGGCAATCTCGACATCATGACCGCCGCCGCGGCCGCCACGGCCGAGCGTTTCGCCGAACAGATGCTGGCCGCGACGGCCGCCACCGCTTGAGTCGAGGAGTCACACGATGTCACTTGCAGGCAAGAAGATCACCGTCCACGACATGTCGTTGCGCGACGGGATGCACCCGAAGCGTCACCAGATCACGCTCGACCAGATGCGCAACATCGCGCGCGGGCTCGATGCGGCCGGCGTGCCGCTGATCGAGGTCACGCACGGCGACGGGCTCGGCGGCGCCTCGGTCAACTACGGTTTTCCCGCGCATACCGACGAGGCGTACCTGAGCGCCGTGATTCCGGAGTTGAAGCAGGCGAAGGTGTCGGCGCTGCTGCTGCCCGGCATCGGCACCGTCGAGCACCTGCGCATGGCGCACGAGCTCGGCGTCGGCACGATCCGCGTCGCGACGCACTGCACCGAAGCCGACGTGTCGGAACAGCATATCGGCCTCGCGCGCACGCTCGGCCTCGATACCGTCGGATTCCTGATGATGGCGCACATGTCGTCGCCCGAGCAGCTCGTCGTGCAGGCGAAGCTGATGGAGTCGTACGGCGCGAACTGCATCTACATCACCGATTCGGCCGGCCACATGCTGCCCGACGACGTGACCGCGCGGATCGGCCAGGTGCGCGCCGCGCTGAAGCCGGAGACGGAACTCGGCTTCCATGGCCACCACAACCTCGCGATGGGCGTCGCGAACTCGGTCGCGGCGGTCGCCGCCGGCGCGAACCGGATCGACGCGGCTGCCGCCGGCCTCGGTGCCGGCGCCGGCAATACGCCGATGGAAGTGTTCGTCGCGGTGTGCGACCGGATGGGGATCGAGACCGGCGTCGACGTGTTCGCGATTTCCGACGTCGCCGAGGATCTCGTCGTGCCGATCATGGACGCGCCGATCCGCCTCGACCGCGATGCGCTGACGCTCGGTTACGCGGGCGTCTACTCGTCGTTCCTGCTGTTCGCGAAGCGCGCGGAAGCGAAGTACGGGATTCCGGCGCGCGACATCCTCGTCGAACTCGGCCGGCAGCGGCTCGTCGGCGGGCAGGAGGACATGATCGAGGATGCGGCGCTGACGATGGCGCGGGCACGGGCGGTGGCGGCCTGAACGGCGGTCAGCGTACAACACGCGCGGCAATCGGCATGATGCGAGCCGTTCGTCGAAGATTTCCTGCGAGACGCGGCCGCTCGAGCATTGCGCACGCTTGATGCAGTGATTCGGAGCCGGTAGCCGAATCGGCCGCAACGCGATCGGCAGCCCCCGGCTTCCTGGTTGTCACCGCCCCTTGCTCAGAAGCACGACAACCAGGATCGCGACCAGCGCAGCGAGCCACTTCAAGCCGGTGAACACCTTGTCGAGCCTCTCCGTCAGCGCCACGACGGGATTCCCGTCGTCCGTGCGCAGCGGCATCCGCGCTGTCCGGCCATCTCCCGGCAGGCTGACCTTCGGGAGATCGATGGCGAGATACACGACGTATCCGCTGGCGATCGGCGCCGCCTTCAATGCGTTGTCATCCTCGCCGGGCCTCAGGAACACGCGCAATCCCCCCGCCAGCACGGCACCGGGCGGGATCGACGTATAGACGTCCCGCAGGCACAGCCCGGCCTTGACGGCTGTGACCTGTCCCGCCTCGACACCGTCGGCAAGTGCCTGCATGCTGCTCGCCGGCACGTCGCACCATGCCCACCACTGAGCCGGTTCCTGCATCTCGTCATCGGACTCGTTGTAGCCGAGCCGTGCCGTGCCAAGCGGATCGTCCGAATGGGTGATGCCCAGTTCGTCCTGCAATTCGCGAAGGCCGTGCCGTTCAGGCTGGCCGATCTCGCGAGCCGCGAAGGTGATGTGTATCGTGCGCGTGCTGTTCCGCACGTCACCCATGATCGACAGACAGCAGTCGTCCAGACTCGCCGTCCCCTGGACATAGGTCGAAAGCGTCGAATGCGTTGTCCCTCCGGCGGGCTCCAGTCGCCTGACGACCTGGATGTCCTGCAGGGTGAGCCACAGCGACTTCGCCGGGTAGTACGTCTGCACGTTGCCGTCGGCGCCAAGGTGCTCGATCGTATGGCCGGCGCATTTCCCGATTTCGATGCAATGCCGCGCGTCCTCCTGTAGCCGGTCCTCTCCTGCATGCCGGTGCCGTCCCTCGTAGCCGGCAAGTTGTCCGGCATCGGGGCGCGTCAGCGGTGTCCGGGGCGCAATCCTGACATTGTCGAGAACGTCGTCGTGGGTATGAACTTCCGTGACCGACGCTCCGGCACGGGCGATCGATGCGGCACGGGCTCGTGAACGTATCCCGTATCGCGTGTCGACGACGGGAAGCACATCACGGGCCTCCATGGCGAGCGTGATCCCGGGCGCCTGTTCCGCGAGCGGATCGGCGTACTGCGATCGGGACGCGGCCGAGACCTTCACGAGCGAAGGAAGCAGTCGGGTCAGCAGGTCGGCGTACGGGACCAGCAGCGGCAGGAACAGGCCGGCCAGCGACAGGTTGAACAGCGTATGGAAATCGGCCACCACCCGCCCATTGTCCGGTTCGATCCTGACCATGACGCAACCGATCGGCGTCAGTGCGACAAGCGCAATCACCACGCCGGCCGACAGAATGAGCAGCATGCCGACCGGCACGCATCGGGAGGCAGGATCGTGTGTCGCGGTCTCCTCCAGCACCGGGCGAATGGCCGCGCCCAGGTTGGCACCCAGCACCAGTGCGAAAGCCGTATCGGGGGGAATGACGTTTTGCGCGCACAGCGACATGATCAGGAGCACGATCGCGACGTTCGAATCGGCGGCCCAGGCCAGGCCGGCCGCCAGCAGGACGTCGATCAGCGGTATCGTGGAAGCGTCGCTCAGCAGCATCCGAAGATTCGGCGCATCCTCGTAGTCCGTCATCAACTCCTGCAGATGATGCAGTGCGAGCAGCAACAGGCCCAGGCCGATGAGCGTGCGCCCCAGTTCATGAGCGCAAGTGTTCGATACCTTGCGGAACATCAGTACGCCAACGAGGATCAGGGCGGGCGACACGGCGCCGACTTCGAACGAAAGCACCTGCACGAGCAACGTCGTACCCACGTTCGCGCCGAGCACGACGGCCAGTGCCGGGACAAGGCCAACGCGCCCCTGCGCGGCGAGCTCGCTCGTCATGACCGCGGTCGTCGTACTGCTCTGCAGCACCGCTGTTACGCCCATGCCGCCGAAGAAGGCAGGGAGTCGCCCGAAAAGCGCCCGTTCCAGCAGCGACCGCAGGCCAGCGCCGAACGCGCGCTGCATGCCGGTCTGAAGCATCTGCGTCCCGAGCAGCACCAGCGCAATCGAGCCGGCGAGATCGACCAGCGTGAACGTGAATGTCATGACTCTGGGCCCCAGACGCCGACCGGTTGTTCTTGTAACGTTTCCCGTCGTGAAGTTCGATCACGCCCGTCGCCGGCCGGCGAGGAAAGGCGAACTCGAATACGTCTTGTCGCGACGGAGAAACGCACGACCGAACCGTAGATCACGCGACGAGCCTTCCCCCGAAGACGCCGTGCGCCACGTTACGGTCGCCCACGGCGGTTTCCATGAAATCACGCGCCCGCAGCCACATCCCCGCTGCAAGTGGCGTGCCACCAATGCGGGTCGGGTGCGCAAGGCGTGTTGAAACCGAAAAATACGGAAATGGGCCCGTTGGGCGAATGGATGTGTTGCAGCGTTGATACAGGCCTGCGTCTCTCATGCATCGGCCCATGTTGATTGCCGCCAACACGCGCGCCCGGCGACCACGTGGTGGCGTCACCATCACGAGCGGGCCGAGCACGCCGCTGTGCCGACACGTCGGCATGTTTCGATATTGAAACGCGCGGTGCGATACGTGGATGCGTACAACTGGATGGGAGCGGAGCGCGCGCTTTGGGCCGGCGCTCGTCGGAGATGGCTCGCCGACGTCGAATCCGCGAACCAGACCGGCGAACGGCGCGACCTGCGCCGTCCATCCGGTGTGCCCGGCCGCATGACCGGGCCGGACGGGTTTCGATCGGTACAGCGTTGCGCCGCCCGATCGCTACTGCTTAGCGACGCGGTTGCCCGGTGCGCGGCGGACGCGGCGAATTCGCGTCCTTGTGGCGGAAGTTGATGCGCCCCTTCGTCAGGTCGTACACCGACAGTTCCAGCGTCACACGGTCACCCGCGAGAATGCGGATGTGGTTCTTGCGCATGCGGCCCGACGCATACGCGCCGACCACGACGCCGTTTTCCAGCGTGACACGGTATTTGCTGTCCGGCAGCACTTCGTCGACGATTCCGTCCAGTTCCAGCAGTTCTTCTTTTGCCAAACCAATTCCTCCAGACAAGGTGAATGACCGCGGCCGCGGCGAACTCACCGGCGCCGTGCCCGGCAACGGGACGGCGGCCGGCAGGATGCCGGGGATCAACGCTTTCAGACGGGCGACGGGCCCGCCTTGCAATCGGAGCCCGGCGCGTTGCGGCGGTCGGGCGGTCAGTGGCGGCGATGCGATCAGCACCGCGCAAAGTCGGGACCGCGCCGCGTGCGGCATGGCGACGGTCTACTCGGGTTGCAGCATGGGCCGCTGGCGACACGGCGAACGCGTCGCGAGGGCGTTGGATCGCACGTCGTACGGACGTGCGATGGATGAGGGAAGCACACGACCGATGCATCGTGAATGCCGCGATGCATCGGTCGTGTGCGTCGGAACGCGCTGGACGCCGGCTCGGGCCGGCCTCCGCGCGAGATCCGTCCGGCAGCGGCCGCCGCTTGGCGACCGGTGCCGATACGGCTTACTGCGGCGTGATGTTCGACGCTTGCAGACCCTTCGGGCCGCGCTTCACTTCGTAGCTGACCTTCTGGCCTTCGGCCAGGGTCTTGAAACCCGTGCCGCGGATTTCAGAGAAATGGGCGAACAGATCGTCGCCGCCGTTGTCCGGGGAGATGAAACCAAAGCCCTTGGTTTCGTTGAACCACTTGACGGTACCGGTATCCACAAATACTTCCTTAATACGAATGAAATGAACATGCGCCCGTGACGGGCACAGAAAGAATCAAAGAGGGAGAGACCAACGACTGCCGCACGCCGTGCGGCCAATGATGAGCAATCGAGCTTCTTGAAGACTTCGGTCTCGGACACTACGCGGTGCAAGCCGATCCGTCAAGTCCTTTCGATGCGACGCGTGCGCGCGGCAGCACGCGCCGCCTTGTCCGGCGGGCGTTTGCGGCAATCGGGAGGCGTAGCGATACGCCCCCCATTTTTCCCGCCACTCGCCACGCCGCGCCGTGACTGCGCTATTGCGTTACTGCGGTTCGAACACGTGATGCAGCGCCGGCGGCGTCTCGCCGTCGCGGATCTTCATCTCGAACGACTTGCGCGCGACGCTCGACGGCCGCACGTCGGCCGCGTCCAGATAGAACTGCGAATACCAGTCGCGCATCTGGTACAGCGGCCCGTCGCCTTCGCACAGCAGCGGGTTGTCGATGCGCGTCTTGCTGTGCCAGATGTCGACGTCCTCGTAGAACGCGCGCTGCGCTTCCTTCACGTAAGCGTTCGCGATCTCCAGGTTCTGCGCGTCGCTCAGGCCGGCCACCTTCTTCACGATCACGCCGTAGCGCAGCTCGAAGCTGTTCATGTCGATCGGCACGTGGCAGTTCAGCAGCACCGAATGGATCGGCTGTCCGCCGCTCTGCCCCGTCATCTGCGTGATGTGCACGGCCGGCCCGAAATACGTCGACAGCGCGGTCAGGCTGTCGCCGCCGAGCTTCTCGCTGCGGCCGACCATCAGCTGCGTCGCCTTGTGATCCTCGAACAGGTTCGCGAAATAGTCGATCGGCGCATGGTGCACGGTCGCGAAGTGCGCGACGTCCGAGATGTTGTCGACCAGTTCGCGGCAGTTCGCGTTGATCACCATCTTGTCGACGACCCAGTCCGACCATTCGTCGGAGAAGCACACGTCGAGCCTCGGAATCGCGACTTCCGGCGGCGGTGCATTGCCTTCCGGGTCGTTCCACACGAACAGCAGGTTGTTTTCCTCGCAGGTCGGCCACGCGCCGATGCGCGCCTTCGGCGGAATCCGCTTGCAATACGGAATCGACGCGCACTGCCCTGCGCCGTTCCACGCCCAGCCGTGGAACGGGCAGACGAGGTTGTCGCCTTCGACCGTGCCGAGGCTCAGGTCGGCGCCCATGTGCGGGCAGTACGCGTCGACGATGTTGATCCTGCCGGTCGAATCGGCGAACGCGGCGAGTTTGCGACCGAAGATGTTCAGCGTGTGCGGCTTGCCGTCCTTGTAGTCGCGGGCGAGGCCGAGGCAGTGCCAGCCGCGCGCATAGCGCTGCGCGAGCGGCTGGGCTTCGATCTTGTAAGGGCGTGCGGACATGTGGGTTGACTCCTCTTTGGGGGACGCGCGGCGGCCCGCCGCGCACCGGGGTAATGGGGGTTCGGGGGTTGCGTCGTTCAGCGCGCCGGATTGCCGGGTTCGAGCGCGCGCGTCGGTTCGCGCGCTGGTGCCGACGCAGACGACGCGGACGGCTGCGGCAGTTGCGCCACGCGGCGCTCGGCACGCTCGACGCCGAGCCACGCGGCCAGCGCGGGCAGCAGGAACACCGCGCCGAACAGGTTCACGAGGAACATGAACGCGAGCAGCACGCCCATGTCGACCTGGAACTTCAGCGCGGAGAACGCCCACGTGCCGACGCCGATGAACATCGTGACGGCCGTGAACAGCGCCGCGGTGCCGCGCTGGCGCATCGCGTCGGCGAATGCGTCGGGCAGCGTCGCGCCGTGGCGCAGGTCGTGCTGCAGGCGTTCGTACAGGTAGATCCCGTAGTCGACGCCGACGCCGACACCGAGCGTGATCACCGGCAGCGTCGCGACCTTCAGCCCGATGCCGAGCCGCGCCATCACCGCGTTGCACAGGATCGACACCAGCGTGAGCGGCACGATGATGCACAGCACCGCGCGCCACGAGCGGAACGTGACCGCGCACAGCAGCGCGATCGCACCGAAGATCGACAGCAGCATCGCGACCTCCGCGTCGCCGACCGCCTCGTTGGTCGCGGCCATCACGCCGACGTTGCCGCCCGCGAGCCGGAACGCGACGTTCGGCGTCGGGTTCTCGGCCGCGTAGCGCTTGATCTCGTCGACGATGTGCGCGATGGTCGTGCCTTCGTGGTTCTTCGTGTAGATCAGCACCTGGATCGCCTTGCAGTTCGCGGTGTTCATCCCGTTGTCGGGGTCGAACGCGTTGGAACCCTGCGTGAGCCCATCGCTGGAACGCGGCAACGCGGCCCAGCGCGGATTGCCTTCGTTGAACGCGGCGATGAACACCTTGCCCTGCGACGCGACGCTCGTCACCGACTGCACACCCGCCACGCCGCGCATGTTCATCTCGAACTTCTCGATCGCGCTCATCACCGGGTAATGCAGGCAGGCGTCGTCGAAACCGGTCGTCTCGACGATCACCGACAGCACGTCGACGCCGATGTTGTACTGGTGCGTGATCGCCGCGTTGTCGACGTTGTAGCGCGAGTTCGCGCGCAGCTCCGGCGCGCCGGTGCCGATGTCGCCGATCTCGAGCCTGCGCGACTCGAGCGTGCCGTACGCGAGCAGCGCGAGCGCGACGGCGAACACGCCGAGCGCGGGCGCCGGGCGCGCGAACAGCGCGAAGCGCGACCACATCGGGCTTCCTCCGGCCGCCGCGGTGCGCTGCGCCCGCGCGAGCGTGCCGCGTTCGAGGCGCGTGTACGACAGCAGGATCGGCAGGAACACCTTGTTGGTGACGATCATCAGCAGCACGCCGAGGCACGCGGTGATGCCGAGCTCGCGCACGATGTCGATCCTGATCCGCATGATCACCATGAAGCCGAGCGCGTTGGTCAGCAGCGCGACCGTGCCCGGCACGAACAGCTTGCGGAACGCGTCGCGCGCGGCCTCCGCCGACGATGCGCCGCGCACCAGCGCCTGCTTCCACGCATTGGTCATCTGCACCGCGTGCGACACGCCGATCGAGAAGATCAGGAACGGCACGAGGATCGACATCGGATCGATGCCGAGCCCGAGCAGCGGCAGCGCGCCGAGCAGCCAGACGACCGGCAGCAGCGCGACGACGAGCGCGAGCACGGTCGTCTTCAGCGAGCGCGTATAGGCGAACAGCAGCGCGGCCGTCACGAGGAACGCGAGCGCGAAGAACGCCATCACGCCGGCGATCCCGGCCTCGACGTCGCCCACCAGCTTCGCGAAGCCGATGATGTTCACGTCGATGCCCTGCTTCGCGTAGCGCGCGCGGACCTCCTCGAGCTGGCGCGCGACCGCGCTGTAATCGAGCCGCTTGCCGGTGGCCGGATCGGTCTCGCGCAACTCCGCGCGGATCAGCGCCGACTTCAGGTCGTTGCCGACCAGGCGGCCGATCTGCCCGGAGCGGGCGACGTTGCGGCGCACCTTCGCGAGGTCGTCCGGGTTCGCGCTCGAGAACTGGCCGGGCACGACCACGTCGCCGCGAAAACCGGCTTCCGTCACCTCGGTGTAGTGGACGTTCGGCGTGAACAGCGAGAACACGCGCGAGCGGTTCACGCCGGGGATGAAGAACACGTCGTCGGTCGCGTGGCGCAGCGCGTCCATGAACGTCTGGTTGTAGATGTCGCCGTCGCCCTTCCAGCGCAGGCTGACGAGGATCGTGTTCGCGCCGGGAAACGCGCCCGCGTAGCGCTCGAACACCTGCATGTACGGGTGCTGCATCGGGATCATCTTGTTGAAGCCCGGATCGAGCTTCAGGCGCGTCGCGGACAGGCCGAGCGCGAGCGTCAGCGCGACGCACAGCAACATCAGCAGACGGCGCTGCCGGATGATGGTATCGGCGCAGCGCTCGACGAACGCGGCGAGGCGGGACGCGGGAACGGCTTCGGTGGAGCGTGACAGGTCGTTCATGGATTTCTCGTGTCGGAACGGACGGAACAGGCGATGCGGACGATGCGGGCGGCGCGGCAACGCGACCGCCGCCGCGCATCAGGACGGCGACGCAGCGAGCGGCGCGACGCCGGCCTCGCCCCCGAGCAGCAGCGCGCCGCGGCCCATGTCGAGCACGGCCGCGAGGCTCTGCACGCCGCCGAGCTTGCGCACGTCGAAGGTCAGGCCGCCGTCGCGCGACCCGACGATCGCGCCGCCCTGCCCGACCAGCACGAGTTCGCCGTCGGCAAGCTGGGTCGCGCCGAAATACGACACCGGCACGTGGCTGTCGACGTGCGTCCAGGTCGCGCCGCGATCGGTGCTGCGCAACACGTTGCCGCGCATGCCGTACGCGACCCAGTCGCCGTTCGCGAGCATCAGCGCGCCGAACAGCGAGCCTTGGTACGGCGACGGCACCTTGTCCCAGCTCGCGCCGTTGTCGGTCGAACGCAGCAGCGTGCCGCTCTCGCCGGCGATCAGCAGGTCGCCGTGGCCGTCGCCGACAATCGCGTTCAGGTGGCGGTCGCCCGCCGGTGTCTTGAGCGGCTGCCACGTGAGCCCGGCATCGTCCGAGCGCAGCAGCTGGCCGAAACTGCCGGCCGCGAACAGCGGGCCGTTCGCGGTTCCCCACACGGACAGCAGCGGGTCGGAATGCGCGTTGTCGCCATGAACTTCGCGCCAGTGCACGCCCGCGTCGTCGCTGCGCAGGATCCGGCCGTCGTGACCGACCGCGATGCCGAGCGTCGGCGTGACGAAGCTCACCTGCGTGAGCGTCGATCCCTGGTCCGGCGTGACCGACGCCGGCCGCCAGCGGCCGCCCGCATCGTCGCTCAACAGGATCACGCCGCGCTCGCCGACCGCGACGATGCGCGTGCCGGCGCGGGCGAGCCCGTTGATCTGCAGGCGGTCCGCATGGATCGCGGTGACCGGGAACGCCGGCAGCGGGCGCGGCGAGAACGCGAACAGCGCGGCGCCGAGCACGAGCGCCGACATAGCGAGTCCTGGCAAAGTACGTTTCATCGGTTTGTCTCCTTCTCTGCGAGCGGCCCGGGCCCGCGCCGACGCGCTCGCCCTGCCGCTGCAAGTCTCCGGGCCGTCGGTCGTTGCCGCGGCCTCGAATGGTCCCGAATGGATGGCAGCCGAATCGGGCTGCCGGCTCGGCTGCCGGTGAGCCTTGCTCGAGCGTCGTTACGCGCCGACCTCGAACAGCGCGGCGGCACCCATCCCGCCGCCGATGCACATCGTCACGACCGCATGGCGCACGCCGCGGCGCGCGCCTTCGAGCAGCGCGTGCATCGTCATCCGCGTGCCCGACATCCCGAACGGGTGGCCGAGCGCGATCGCGCCGCCGTCGACGTTCAGCCGCTCGTCGGGGATGCCGAGGGTGTCGCGGCAATACAGCGCCTGGCACGCGAACGCCTCGTTCAGCTCCCACAGCCCGACGTCGCGCACGGTCATCCCGAAACGTTCCAGCAGCTTCGGAATCGCGAACACCGGGCCGATGCCCATCTCGTCCGGCTCGCAGCCGGCCACGGCCAGCCCGCGGAACGTGCCGAGCGGCGTCAGTCCGCGACGCTCCGCCTCGGCCCGCGACATCACGACGACCGCCGCCGCGCCGTCCGACAGCTGCGACGCGTTGCCGGCCGTCACGAACTCGCCCTGCTCGACGACCTTGCCGCCGCTCCACGACGGCTTGAGCCCCGCGAGCCGTTCGGCCGTCGTGTCGGCGCGCACGCCCTCGTCGCGCGCCGCGTGGACGGCTTCGTGGCCGGTCGGGTTGCCTTCCTTGTCGAACAGCGCGCGCCGCACGTCGAGCGGCGCGATTTCCGCGTCGAAGCGGCCGGCCGCCTGCGCGTCGGCCGTGCGCTGGTGGCTCTGCAGCGCGAATTCGTCCTGCGCGGCACGCGAGATGCCGTAACGGCGCGACACGATCTCGGCCGTTTCCATCATCGCCATGTACGCGGCCGGCTGATGGTCGAGCACGGCCTGCGAACGCGCGCGGTAGCCGTTCTTGTGCTTGTTCTGCGTGAGCGAGATCGATTCGACGCCGCCCGCGACGACGATCCGCGCGTCGCCCGCGCCGATGCTGCGCGCGGCGCTCGCGATCGACATCAGGCCCGACGAGCACATGCGGTCGATCGACATGCCGGGCACCGACGCCGGCAAGCCGGCCGCCGCGGCCGACAGGCGGCCGATGTTGTAGCCCTGCGTGCCCTGCTGCGCGGCGCAGCCGATCAGCACGTCGTCGACGTCGGCCGGCGCGACGCCCGCGCGTTCGAGCGCCGCGCGCACGACGTGGCCGCCCAGCGCGGGCGCCTCGGTGTCGTTGAACATGCCGCGAAACGCCTTGCCGATCGGCGTGCGTGCGACGGAAACGATGACTGCGTCTTCCATGAGCTGGCTCTCTGAATCGAAACTAGAAGTAGTAGCGGCTGATCGTGTCGGCGACGCAGCCGGGCCTGGCCTCGCCTTCGATCTCGACGGTCACGCGAACCCACGCCTGCACGCCGCCGTCGAGCGCCTCGACGCGCAGCAGCTCGCCGACGCCGCGCACGCGCGCGCCGACCTTCACCGGCGCCGGGAAGCGGATCTTGTCGCAGCCGTAGTTGACGCCGAGCCGCGCGCCGTCGATGCGCACGATCTGCGGCAGGAAATAATTGACGAGCGACAGCGTCAGGTAGCCGTGCGCGATGCACGCGCCGAACGGGCCGTCCTTCGCGCGCACCGGGTCGACGTGTACCCACTGGTGGTCGCCCGTCGCGTCGGCGAAGCCGTCGATGCGGATCTGGTCGATCGCGAGCCAGGCGCTCGCGCCGAGCGTGTCGCCGACGGCCGCCGCGAGTTCGCCGGGATGCGCGAACACGCGGGGCGTCGCGCGCACGGAGTCGAGGGTCGCGCTCATCATGCGTGCTGGCTGCTGACCGACAGCACTTCGCCCGTCATGTACGACGCGTAATCGCTTGCAAGGAACACCATCACGTTCGCGACCTCCCAGACTTCGGCGGCGCGCCCGAAGGCTTCGCGCGACGCCAGTTGATTCAGCAAGTCGGCCGGGGCCGACTTCTTCAGAAAATCGTGCATCGCGATGCTCGGCGCGACCGCGTTGATGCGCACCCCGTAAGGCGACGCCTCGAGCGCCGCGCAGCGCGTGAGCGCCATCACGCCCGCCTTCGCCGCCGCGTAGTGCGCCTGTTCCGCCTGCGCACGCCAGCCGAGCACCGATGCGTTGTTGACGATCGCGCCGCGGCCGCGGGCCTGCATGTGCGGCAGCATCGCGCGCGTCATCCGGAACGTCCCGGTCAGGCTAATGTCGATCACCCGCGACCATTCGGCATCGTCCATTTCGACGATGCGTTTCGCGCCGCCGAGCCCGGCGTTGTTGATCAGTACGTCGACGCCGTCGAGCTTGTCCTGGGCTTCCGCGACGAGCGCCTGCACGTCGTCCTCGACCGCGACGTTGCACAGGCGGCCGTAGATCTGCTGCAGCCCCGTTTCGGCGCGCAGCGTCTCCACGGCCTGTTCGAGGCGTTTCTCGTGGATGTCGGAGATGAACAGCGCGCGACAGCCTTCCTCCGCGCAGCGGCGCGCCGCCGCGAAGCCAATGCCGGCGCCGGCGGCGGCCGTGATCAGCACCGATTTGCCGGCGAGCAGCTGGTGGCCCGGCACGTACGCCGGCGCTTTCTGGATCTGGGGTTCGGTCATGCGTTTCCTCGCGGTTCCCTGGGCATGCCGAGCCCGCGCTCGGCCATGATGTTCAACTGGATTTCGTTGGTGCCGGCGTAGATCGTGTCCGCACGGGAGAACAGGAACACGCGCTGCAGATGGGTGAGCTTCTCGTCGGCCGGATCGATCACGTTCGCGCGGGACCCAAGCGCATCCATCGCGAGCTGGCCGAGGTCGCGGTGCCAGTTCGACCAGAAATACTTGTAGATCAGCGCCTCGCGGCGCAGCGGCGCGGTGGCGCCGTTCGCGTCGTCCGCGCCCGACAGCATCCGCAGCGCGTTGTAGCGCATCACGCGCAGGCCGGCCCACGCGCGGCCGATCCGCTGGCGCAGCACCGGGTCGCGATCGGCGCCCGATTCGCGCGCGGCGTCGATCACCCAGTCGAGTTCGCGGACGAACTGCATCTGCTGGCCGAGCGTCGACATGCCGCGCTCGAAGCCGAGCAGCGTCATCGCGATCCGCCAGCCGTCGCCCGGCGCGCCGACGAGATCGCATGCTTGCGCGCGCGCACCGTCGAAGAACACTTCGTTGAATTCGGCGCCGCCGTTGAGCTGTTTGATCGGGCGAATCTCGATGCCCGGCTGGTCGAGCGGCATCAGCAGGAACGACAGCCCCTTGTTGCCCTTCGACGCCGGATCGGTGCGCGCGAGCACGAAGATCCAGTCGGAGTCGTGCGCGAGCGACGTCCACACCTTCTGGCCGTGCACGCGCCAGGTACCGTCGGCGTCCTGCTCGGCGCGTGTGCGCACGTTCGCGAGGTCCGAACCCGCGCCCGGCTCCGAGTAACCCTGGCACCAGAACTGCGTGCCGGCGAGAATTCCGGGCAGGAAACGCGCGCGCTGGTCGTCGGTGCCGCACGCGACGAGCGTCGGGCCGAGCAGCCCTTCGCCGATGTGCCCCATCCGCCCGGGGCCGCCGGCGCGCGCGTATTCCTCGTGGAAGATCACCTGCTCGGCGACCGAAAAGCCGCGGCCGCCCGCGTCGGTCGGCCAGCCGAGGCCGGTCCAGCCGCCCTGCGCGAGTTCCCGTTCCCACGCCTTGCGCAGTTCGGGAAACGCTTCCTCGTCGCCGGGGCCGCCGCGGTACTTCAGGCACGCGAATTCGCCGGTCAGGTGCGACTGCACCCAGTCGGCGACTTCGTGCCGCAATTGCTGTTCGCGCGTTTCGCTGTTCATTGGAGGGCTCCGGTGCGCGCGGCGGACGAACGCGTGGCGATCGAAGCCGACGGCGACGACGCGAGCACCGCGTCGTGCCGCGACGCGCCGCCGTCGATCGCCTGGCAGGCGATCCATTCGAGCAGTTGCGGCGTGCTGCCGAACTGCGCGCCCGACGCCTGCGCGCGCTTGAAATAGAGATGCGGGTCGTATTCCCACGTGAAGCCGACGCCGCCGTGCAGCTGGATCGCCTCCTGTGCGCAGAACGCATACGCATCGTTGGCGGCGGCTTTCGCGGCCGCGACGTCGGCGCGCAGCGCAGCGCCGGGCGTGCCGCTGCCGGCTTCCGCGTCCCACGCGTGGGCCGCGCCGAGCACGGCCGAGCGCGCGGATTCGATCAGCACCATCATCTGCGCGCAGCGGTGCTTGACCGCCTGGAACGATGCGATCGCGCGGCCGAACTGCACGCGCTGGCCGGTGTAGTCGAGCGTGAGATCGAGGCATTGCTGTGCGCCACCGAGTTGTTCGGCGGCCAGCGCGAGCGCTGCGAACCATGCGGTGCGTTCGAGCAACTTCGCGGCAGCGGCGCCGCTCGCGAACAACGCGTCGCGGCTCACGCGGGCCTCGTCGAGCACGACACGCGCGATCGGCCGCGTCGCGTCGAGCGTGTCGAGCGGCGTGACGCACAGGCCCGACACCGTCGCGACGTCGATCGCGAACACCCCGATCGCCTGCCCTTCGTTCGCGATCCGTGCCGGGATCATCAGCAGGTCGGCGCGCGCACCGTCGATCACCTGCTCGATCGTTCCGGACAGCGCGTAACCGCCCGCCGCTTCTTCCGCGACGACCGGCAGTTGACCCGCGCCGGCCGGAAGCTCGAGCGGCAATGCCAGCGTCGCGCTGCACGCGCCTTCGGCCAGCTTCGCGAGCCAGCCGGTCGCGCCCGGCGTATCGCAGCCGGCCAGCGCGGTGGCCGCCAGGCACGCGGTCGAAAAATACGGCACGCACGCGACGCGCCGCCCAAGCTGCTCCATCAACAGCGTCTGTTCGACCGCGCCGAGCCCCATCCCGCCCGCCGCCTCCGGCAGCGCCAGCGCGTTCCAGCCGAGTTCGCCCGCGAGCGCGGCCCACAGCGCGTCGTCGCGGCCGGCCGCTTGCTCGATCGCGCGGCGCACGTCGGCCGATGCGCTGCGCTCGGCGAGCACGTCGGCTGCCGCGTCGCGGATCATCGCCTGTTCGTCGGTGAGCGCCAGATCCATCGTCAGCTCCCGTACACGCGCTGCGCGGGCCGCGCATCGGCCAGCAGCCGCGCGACCGCCGGGCCGACCTCGGCCGGCGCCCAGCGCGCGCCGCGGTCGACGCTCGGGCCGGTGCGCCAGCCTTCGGCCACCGCGATCATCCCGCCCGCGACCTCGAACACCTGGCCCGTCACGTCGGCCGACAGCGCGCTGCCGAGCCACACGACGAGCGGCGCGACGTTGGCCGGATCGAAATAGTCGAAGCCGCCGTCCTCGGGCTTCTTCATCATGTCGGCGAACACGCCTTCGGTCATCGACGTGCGCGCGGCCGGCGCGAGCGCGTTCACGCGCACGCCGTAGCGCTGCAGTTCGACCCCCTGCATCAGCGTGAGCGCCGCGATGCCGGCCTTCGCCGCGCCGTAGTTCGACTGGCCGATCGAGCCTTGCAACCCGGCGCCGGAGCTCGTGTTGACGATGCGCGCGTCGACCGGATGGCCAGCCTTCGCGGCGTCGCGCCATACACGCGCCAGCACGCTCGACAGGCAGAAGTGGCCGCGCAGGTGTACGCGCATCACGTCGTCCCAGTCGGTTTCGGTCATGCTGGTGAACATCTTGTCGCGGCAGATGCCTGCGTTGTTGACCAGCACGTGCACGTCGCCGAATGCTTCACGTGCGGCGTCGACGATCCGCTGCGCGGTGTCGATCCTGGTGATGTCGTCCGAATTCGCGAGCGCGCGGCCGCCGCGTCGTGCGATCTCGTCGCACACGGCCTGCGCTGCCTCGTGCCGGATGTCGTTGACGACGACCGCCGCGCCCTCGGCCGCGAACGCGAGCGCGTATTCGCGCCCGAGCCCGCCGCCGGCGCCGGTGATGATGACGGTGCGTCCGTTACAGATTCCCATGCTGATGCCTCCTGGATCGAGAGATCGTGAAAGTGACGCGCTCACAGGCGCTCGATGATCGTGACGTTCGCGAGACCACCGCCTTCACACATCGTCTGCATCCCGTAACGTCCGCCGGTGCGTTCCAGTTCGTGCAGCAGCGTCGTCATCAGCCGCGCGCCGGTCGCGCCCAGCGGATGGCCGAGCGCGATGCCGCCGCCGTTCGGGTTGGTCTTTTCGTGCGGGAAGCGCGTGTCGGCAAGCCAGGCCTGCGCGACCGACGCGAACGCCTCGTTCATCTCGACGACGTCGATCTGCGCCCAGTCGAGCCCGCTCTTCGTCAGCGCAACCTTGGTCGCCGGGATCGGCGCGGTGAGCATCCACAGCGGATCGTCGCCGAGCACGCTCAAGTGATGAATGCGCGCGCGCGGTGTGAGGCCGTAGCGCTTCAAGGCATCTTCCGACACGATCAAGAGCGCTGCGGCCGCATCGCAGGTCTGGCTCGCGACGGCGGCCGTCAGCGAGCCGCCCGGCATCAGCGGTTCGAGCGTCGCCATCTTGTCGAGCGACGTGTCGGGGCGCGGCGTTTCATCGTGTTGCACGCCTTCGAGCGGCACGATTTCCCGCTTGAAATGGCCGGCCTCGATCGCCGCCACCGCACGGCGATGGCTCTCCAGCGCATAGCGTTCCATCGCGTCGCGCGACAGGTTCCAGTGATCGGCGATCCGTTGCGCGGCGACGAACTGCGATACCGGCGCGTCGCCGAAACGCGCGCGCCAGCCGGTGCTGCCCGAGAACGGGTCGTTGAAACCCAGCGACACCGCGCTCGTCATCGCGGACGAGATCGGGATCTGCGTCATCGTCTGCACGCCGCCCGCAACCACCACGTCCTGCACACCGCTCATCACGGCCTGCGCGGCGAAGTGCACGGCCTGCTGCGACGAGCCGCACTGGCGGTCGACCGTCACGCCCGGCACCTGCAGCGGCAACCCGGCCGCGAGCCAGCAGGTGCGCGCGATGTTGCCCGCGAGCGGGCCGATCGTGTCGACGCAGCCGAACACCACGTCGTCGTATTCGTCGGCCGGAATCGCGTTGCGTTCGACGAGCGTCTTCAGCACGAAGCCGCCGAGGTCCGCCGCGTGCACGTGCGCGAGCCCGCCCTTGCGGCGGCCGGTCGGCGTGCGCAGCGCGTCGACGATATAGGCTTGTTTCATTGATTGGTTTCCTCGAAGTCGAAGGTCTGCGCGGGGCCGATCGGCAATGCGTCGCCGAGGATCGCGTCGGCCACGCGGGCCTTGTGGAATGCCGTGTCGCCCCAGCTGCCGGAGAGCGCCCAGATCCGCTTCATGAAGATCTGCAGGTCGAGCTCCCACGTGTAGCCGATCGCGCCGTGCACCTGCATCGTGTGGCGCGCGGCCAGCTGCGCGGCGGCGCTCGCCGCAAGCTTCGCGTGCGACACCAGCACCGCGCGCTGCGGGTGATCGTCGGCGATCGCTTGAGCCGCGCGCGCGACCACCGGCCGCGCGAACTCGTAGCGGATCGCGACGTCGGCGAGCAGGTGCTTGAGCGCCTGGTACGAACCGATCGCCTTGCCGAACTGCTTGCGCTGCGCGCTGTAGTCGATCGCGACGTCGAGCACGCGTTGCGTGAGGCCGAGCAACTGCGCGGCCACCGCGAACGCGCCGTGGTCGAGCGCGCGATCGAGCAGCGGCCCGGCTTCGTCGGCGCCCGCGATGCGCGTGGCCGCCGACGGTTCCCAGTCGAGCGTGAACAGGCGCCGCGACGGGTCGACGCTGTCGACCGCGCGCCACGCGCACTGCGCGGGATCGACGCGGTGCAGCTCGCCGCGGTGCTCGCAGAGCAGCGCCTGCGCGACGTGCACGTCGGCCGCATACGGGTTCACCGGATGCACGAACGCGACACGCGCGCGCCCTTCGGCGATGTCGCGCAGCAGCGCGTCGCGCCAGCCGCTGGCGGGCAGCCGCGCGAGCACGCCGGCCGACACCAGCGCCGTGTCGAGCAGCGGCTCCGGGCTGCCGAAATAGCCGTAGGCCTGCGCGAGCAGCGCCCATTCCGCTTCGGTCAGGCCGAGGCCGCCATGCGCTTCGGGCACCGACACGGCGGTCAGCCCCTGCGACGCGAACAGCGACCACAGCGCGTCGGAGCGGCCGGTCGGCGTGGCCCACAGCTCGCGGATCAGCTCCGGGGTCATCTCGGTCATCAGCAGGCGCTTCACGCTGTCCGCGAGCGCTTCCTGGTCTTCATCGAATACGAAATCCATACGATGTCCGTTCAGTGAGGGAATCGCCGGCGCGCTCACGCGCGCGGCATGCCGAGCATCCGTTCGGCGACGATGTTGCGCTGGATCTCGTTGGTGCCCGCGTAGATCGGGCCGGCCTGCGCGAACAGGAAGCCGTCGAGCCAGTGGCCGAGCGTCGCGTGCTGCGCGGCCGTCTGCGGGACGACCTCGCCGTGCGCGCCGAGAATGTCGAGCGCGGTCTGGTGCATCCGCAGGTCCAGCTCCGACCAGAACACCTTGTTGGTGCTCGATTCCGCGCCGATATGGCCGCCCTTCAGCAGCCGGCTTGCGGTCGCATAGGTCGACAGCGCGTACGCCTGCGCGTCCATCCACGCCGACACCACGCGTTCGCGCAGCGTCGGGTCGCGATCCGCGCTGTCGCGGTGCGCGAGATACAGGTCGCGCAACGCCTGCGCGGTGCGCTGGAACCGCGCGGGCGAACGCAGCATCAGCCCGCGCTCGAAGCCGGCCGTCGCCATCGCGACCTGCCAGCCCGCGCCTTCGGCCGCGAGGCGGTTCTCGACCGGCACGCGCACGTCGTCGAAGAAAATCTCCGCGAAGCCCGTCTGCCCGTTGAGCTGGCGGATCGGACGCACCGTGATGCCCGGCGCGGACAGCGGCACCATCAGGAACGTGAGCCCGTGGTGACGCGACGATTCGGGATCGCTGCGGAACAGCCCGAACAGCCAGTCGGCCCACACCGCGCGGGTCGACCAGATCTTCTGGCCGTTGAGCACGTATTCGTCGCCGATGCGGATCGCCGTCGTGCGGATCGCGGCCATGTCCGAACCCGCGTTCGGCTCCGACCAGCCCTGCGCCCACACGTGCTCGCCGGCCGCCATCGCGGGCAGGAAGCGCGCCTTCTGCGCGTCGGTGCCGAAGTCCATCAGCGTCGGGCCGAGCAGGAAGATGCCGTTCTGGTTCACGCGCATCGGTGCGTCGGCGCGCCAGTACTCTTCCTCGAAAATCAGCCACTCGATCAGGTCGCAGCCGCGCCCGCCGAGTTCGCGCGGCCACGTGACCATGCTCCAGCGGCCCGAGTGCAGCGTGCGCTCCCATTCGCGGTGCGCGGCGAAGCCTTCCTCGGTATCGAAGCTCGGCAGCCGCTCGCGCGGCACGTGCGCGGCGAGCCATGCGCGGATTTCCGCGCGGAACGCCTGCTGTTGCGGCGTATAGGTCAGGTTCATGCGCGTGCCTCCTCGACGCCTGCCTGCGCGTCGAACCGCGCGTCGCGCTTCTCGACGAATGCGGCGCGCGCCTCCGTCGAGTCGTTCGTCATGTACGCCTGCAGCGTGAAGCCCTGCTCCCAGCGGTACTTGCCCTCGAGATCGCCGTCCTCGACGCCGTTCAGCGCCTCCTTCGCGAGCCGCACCATCGCCGGGCTCTTCTCTGCGATCTTGCGGGCGATCGCGAGCGCCGCGTCGCGCAACGCGTCGCGCGTCACGACCTGCTCGAGCGCGCCAAGCCGGTACGCCTCGGCTGCGTCGATCATGTCGCCGGTGAAGTACATCGCGCGCACCTTCTGCACACCGAACAGTCGTTGCAGATGCGCGCCGCCGCCCATCGCGCCGCGGTCGATCTCCGGCACGCCGAAGCGCGCGCAGTCGGCCGCGACGACGATGTCCGCCGCGCCGCAGATGCCGATCCCGCCACCGAGCACGAAACCGTGCACGGCCGCGATCACCGGCTTCGGGTTGCGGTGCACCGCGCGGAACGTCTCGTAGTTGCCGGCGTTGACCGACACGATCCGCTCCGGATGCGCGGCGAGTTCCTTGATGTCGACGCCCGCGCAGAAGCCGCGGCCTTCGCCGCGCACGACGATCACGCGCACGTCGTCGTCCTCGCCGAGCGCGTCGAGCGCGCGCGCGAGCGCATGCCAGCCCTGCGCATCGAGCGCGTTCACGGGCGGATGGGCGATCACCAGTTCGGCGATGCCGTCGGCGCGCTCGATCCGGAACGGCGTCGCGCCGCCCGGTTGATTGGATGCAGTCATCTCCAAAGCCTCCCTGTGATGTTTTTTACGCAGCCTGTGCCGCGGTCGCGCCGCGCAATGCGGCCAGCGCGTCGAGCCGCTCGCCGGCTTCCGCGACGATCCGCGCGATCAGCGCATCGCACGATTCGATCGCGCCGATCATCGCGGCCGCCTGGCCGCTCGGCAGCACGCCTTCGTCCGGCCGCCCCTCGACGATCGCGCGCTGGATCAGGAACGGCGCGTTCGCGGCCATCAGCGTCTGGCTCGCCGTGTAGTCGTGCGAGCGCAGCGCCTTGATCGCGAGGCCGAGCATGTCGCCCGTGCTCAGCCCGTTCTGTCGCCGCCACGCTTCGGCCGTCTTCAGCGCGAACCACGTGCGGCGCAGCGGGCCGAAGCGTTCGAGCTTCAGCAGATACGGGTTGTCGATCATCCGTTGCGGCAGCCCGTCGAGCGCGTCCGACACGCGGATCCGCGCCGGGTCGCCGACCGCGACGTAGCGGTCGAGCGTTTCGCGCGGCACCGGCGATTCGGCGCTCATCAGGAAACGCGTGCCCATCGCGATGCCGGCTGCGCCATACGCGAGCGCGGCCGCCAGCCCGCGGCCGTCGAAGAATCCGCCGGCCGCGACGACCGGCACCCGCACCGCGTCGAGCACCTTCGGCAGCAGCAGCGTGGTCGGCACCGAGCCCGTGTGGCCGCCGCCTTCCGCGCCCTGCACCGTCACGATGTCCGCGCCGAGCTCGACCGCCTTCGACGCGTGCTTCGGCGCGCCGACGGTCGGCATGCAGACGATGCCGGCGTCCTTGAAGCGGCGAATCGTCTTCGCGTCCGGCCCGCGGCCGTAACTGACCGCACGCAGCTGGTGCTTGATCGCGAGATCGACCACCTGTGCGGCGTTCTTCTGGAACATGTGGAAATTGATGCCGAACGGCTTGTCGGTCAGCGACTTCACCTTCAGGATCTCGGCCTCGACCTGCCCGGGTTCGAGCGTCGCGCCGGCGAGGAAGCCGAAGCCGCCCGCGTTGGCGGTCGCCGCGACTAGCCGCGCGTCGGCCACCCAGCCCATCGCGGTCTGCACGATCGGGTAGCGGCAGCCGAGCAGGTCGCACAGCGGCGTATGCAACGTCGTGCTCATGCGGCGGCTCCGTTGACGGCGGCCGGTGCCGCATCGGCCTGCGCTTCGTCGTCCGCCGGTTCCGCCTTGCGCTGCGAGCTGGCCATCTTGCGGGCGTCGTAGCCGCCGAGGCGGTCGCCACTGACGAGCTCGTTGTGCGCATGCGCGAAGTGGTGCCATGCGAACGCCGCGTCCATCGCCGCGCGCTTGCCCTGGAGTTCCTCGACGTGGTTCAGCGCCTGCTTGGTCAGCGTGAGGCCGAGGCGCGGCATCGTCGCGATCTTCGCGGCGATCGCGTAGGTTGCATCGCGCAGCCGCTCGCGCGGCACGACGCGATTGACCATGCCCATCTGATACGCGCGCTCGGCCGGCATCCGCTCGCCGAGGAACAGGAACTCCTTCGCGATGCGCGGGTTCAGCTCGTACGCATGCGCGAAATACTCGACGCCGGGAATCCCCATCCGCACGACCGGATCCGCGAAGAACGCATCCTCCGACGCGACGATCAGGTCGCACACCCATGCGAGCATCAGCCCGCCCGCGATGCACGCGCCCTGCACCATCGCGATGGTCGGCTTCGGCAGGTCGCGCCAGCGCCGGCACATCCCGAGGTACACCTCCTGTTCGCGCGCATAGAGGAATTCGCCGCCCTCCTTGTCGACGTGGTCGTACCACAGCGACGCGCGGTCGAACGACTCGTGGATGTCGCGGCCCGGCGTGCCGATGTCGTGGCCCGCCGAGAAATGCTTGCCGGCGCCCGCGAGCACGATCGCCTTCACCGCGTCGTCGTGCGCCGCGCGCCGGAACGCCGCGTCGAGCGCATACGTCATCTTCGAGTTCTGCGCGTTGTGATACTCGGGACGGTTCATCGTGATCGTCGCGATGCCGTCCTCGACCGCGTAGTCGACGACACCGTCGCCGAACGTCATCTGGGTCGCTTCCATGTCGGACCTCATCCGCGGCGCGGCGCCGGATTGTTGCGCACGATCGTCGCGCGCAGGTTGTGAGGGTCGAGCGCACGCACGATGCGCAGGTCTTCCGCATTCGGCGCGGCCGTCGTGCCGAGGTCGGGCGCCGCGATCAGCGGGAAGCCGGTCGCGTCCTGCACTTCGTCGAAGCTCACGCCCGGATGCAGCGAACGCACGCGGATCGTGTGGTCTGGCCCGCCGAAATCCATCACGCACAGGTCGGTGACGATGCTGCGCAGGTCGACGAAGGTCTTCATGCCGGGCAGCCGGCGCGCCGGGTTGTAGCCGACCGTGCACACCATGTCGACTTCGCCTGCGACGAACGTGCGCTTGCCGTGGCCGCTCACGAAGAACGAATTCGCGTGGTTCGTCGAGTTGCCGGGGAAGCCACGCGCGCCGAGCAGCTGCGTCTTCGGACGCGTGTAGTCGTCGCCGAGCCACGAGATGTTCGCCTGGCCGAAACGGTCGATCTGCGTCGGCATCACCAGCGCATGACGGCGGCCGTGCCACAGGCAGTCGAACACGCGCTCGTAGGTCATCCAGCCGCTCGCCTGCACGCGATAGCCGTCGGGACGCGGCCCGAGAGGGATCGGCGCCTCGACGAGATACGCTTCGCCGTCGGTCAGCATCAGCCCGCTGTTGTACGCGAGCCGCGCGAGGCCGGCCGCGAGCCGCGGGCCCGTGCCGATGCCGGTCGCCAGCACTTCGCCGTCGTCGCGCCAGAGTCGCGCGGACGCGACGATCATCAGTTCCGCGAGGGAATGGTCGAGAGATTCGCTCACAGGCGCTCCTTTACAGAATCGGCAACGGCAGCGTCGTCACGTGCGACAGCCCGCCGACGCCTTCGAGATACTGGCGTTCGTCCTGGCCGACCACGTCGCGCAGGTAAGCCGCCGTCTTCGCATCGTCTTCCGCGCTCGCGCAGTACGCGCGCAGGTGCGGCAGGTCCCAGCCGTAGTCCGGCCCGCACGACGTCGGGTGCGCGCCGCCCGGCGCATGCACGACGCCGGTGACGAGCGAGCGCTCGAACGGGTTGCGGCGTGCGGCGTCGAGGTCGTCGCTCGCGAGCGACGCGTCGACCGTTTCCGCCGACACGTAGCAGCGCTGCGCGGCGCGCGCCATCCACGCATCGAAGAACGGATCGGGACCGTCGATGCGCGTGTTGCCCATCCGGTCGGCCGCGTTCACATGCAGCAGCGCGACGTCGAGTTCGATCGCCGGCATCGCGAGCAGCGTTTCGCCGTCGTCGTACGGCGATTGCACCGTGCGCAGCTGCGGCGCGTGATCGAGCAGCGCGGTGCCGAGCCCGGCGCGCGTCGGCAGGAACGGCAGGCGCGCGGCGGCCGCGCGCAGGCCGAGCTGCAGCATCCCTTCGTCGAGTTCCAGCACGTCGACGCGGCCCTGTTCGCGGGCCCGGCGGAAATGCGGCTCGAGCGGAATCACGTCGAGCGACACGAAGCCGAACACCGCCTTGCGCACCTTGCCGGCCGCGCACAGCAGGCCGATGTCGGCGCCGCCGTACGCGACGATCGTCAGGTCCTTCAGGTTCGAGCGCGCGATCTCGCGCACCAGTGCCATCGGCTTGCGCCGCGGCCCCCATCCGCCGATGCCGATCGTCATGCCGTCGGCGAGTTGCGCGACCACGTCGCGCGCGGACATCGTCTTGTCGAGAGGTTTCATCGTCATCGTGCTGGCTTACCGGTATCCGATGCTGAAATCGTGGCCCCACTGGCTCACCTTCGTGGCCTCGAACACCGCATGCTTCGACCAGTCGACCGTGAGGCCGCCGAAGCCGTATTCGAGATCGAAGCCGCCGGGGGTCTTCATGTAGAACGAGATCATCTGGTCGTTGCAGTGGCGGCCGAGCGTCGCCGACATCTTCACGTCGTGCGCGGCGACCCGATCGAGCGCGCGGCCGACTTCGTCCATCGAGTCGACTTCGGCCATCACGTGCACACAGCCCGACGGCACCGCCATCTCGAACAGCGCGAGGCTGTGATGGCGCGCGTTGCGGCAGTGCATGAAGTGAATGCGCTTCTCGGGTTCGGCGGGGTCCGGCGTGAACTTCACGCGGTAGATGTCGGACAGCTCGAAGCCGAGCACGCCGCGCACGAACGCGTCGGTCGCGTCGAACTGCGGCGCGGGCAGCACCGCGTGGCCGAGCCCCATGTCGCCGGTGACGAAGCGCGCGACGCCCAGCGGCGACACGAAACGGCGGAAGTCGCAGCGCGCGCCCCAGTACAACTCGTGGCGGTTGCCGGACGGGTCGGTGCACCACGCCATCGTCTGCACGCGGCGCAGCGCGGCTTCGTCGCGCGTGGCGCGCACGGCCTCGACACCCGCCTGCCGCAGTGCCGTCAGCGCGGCGTCGAATGCGGCGCCGTCGGGCAATTCCCAGCCCGACGCGAAATAGCGGTCGGTCGCGCCGGGGACGATCACGTAGCGGAAATCGCGCTCGTCCATCTTCAGGTACAGCGCGCCGTCGGGCGCGTCGAGCACCTGCATGCCCAGCACGTCTTCCGCGTAGCGGCGCCACGCATCGACGCGGGTCGCCTCGACGACGACGTAGCCGAGCGCACGGACATCGATCATGTCGGCCTCCTCCAGGTTCAGAATCCGTTGTTCGTGAAAGGATTCTGGCCGGTCGGGGATGGCGTCACATCGTCTGTTGGGACGAGAGCGGGCGGGTCTTTCAGGACGACGCCGGCCGGGAGAGGAACGGGAATCGGACGCGCGCTAAAGCCCGGCGATACGGGTTGCAAGCGGGCGATGCGCGACGGAGAACGCGCAACGGAAGAAGGCGGGAAGCGACGGCGGATTGCCGCGACGCGGCAACCCGGCTCACTCGAACGGGTTCAGCAGCCGGACGCCGGTGCGGGCGAAATCGTCGACATTGCGCGTGACGACCGTGAGATCGTTGATCAGCGCGGTGGCCGCGATCAGCTTGTCGAGTGCGTGGGCCGGATCGGGTACGCGCAAATGGCCCCACATCTGGCTGGTCTCGAGATCGACCGGCAGGATATTCGACGCATAGCCGGACAGAATCGTCGCCATCCATGCCTCGAGCGCCGACGCCTGCGGATGATCGCCGCGATGGCGGATCAGATCGACGCCGCGCCGAAGTTCGGCCACCGTGACGATCGACAGGTAAAGCGGGCTCGCGTCGGCCTCGGCCTGCCTGAAGAACCCGCGCACGCCGCGGTTGGTTCGCTTGCCCTTCCTGATCTCGCTGATGACGTTCGTATCAATCAAAAACACGCCTGACCTCGCCGGAATCCTGAACACGTTGGAAATCCGCGTCTTCGCCGACGTCCGGCATGCTCATCAGCACTTGCGCGAATGTCCTTCGCTTCGGCCGGCCGAGCGCATCGGCCAGAATGGCCCGATGTTCGGCCTCGGCACTCCTGCCGTTCGCCGCAGCCTGCTCTCGAAGGCTCTGAACGATACTGTCATCCACGTTACGCACCAGAAGATTTGCCATGAGTCCCTCCATCCAGATTGCTATCAATGATAGCGCCAACGCGGTGAATTGCAAGCATTGCTATCATCGTCGTGATCGGACGGAAGCCGGGTGTCGGCGTTGGCCGGCGGCAGCGGACGGCATGAAGCCACCCACGTTCCGCCGTCGGCCCGACGCGTCGAACTGCTGTGATCCAAGGTAATCCAGCCGCGGCGACGAAAAAAGACGGCCGAATGGCCATTCACCGACGGGTGGTCTGCGCTGGAACGGGATGTCAGGCGCGGCGCGGCGTCGAATCCGACGCGCGCCGCACGACCATCACCAGCACCGCGACCAGAATCACGGACGCGATCGACGACATCGTGCCGGTAACGACTGCGACGAACGCCTGGGCCGGCACGGTCCAGGTGAGTGCCAGGACGATAGATTCGAGCCGGTTCGGCCGGACGTTCCGGCAGTCGAGCAACAGGCAACGGGAAGGTCTGCGGATGCGGCCACGGCACGAAAGCGTCGAACGGCCGGAGCGCGGCCGTGCCATAACGCGCGTCCCGCTCAGAACCGGTACGAGATGCCGATCTGCAGCACCGGGTACCACCGATACCGCGACATCACGCGGTTCAGTTCGTCGAGGCCGCTGGCGGTCAGAATCTGGCTCTTCTGCGGTCCGGCCGCGGCGGCGAGTTGCGGCGACAGCGTGTACGAGCAGCGCGGGATGCCGTACGCGACGCCCAGGTCGGCGACGAAACCGAGCCCCTTCGACGCCGGCCGGTGCCCGTAGCCGATCCCGACATACGGCATCACGGTCGGATAGCGTGCCTCCGCGACCGCGTACATCCCGGGGAGCGCCGGATAACGCTTGCCGGCGAACACGTAGGTCCCGTCGGTGGGCACCGACACGCCGCGGATATCGTCGTCGTTGAAGCGCAATCCGATCGTCGCGCGAAAGCCGCTGCCGCGCCACGGAAAGATGTCCGCATACAGGCCGCCTTGCCGCAACTTGATGTCGTCCTGGTAGCGGTTGCCGGCCACCGTGAAGTCATGCGTCAGATTGATCGCGTTGAAATCCGCGTGCGCGCCCAGCACCGAATTGAAGCTGACGGCCGCGCCGATGCCGACGCCCTGCGTGCCGCCCTGCAGGTAGATTTCCTGTGCGTGCGCGCCGGCCGTGACTACCATCGCCAGCGCTGCCCATTGGTTCACTGTCATTTTCACGGGCGTCCCCCCGACATGTGCCGGGCGCGCCGACCCGCCACGTGCAGCGCACGTCGCCACGCGCGGCGGGTCCCCCGGCACGACATCTTGCAAGCAAGCTTGCTGTTTGACGGATCGAGCGTACGATGCCCGTGCGTGCCGCCGATACGACGCAGCGTGTCCGGCACGACGGGCCGCTATCCCGCGGCTCGATCCGATCCCCGATATTTCGATGTCGTTACGTGCCGCTCCCGCGATTTGTCGTTGCCATCAGTCGCGATTGTGTCGAGCGGCCCCGACCTAACCGCAAGGCATGTGCCATGCGGCGCGAACCGGCACGGGACAAGCGTCGCGGCCAAACGTCCGCGGTGATGCGGGGGAGAATCGACGGAAATGTTTCAGGAACGCATCTGTTTTCGGCACGTCAGCACCGTGCCCGATGCAGCGGAGCGATGCATCGGGTGCCGCGACGCGCGCCGGGCAAGCACGCGCGGCTGTCGACACGCGCGACATCGCAACGGCGTGCAAGCACGTGTGACGTCACGCATGGCAGGAAATGTTTCATCGACGTGACCTCGCGCGAGTCGCGCGTGGTCAGGATGCGAGAAGCGCGCAGCGCGGATCAGGGTGAATACCGAGGACGGTGCGCGCGCAACCAGTTGCCGCCGAGACGGCCGTTCATGCGCTTCGACGCATGCAGGCAGGCAGTCGCTCCCGGGCGCCTGCGGCGCGAAGATCCGGGATCGATACGGCGGATTCGGCGCCGAAAGCAACCGAACGTTCGTCTGCCGGGCCCGCTCTCCCGAGCGGGCTCCGCGCATCCGCTACAACCCGTATCCGCCCGAGACGTTCAACTGCTGCCCCGTGATGTAGTTCGCGCGATCCGACGCGAGGAACACCGCCGCACGCCCGATATCGTGCGCCTTCCCCCAGCGCTTGAGCGCGAGCATCTTCTGCGTGTCGTCGATCCACGCCTGGTCGAACTGCCCCTGTTCGAGCAGCACCGGAAACATCCCGGCCTCGATCACGCCGACCAGGATCGAGTTGGCGCGAATCTCGTGACGGCCTTCCTCACGCGCGAGCCCCTTCACCAGCGCCTCGTTCGCCGCCTTCGGCGCGACCGACAAGCCGTCGCGATCCGGCCAGCGCAGATGCCCGGCCGAGCCGAGCGTGACGAACGACCCGCCGCCCGACGCACGGAAATGCGGCAACGCGGCCTTCGCCGCATTGAAGAAGCCGACCGTCTCGACCTCGATCGCACGGCGCCAGTCGTCGTGCATCATGTCGCCGATGCGACGCTGGTTCACGAACGGGCCGGCCGCCCACACGATCGTGTGCACGCGGCCGTGCGCGCCGATCGCGGCCGCGAGCCCGGCATCGATCTGCGCGGGAGCGGTCACGTCCGCGCAATGCGTGGTGGCCGCGACGCCTGCGGCGCGCACCTCGCGCGCGACGCGCTCGGCCACCTCGGCCTTGCTGCGGTAACCGAGCGCGACCGGCACGCCGGCGCGCGCGAATTCGAGCGCGACGCCCTGCCCGATTCCGCCGCTGCCGCCGAACACGAGTACCGCGCCCTGCGGAAATCCGTTGTCGTTCATCCGTTCGTCCCGTTGATTTCGTGCCGTGCGCCGGCGTTCATGCCGCCGCTTCGGTGCCCGCGCGCAGCCGGTACTTCAGCACCTTGCCGGCCGCGCTCGTCGGCAGTTGCTCGACGAACGTGAAATGCCGCGGCACCTTGTAGTTCGCCATGTTGCTGCGCGCCCAGTCGTTCAGTGCGTCGGCATCGATGTGCGCGCCGGGACGCAACACGACATACGCATGCCCGACCTCGCCGAGCCGCGTATCGGGCACGCCGACCAGCGCGACCTGCGCGATCGCCGGATGCGCGGCCAGCAGCCGCTCGATCTCGGCCGGATAGCAGTTGAAGCCGCCGACGATGAACATGTCCTTGATCCGGTCGGTGATCTTCAGGTTGCCGTTCGCGTCGACACAGCCGAGGTCGCCGGTATGCAGCCAGCCGTCGGCGTCGACGGCTTCGCGCGTCGCATCCGGCTGGTTGAAGTAGCCGCGCATCACGTTGTAGCCGCGCACCCAGATCTCGCCGGTCTCGTCCGGCCCGAGCGCCGCGCCGTCCGGCCCCGCGATGCGCAGCTCGACACCCGGCATCGGGCGGCCCGACGTACAGGCGACCGTCTCCGCGTCGTCGCCGTGGCGGCACAGCGTCGCGAACCCGCACGATTCGGTCAGTCCGTAGCCGGTCAGCACGGTCTCGAAGCCGAGCTCGGCGCGCATCCGCTCGATCAGGCTCGGCGCGATCGCGGCCGCACCCGTCACCGCGATCCGCAGCGACGACAGGTCGCGCGTCGCGCGATCGGGCGCATCGAGCAGCGCGTAGTACAGCGTCGGCGGGCCGGGCAGCACCGACACGCGTTCGTCGGCGATGCGGCGCAAGACGTCGGCCGGCTGGAACACGAGATGCGGCAGCACGGTCGCGCCGCTCGACAGCGCGGCGAGCCAGCCGGCCTTGTAGCCGAACGTATGGAAGAACGGATTGACGATCAGGTAGCGGTCGTCCCGGCGCACGCCGGCGATCGTCGCCCACGCCTGCGCGGCGCGCAGGTTCTGCCCGTGCGCGGTCATCACGCCCTTCGGGCGGCCCGTCGTGCCGGACGTGAACATCAGGTCCATCACGGTATCCGGCGTCACCTGCGCCTCCCGCTCGCGCACGGCGGCGAGCGGCACCGCCGCGCCGCGCGCGAGGAATGCATCCCAGGTTTCATCGTGCGCGCCGGACGGCGGCTCGCCGTCGAACACGACGACGCGTTCGAGCGTCGCGGGCCGGTGCGGCGCGAGCAGCGCCGGATAGGATTCGCCGAGGAAGGTGCCGCAGCAGAACAGCAGCCGCGCGCCGCCGTCGTGCAGGATGCCGCCCACCTCCATGCCCTTCATCCGCGTGTTGACCGGCACGAGGATCGCGCCGACGGTGTGGATCGCCAGCGCCGCGACGATCCATTGCGGCAGGTTCGGCGCCCATACGGCGATCCGATCGCCGGCGTCGATGCCGCTCGCGAGCAGCGCGCGCGCCGCCTCGAGACGCGCCGCATCGAGTTCCGCGTAGGTCAGCCGGCCGTGCTCCGACTCGATCGCCGGATGCGCGCCGTGGCGCGCGGCAGCCCGCGCGATCAGCGCGGGCGTGGTGAGGATTTCGTTGTCCATCGTCATATGCGTCGAAACAGGGTTGCCGTCGGTGCCATCGACACGTCGCGGCTCAATCGGGGAACACCACGCGCAGCGCGTCGCTCGCGGGCCGCGCGCAGCAGGCGAGCGTCCAGCCCGCCGCGATCTCGTCGTCGTCGAGCACGTGGTTGCTGTCGAGCGTCACCGCGCCGCGTTCGACGCGGCACATGCACGCGCCGCACTGCCCCATCCGGCAGGAATTCGGCGCAGGCAGGCCGGCGCGCAGCATCGCGTCGAGCAGCGTTTCGCCGGGCGCGCTGTCGAACGCGAACGCCTCGCCGTCGAGCACCGTCTCGATCGCCGCGCCTTCACCGTCGCCGTCGCGATCGTCGTCGCCGGACGCCGCCGCCGTTGCGGTCGATGCCGCCGGATCGGCCTGCGCCGGCGCATCGGGCAGCGACGCGAAGCGCTCGACATGCACGCGCGCACGCGGCAGCCCGAGGCCGAGCATCGCGGCGAGCGCGTTCTCCATGAACAGCGCCGGCCCGCAGATGAACGTCTCCTGCTGGCTGAACGGCCGCGCGAGTTCCTCGAAATGCCGCTGCAGCGGCACGCCCTGCACGCTGTCGAGCCAGTGGATCACGCGCAGGCGGCCCGGGTGGCGGTGCGCGAGCTGCCGCAGTTCGTCGCGGAAAATCACCGCGCGCTCGTCGCGGTTCGCATAGATCAGCGTCAGCATCCCGCGGCCGTGCACCAGCGCCGATTTCAGGATCGACAGCACCGGCGTGATGCCGCTGCCGCCCGCGAACAGCAGCAGGTCGCCGTCGAGCGTGCGCGGCGTGAAGACGCCGGCCGGCGGCAGCACGTCGAGCGCATCGCCCGCGCGAATGCGGTCGCACAGCCAGTTCGACGCACGGCCGTCGCGCACGCGCTTGACGGTGATCTTCGGCGCCGCGTCGATGCCCGGCGCGCTCGACAGCGAGTAGCAGCGCGCGACGGTCGAGTCCGTGCATGGCACGTTCAGCGTCAGGAACTGGCCGGGCCGATACGCGAACGCATCGCGCAACGCGGCGGGCACGTCGAACACGAACGAGCACGCGTCGTCGCTTTCGGCGATGACGTCGGCCACGGTCAGCCGGTGAAAACGGGGATCGCTCATCGCCGGCTCCTCATGCAGTGCGAGCCGCGCCGGCCGCACCCGCCGAAGCCGTATGCCAGCCGGCTTCTCCCGCACGGCACCGCGCGTCGTTCGACGCCAGCGCCAGCGCTGGCGCTGGCGCAACACCGGCGAACGCGTTCAGCACCTGCGTTTCCGCCGCGCCGATCAACTGCACGAACTCGTGCACGATCGTTGTGTCCGCACCATTCTCGATATTGCGGTTCAATCTGCGTGTCATGGATCGTCTCGTTCCGATGCGGAAAAACGCGCACCGCCGTCACGCGGCCGCGCGGGCCGCGGGCGCGCCGGGCGTCGTGTACGCACCGTCGAGATAGACGAGCGGATCGACGTCACCGCTCATCAGCACCTCGCGAATGCGCCCGATGAACACCGTATGCGTGCCGTATTCGAAGCGGCCGTCCTGCTCGCACACGAGGCTCGCCTGCGAATCGTGCAGATACGGCACACCCAGCGGCGACGTGTGCCACTCGCCGGTCGTGAAGCGCGCCTCGCCCTTCAGACGGCCGCTGCAATCGATCGCGATGCCTTCATGCCGTGCCGACAGCACGTTCACGCAGAACGGTGCCCCCGCATCGAGCGGCGGATACAGCGACGCATTGCGGTTGATGCAGATCAGCAGCGACGGCGGATCGGTCGACAGCGAATCGACCGCCGTCGCGGACATCGAGTAGCGCCGGCCGTCGTGCGCGCTGCTGATGACCGTGACGGAGCGCGCGAGGCGGCGCATCGCGAGCAGCATGTCGGTGCGCAGCGGATGGGTGGTGAGATCGCTCATGGTTGGACTCCGTCAAGTTCTGTCGTGGACGGCCGGGCTGACCGGCCGCCGGCGTCGGCCGCTTGCGCGGCCAGGTGGTCGGCGGCGATGAACCCGAAGGTCATCGCCGGACCAAGCGTCGAGCCCGCGCCGGGGTAGCTCGCGCCCATCACCGATGCACTGGTGTTGCCGATTGCATAGAGGCCGTCGATCGGCGCGCCGTCGGCGCGCAGCACGCGCGCCTGCGCGTCGGTGACGAGCCCGCCCTTCGTGCCGATGTCGCCTGCGTCGATCCGCACCGCGTAGAACGGCGCCTCGTCGACCGGCCCGAGGCACGGATTCGGCCGGTTCTTCGGATCGCCGTAGTACGTGTCGAACAGGTTGTCGCCCTTGCCGAACGCTTCGTCGATACCGGTTGCCGCGTAACGCGCCATGTCGCGCAGCGTGTCGTGCAGCCCGGCCGCATCGACGCCGATCCGCACGGCGAGCGCATCGATCGTGTCGGCTTTCACGAGCACGCCGCGAAACGCGTCCGGAATGCGGGAATCGGGCATCATCGACGCCGGCATGATCGGCCCGCACGGATACTTGCGGCGAAAGCGCGCGTCGAACACCATCCACGCCGGCACGCACGCGCCGGTGCGCGCATGGTCGCGATACATCGCCGGCACGAATTCCGAATACGGCGCGGCTTCGTTGACGAAGCGCTTGCCGAGACCGTTGACGATCACGCAGCCGGGCAGGTTGCGCTCGACGAACAGCGCGCGTTGCTTCTCCTCGCCCGCGACGCCGACCGTAGGCGCGCCCCATACGTGTTCCATCAGCGCAAGCGCGCCGCCGAGCCGGTGGCCTTCGGCGATCGCGTCGCCGGTGTTGGCCGGCGGCGTCGCGCTCCATTGCATCTGCGTCGGTTGCGGCAGGTAGCGTTCGCGCATCGGCTGGTTGCGCTCGAAGCCGCCCGCGCCGAGGATCACGCCGCGCCGCGCGGCGATCGTCACCGGCTGCCCGAAGCGCTGCGCGCGCACGCCCGTCACGCGGCCGTCGACGTCGAGCAGGTCGCGCATCGGCGTGTCGAGCCACACGGGCACGTTGCGCTCGAGCAGCGCGCGGCGCAGCCCGCCGATCAACGCGTTGCCGAGCGTCAGGCGCCGGTCGCGCCGCGTGCGGCGGCGCACGCCGAAATCGAGCCAGTAGCGGCCGAACTGCGCGATCGCGAGCCTCATGAAGCCCGGCCCGCGCGAGAACAGCGTGTGCGCCTCCTTCGACGTCACGGCGACGCGGCCGCCGATCAGCGTGCCGGGCGACGGCGGACGCAGCCGGTCGAGTTCGTCGCCGAGCAGCCCGCCGTCGAACGGCAGCGGATCGAGCGCGCGATAGCCCGGCATCGCGCCCGGCAGCTTCTGGAAATAGTCCGCGTACTTCGGCAGCGCCTGGTAGCGCACCGGCGTCTTCGTTTCGAGGTAGCGCAGCATCTCGGGCGCCTGGTCGAGATACGCGTCGAGCCGCTCGCGCGACGATGCGCCGGCCGTGCACGCGTCGAGATAGCGGCTCGCAGCCTCGCGCGTGTCGGTCGCGCCGAGTTCCGCGATATGGTGATTGCACGGCACCCAGATGCCGCCGCCCGAGACCGCCGACGTGCCGCCGTACAGCGCCGTCTTCTCGATCACGACGACGGACAGCCCGCGGTCGGCCGCGCGGCACGCCGCGAGCAGCGCGCCCGCGCCCGAGCCGACGACCACGACGTCGAACACGTATTGCTGCGCTTGCGTGTCGTTCATCGCCGCCTCGTCAGATGAAGTAGTCCGTGTTCTCGCGGCCGAGCATCACGGCGCCGAGGTTCTGGCCGAAGCGGTCCACGTTGTTCGCGTAGTGCGCGCGGGCCGCGTGCAAGTCGAGGAAGCGGCGCACCAGCGGATTGCGGTGATAGATGCCGTTGCCGCCCGCATAGCGCAGCAGCGCGTTCGCGGCCTGCGCGCAACGCTCGGCGACCTGCGCGGACTGGTAGCGGAAATGCACGCGTCGCTCGATCGACACGGCCGGGCCGCCCGTCACCGACGCCATCAGTTCCGCGAAATTGCGCTTGAGCAGCACCTTCATCTCATCGATCGCGACGGCCGCGTTCGCGCACGCGTTCTGCGCGCCCGGATCGTCGGTCGTCTTCGTGCCGCTGTTGGCCGACACGCGCGTGGCCGCATAGCCGGTGAAATCGTCGAGCGCGCCCTGCAGCGCGCCGATGCACGACGTGCACACCGCGCGCACGAAGATCTGCGCGAACGGCAGCCTGAACAGCGGCGCGTCGTTGACGGCCAGGCCCGGGCTCGTGCCCATCATTCCGTCGATCGCCTTGTGCGTGCGGTACGCGGGCACGAACACGTCGTCGACGACGATGTCGTGGCTGCCGGTCGCGCGCAGGCCGAGCACGTCCCAGTCCTGCTGGATCCGGTAGTCGGATTTCGGCAGCAGGAAGGTGCGGTATTCCGGCGGCTGGCCGGCCTCGGCCGGCGGCACCAGCGCGCCGAGGAACACCCATTCGCACAGCTCGCTGCCGCTCGAGAACTTCCAGTGGCCGGACAGCCGGAAGCCGCCTTCGACCGGCGTCACGCGGCCGACCGGCATGTAGGTCGACGCGATCAGCGTCGCGGAATCCTTGCCCCACACGTCCTGCTGCGCGCGCTCGTCGAACAGCGCGAGCTGCCAGTTGTGCACGCCGACGACGCCGTACACCCATGCCGTCGACATGCAGCCGCGCGCGAGCGCCATCTGGATGTCGAAGAAGGTTTGCGGATCGAGCTCGTAGCCGCCGTAGCGTTTCGGTTGCAGCACCTTGAAGAAGCCGGCGGCCTGCATGTCGGCGATCGTCTCGGCCGGGATGCGGCCCTGCGCTTCCGCCTGCGCGGCGCGGCCGGCCAGCGTCGGCGCGAGCGCCTCGGCCCGGGCGATCAGCGTGGCGGCCAATGCGTTCGAATCGTTGTCGCGATGCACGAATGTCTCCTGTGATACGGAGCGCGCGCGGCGGCGCCCACCCCGGTCTCTCTTTAAGTGATTCGTCGCGGGCGGCGCCGCGAGCGAGGGTCCCTGCCGACGATGGTCGGCTTCGCGCGGCCGCGCCGCATCGTCCGAAGGGACGACGGGCGCGGCGTGGCGCGACACGCCTCGCCTTATGCGCAGGCGCGCTCCTGTTCCTTGTTGAAGAACGGGATCACGTGCTCGCCGATGTTGCGGATCGTCTCCATCTGCGCGTCGTGCGGCACCGTGCCCATCTGGCACAGGAACAGCACTTCGTCGACGCCCGCTTCCTGCAGGCGGCCCACGTAGCCGATGCAGTCGTCCACCGTGCCGTACGCATGGTTCGGGTTCATCATCGCGAGCGCCGGATCGGCGAAGTTCACGACGACTTCCTCCGACGCGAAGCGCGAGCGGATCACCATCTCGCCGGTATCGGCCTGCACGAGGTCGTCGCCCCACTTCGCCGGGTCCGGACGCTCGCCGCCCGTGTACCAGTACGCGAGCGATTCCATGAAGTAGCGCTGGCCACGGATGCCGATCTTGCGGGCCTTCTGGCCGTCGGCCATCACGACCGTCGGGCACAGCGCCGCGAGGTGCTGGGTCGGGCGGAAGCCGACCTGGTCTTCCGGCTTGCGGTTCGCCCACGCTTCGCGATAGATCGCGTTCTTCTTCGCGACCTCATCGGGCCCGCCGAAGCCGAGCACCAGCGCGCCCATACCGCGCTGGCCGGCGCGCAGCAGCGCGTCGGTGTTCGTGCAGGCGAGGTACATCGGCGGATGCGGATCCTGGAACGGCTTCGGATGGATCGGACGCTTCGGAATCTTGATGTACTTGCCGTCGTGCTCGATCTCGTCCTGCACGAACATCTTCGGCACCAGGTACATCGACTCGTCGATCATCGGCTGCAGTTCGTTGAGGTCGTAGCCGAACGCGCCCGCTTCCTGCTGGCTGCCGCCCTTGCCGACGCCGAAATGCACGCGGCCGCCCGACAGGATGTCGAGCAGCGCGACGCGCTCGGCGACCTTGATCGGATGGTTCATCGCCGGCGGCAGGCACACGACGCCGTGACCGAGGCCGATGCGCGTCGTGCGGCCGGCCAGGTACGCAAGGAAGGTTTCCGGCGCGCTCATGTGCGCATAGTTGGTCAGCGACGTGTGCTCCACGCACCAGATCGTGTCGAAACCGACCTGCTCGGCCAGCAGCGCCTGTTCGACCGTCTCCTTGAACACCCGGTGGTCGCCCTCGCGCGATGCGTCGGTGGTCTGGGCTTCGTAGATGAGGGAAAACTTCATTGCGTGCGTCTCCATGTATGTTGGACGAGTCGGGGTCGCGCAGGCCGCCCGCACGATACGGACGAATAGCGACGGTCCACGGATGGGAGTGTCGGCGCGCGGGCCCGCCCGGGCATCGTCTGTTTGGAGTAACGGCACGCATGCGGGGACAGAGGGGTTTCACCGTCGTCCGATCGGACTGCGTCGCGGCCGGCACCGCGCGCTAGCATCGAACGACGGTGCGGTGCGCGCCGGGCACATCACGACAAGGGAGAGAGGGAATGAAGGTATCGATGCTGCTGTACCCGGTCGACGACATCGACACGGCGCTGCCGCTGTTCGTCGACGGACTGGGCCTGAACGTGAAGTTCCGCGACGGCGACCGCTATTGCGCGCTCGACGGCGGCCCGCTGACGATCGCGCTGGTCGCCGGCGACGAGCAGATCGTCGAGCGCGCGGCGCTCACGCTGCGGGTCGATGAGGATGACGACCTTTACGCGGCGATGGCGCGGGTCGTGAAAGCCGGTGCGTCGGTGCGCGTGCCGGTGCAGGCCGGCCCGCACGAATACCGCGCGGTGCTGGAGGACAGGAACGGCGCGCTGCTGGTGCTTTCGCAGAAACGCGCGGCATGACACGGCGGTGCGTGGTGCGTGGTGCGTGGTGCGTGGCGCGCGGACCGGCCGGCGGGGACCCGGCCGGATGCCGCGCGACGCGTCGCTGTCCGATAACAACGTGCGCTACGCGCCTTGATCGACCGCGCCGGGCGCGCGCAGGTCGCTGGTTTCCGGTAGCTCGAGCAGCGTGCCGGCCGGCTGGCCGAGCCGCTTCGCGGCGCGCGCGATGCATTCGACGTCGGGCAGCGCGGGCGGCCGGTCGCCGTTCAGCGCATCGATGCATCTTCCCGATGACCACCGGAATCGGTACCATCGAGTGCTCGTAGACCGGCCGTGCGCCGGCGCGCGCCCGCTGTTGGCGGGCCGCGCCGCCCGTCGCGTCGCCGCCGCGCCGGTCGCCGCACTTCCCGTTTCGTCATGTCCCGCGAACCCTCACACTCCGCGCTGCTGTGGATCGTCGCCGCCGCGTTCTTCATGCAGTCGCTCGACACCACGATCGTCAACACCGCGCTGCCGTCGATCGCACAAAGCCTGCATGCGTCGCCGCTCGCGATGCAGCCGGTCGTGGTCGTCTATACGCTGACGATGGCGATGCTCACGCCGGCGTCCGGCTGGCTCGCCGACCGCTTCGGCACGCGCCGCGTGTTCTCGCTCGCCATCCTGGTGTTCTCGCTCGCATCGATCGGCTGCGCGGCGTCGCACACGCTCGGCCAGCTCGTCGTCGCGCGCGCCGTGCAGGGCATCGGCGGCTCGATGCTGCTGCCGATCGGGCGGCTCGCCGTGCTGCGCCGCGTGCCGGGCGAGCGGTACGTCGCGGCGATCGCGTTCGTGTCGATCGCCGCGCAACTCGGCCCGATCGTCGGGCCGACGCTCGGCGGCTGGCTCACGCAGGCGATTTCCTGGCACTGGGTGTTCATCGTCAACGTGCCGGTCGGCATGGTCGGCTTCATCGCGGTGCAGCGCTTCCTGCCGCACGACCAGGCGATGCAGCCGCCGCCGTTCGACTTTATCGGCTGCGCGCTGCTGTCGGTCGCGATGATCGCGTTGTCGCTAGCGATCGATCCGCCGATGCGCGCGCACCGCGCCGGCTGGGCGATCGGGCTGGCCGTGCTCGGCGTGGCAAGCGCGCTCGCGTACCTGCCCCATGCGCGGCGGCGCGCGCAGCCGCTGTTCCGGCTCGGGCTGTTCCGCGAGCCGAACTTCGGCGCGGGGCTGCTCGGCAACCTGCTGTGCCGGATCGGCACGAGCTCGGTGCCTTTCATGCTGCCGCTGCTGATGCAGGTGCAGCTCGGCTATACGCCGCTGCAGTCGGGGATGATGCTGCTGCCGGCCGCGATCGCCGGCGTGATCGCGAAACGCTGGATCGCGCCCCTCGCGAAACGCTTCGGTTATGCGACGTTCCTGGTCGTGAACACGGGGATCGTCGGTGGCGCGATCGCCGGGTTCGCGCTGGTGTCGGCCCGGCCCGCGCCGGTGCTGGAGATGGCGTTGCTGGTCGTGTTCGGCGCCGCGAACTCGATGCAGTTCGCCGCGATGAACGCCGTGACGCTCAAGGGCCTGTCGCACGCCGACGCCGGCAGCGGCAACAGCCTGTTCACGATGATGCAGATGCTGGCGATGGGGCTCGGCGTATCGATCGGCGGCGGGCTCGTGAACCTGTTCGCCGCGCATTGGGGCTCGATGGCGAACGGCTTCATGCTGTCGTTCGTCTGCATGGGCGCGGTCACGCTGCTGTCGTCCGTCGTGTTCCGGCGGATCGATACCGCCGCGCCGCCACGGCCGGTCGCGCCGCGGCCGTCCGCGTAAGCGCCGCCGCGGGCAGGCGCGGCCGTCAGTTCACCGGGCGGCGCTCGACGACCCGCTTGAGCACCCAGCGGATCGACGAACCGTCGGCCGGCGGCTGCGCGACGCGGTATTCATCGACTTCCAGCACATATTGATAGCCGGGCTGGTACGCAAAGCCCTCGATGCCCGCGTACCACAGGCTCCACGGCTCGGCCGGACTGCTGCGCACCTGCAGGCAGTCCATCGGCGCGACGCCCGTGCAGCGGGCCGCCTGCGGCGCGACATAAACGGTCCGGGTCACGGGCCGGCCGTCGGCCGGGCGGTCCGCGCGTGCATCCGGCGCGGCCGCGCCAGTCTGGCATCCGGCGAGTAACGTGCTGCCGGCGATCACGGCCGCGCCGAGCAGCGTTCTCATCTTGCGAATCATCTGATGGTCCTCAGGAAGCGTTGGCGGGCCGATTAGACGAATGCTGCGCCGGCAAAGTTCACAAATGGCTTACAGCGCGCGCGCCGCCACCCTCATTCGTGGGATGTCACGTCTGCACGGGCACGTTACCGTATTCCGGTGCAGGCAACCGCGCGCCGCCGCCGGCGGTCCGCATTCGCGCATGCACGCACCCGCACGCCCGGCGCACCGCGACCCGCGGCGGCAACAGGAGACAACCCGATGACCACGGCGCCCCCGGCCCTTCCCCCGTGCCTTGCCCAATCGAAACTGACGCTCGAGCAGTACGACGCGCTGCTCGCGACAATCTACGAAGGCCCGCTGGAAGACGTGCCGTGGGGCGGCGCGCTCGAACAGATCCGCGTGCACCTGGACGCGAACTACGTGACGATGATCCTGCGCTGGCCCGCCAGCGGCCACGCGGGGCTGATGATCAATGCGTCCGCGGCGAGCGCGCCGCTGACCGGCGTCGCGTCGTACAACAACTACTATTACGCGCTCGATCCGTTCGTGAACCTGCCGAGCGATCGCGTCGTCACCGTCGACGAGCTGCTCGGCGTCGGCGTGTGGCGCAGCAGCGCGATGTATCGCGAGTTTCTCGAGCCGTTCGACGTCGGCTACCTGATGGGCGCCGACCTGCGCACGCCCGACGGGATCGAATGCCGCTTCCGCGTGTGCCGCTCGCATCACGGCCGCGCGTTCTCGGCGACCGACAAGGCCGTCTGCAATGCGCTGCTGCCGCACCTGAAGCGCGCGGTGCGGCTGCATGCGAAGTTCGGGATGGTCGAATCGGAGCGCACGCTGTATGCGAGCGCGATCGACCGCATGCTCGTCGCGACCGCGATCCTCGACGAGCGCGGCACGATCATGAAGACCAATTCCGTCGCGGACGAGATCTTCGCCGAATGCGACGGCCTGCGCGTGCGCGCCGGTGCGCTCGAGGCATCGTATCCGCTGGAGGACCGCAAGCTGCAAAAGCTCATCCGCCAGGTGCTCGCGGAGCGCGCGGGCGGAGCGCCGTCGGTCGCGCAGGCGATTGCCGTGCCGCGCCCGTCCGGCAAGCCGCCGCTCGGCGTGCTGATCCGCACGGTCCCGCTCAGCGAATGGTCGGAGGACAATCCGCGCCGGCCCGCGTGCGCGATCTTCATCCGCGATGCGGAGCGCAAGTCGCAGGCGTCTCACGACATCGTGCGCAAGCTGTTCGATCTCACGCCGGCCGAGACCGCGCTGGCGCTCGCGCTCGTCAACGGATCGACGCTCGAGGAAGCGGCCGACGAACTCGACATCAGCAAGAACACCGCGCGCTCGCACCTGCGGGCGATCTTTTCCAAGACGGGTGTCACGCGACAGGCGACGCTCGTGCGGACGTTGCTGAACAGCGTGTTGTCGCTGGGGTGAGGTGTTCGACCGGCCGGGAAGCCGGATTCGTGGACGGGTTGCTCCCGACGCCGGAAAGCAGGAAGCGGTCTGCACCGAAACGGCCGATGCGGACGGTATGAGCGCCAGCCGTAAACCCGTTGCGCTTCGCCAAGTCGTGATCGTGTATTACCATCGGCGTTTCCTCGTACGCTTCGTCGCGGCGCGTGCGCCCGCCCGGCCACGGGCGAGCCGCGCCCCCTGTTCGCATGACCTCACCCGTTCCGTCCGACACCGCGCTGCGGCCGCAGCCGATCGACGCGCTGACCGTGCCGGCCGCGCTCGACGGACGCGCTGGCACCAATCGCTCGACGAGCGCGCATCCGCAGATCGCCGCGACCCATGATCTCGACGCCGTGCGCGCATGGCTCGCACGCTTCGTCGATACGCCCACCACGTTCCAGAACTACCGCAAGGAGGCCGAGCGCCTGCTGCTGTGGGCCGTGATCGCGTGCGGCAAGCCGCTGTCGTCGCTCACGCACGAGGATCTCGTCGTGTACCGGCAGTTCCTGCTCGCGCCCGCGCCCGCCGACGTGTGGTGCGCGAACGGCGGCCGCAAGCATCCGCGCGGCGACCCGCGCTGGCGGCCGTTCTACGGGCCGCTGTCGGCGGCCAGCCAGCGGCAGGCGATGGTGATCCTGAACGTGATGTTCTCGTGGCTCGTGCAGGCCGGCTATCTGGCAGGCAATCCGCTCGCGCTGTCGCGGCAGCGGCAACGGCGGCCCGCGCCGCGCGTCACGCGCCATCTCGGGCCGCCGCTGTGGCAGGCGGTCAAGGATGCGATCGCCGCGATGCCGCGCGACGATGCGCGTGCCGCCTTCCATGCGGATCGCGCGCGCTGGGTGTTCACGCTGATGTATCTCGGCGGGCTGCGCATCACCGAGGCGGCCGACACGACGATGGGGCAATTCTTTGCACGGCGCGATGCGAACGGGCGCGATCGCTGGTGGCTCGACGTGACCGGCAAAGGCGGCCGCCAGCGCCTCGTGCCGGCCACCGCCGAGATGATGGCCGAGCTCGCGCGCTACCGGCGCGCGCATGGCCTGCCCGCGCTGCCGGCCGACGGCGAAACCACGCCGCTCGTGCTGCCCGCCGGTCGCACGCGCAAGCCGCTCACGCGCGCGGCGCTGCACCGGATCGTGAAGCAGGTGTTCCGGTTCGCGGCCGACCGGTTGCGTGCGCAAGGGGATGCAGGCGAACAACAGGCGCGCGTGCTCGAACAGGCATCGGCCCACTGGCTGCGCCACAGCGCGGGTTCGCACATGGCGGACGGCCGCGTCGACCTGCGGCTCGTGCGCGACAACCTCGGTCACGTATCGCTGACGACGACGAGCCAGTATCTGCACGCGGACGACGACTGGCGACACAGCGAAACCGAGGAGAAGCACCGGATCGGCTGGTGAACGGCGCGCCGGCCCCCTGCTTCAATACACGGCGGCCCAGTGCCCGGACACCCACGCCCAGTGGTTGCCGGCCCAGCGGTAATGACCTTTCGCCCAGCGATAACCGGGCGCGGGCGGCGGCGGCATCACTTCGGCGACCGGCGCCGGCTGCGGCGGCCGCGCGGGTTCGACCACGCACGCGGACAGCAGCGCCGCGCTCGTCGCCACCCATACGGCAAGCGATACGGATCGGATCTTCATCGTCGATTCTCCCTGTTGTGCAATCGATCGGTCGGCGGAGGCGAACCCGCGTACGCCGTGCATCGAGTCGTGCATCGCGCTGCGCATCACTCCGCGCGTCACGCGGTTCCGCGAACGAGGCCCGTCATCGGCCGCGTCGCGCCGCTTTCCGCGAACAGCGTCGACGCGGTATGAGCGGGATCGAGCCGCAGGCTTTCGGCGGCCGCGCCCGCGATCAGCGCGTCGAGCGACGCGGTCGGCTTCAGGTCGCGCCCTTCGTACAGGTCGCCCGGCCGCAGGCCCGGCCAGTCGGCGATCACGCGTCCGCCCGCGACCGCCCCGCCCGCCAGCATCGCGACCGACGCCTGCCCGTGATCGGTGCCGCCCGTGCCGTTCGCGGCGGCCGTGCGGCCGAACTCGGTCGCGACGAGCACCGTGGTCCGCTGCCACACGGGCCCGAGACCGTCGCGCAACGCGGCGAGCATCGTGTCGAGCGCCTTCAACTGATTCGCGAGCCGCGCGTTCTGCGCGCTGTGCGTGTCCCAGCCGGCCGTCTCGATCATCGCGATCCGCGGGCCGTCGTCGCGCGCGAGAAACGTCGCCGCGAGCTTGCCGACGCCCGCCGGATCCTGGCGCGCATGCGCGTCGCCGGCGAGACCGCGCGCGGCCATCGCCGATTGCCACAGCGGCCCGAGCTGCGCGTCGGCCTCGTACAGCGCCGACACGCGCGCGAGCAGGTCGTCCGGTGCGGCCGGCAACCCGGACGCCGCATACGACGCGGCCTGCACGCTGCCGCGCAACGCGAGCGGCACCGTCGGCGCGAACGCGATCGCGTTGTCCCGCGTCGCCGGCAACATCGCGGCGAGCCGGTTCAGCCAGCCGTCCTTCACCTGGTACGGCGCGCGCCCGCCCGTCTCGAGCACGTTCTCGCCGTCGAAATGCGAGCGGTCGCGATACGGCGACGCGATCGCGTGGACGAACAGCGCCTCTCTGTCGCGAACCATCTGCGCGGTCCGCACGAGCGACGGATGCAGCGCGAACGTGCCGTCGATGCGGGTCGCCGTCGACGCGTCGATCGCCAGCGGGCCGCGCAACGACGCATACGCGGGTTCCGCATACGGGACGACGATGTTCAGCCCGTCGGCCGCGCCGCGCTGGATCACGAACACGAAGCGCCGGTCGGTTTCGACGTTCGCGAACACGATGCGCGGCGCGACGAGGATCGCGCCCGCACCGGCGGCGGCGATGCTCAGGAAATGTCGACGGGTAAGGGATCGGGCCATGTTCATCTCCGTTGAAAATCGGGCGACACGAGCAGCAGTGCAAGCGACGTGGTCGCGCTCTCGGCACGCGAGAGTGCCGTCGCCGTCGGTGCGCTCAGCGAGCCGGCCAGCAGCGTCTTGCCGAGCGTGCGCGGGTCGAGCCGGTCGCCCGTGCGTGCGGCAAACCGCTGCGCGATCTCGACGCGGCGCACCAGCGCGTCGGGCGCGGCCCAGCTCGCGGCAACGTCGTCGTAGCCGGCCGGCGACCCGGGCCGCCATACCGGCTGGCCGAGCTGCGCGAGCAGCGGCGCGGCCTTCAGGTCGCCGGTATCGCGCCAGCCGAGCCCGCGCAGCGACGACACGGCCCACTCCCACGGCGTCTTGAACTTGCGATTGACCGGCGACCATGCGTCCGGCGCATCGACCAGCGCGCGATAAACGGTCGGCAAATCGCCGCCGCTCGTATCGAATGCACGGGCGAGCCGGTCGGTGAGCGCGGGCGGCGGATCGTCGGCGACGAAATGACGGGCGAGCTGGAACGCGACATGCCGGCCCGTCGCCGGCGAACGCGCAAGATCGCCCAGGATCGCGCGCGCTTGCGCGTCGCCCGGCTGATCGTAGGTGCGGCTCATCACCGTGCGCGCGCCCGGTTCGTGCAGTTTCGGGCGGAACACGAACGCGCCGGGCGCCACATCGCCGGGCTGCGGCCCGCGTCCGCCGGCGATGCTCCAGCCGGTCAGCGCACGCGCGAATTCCGTCACGTCCGTTTGCGTGTAGCCGGTGCGTACCCCGAGCGTGTGCAGCTCCATGATTTCGCGCGCGAGGTTCTCGTTGAGGCCGCGCCGTGCCGCCGGATTGCGCGCGTCGGCGCGCAGCGCGGCCGGACTGTCGGGGCCGACCGAGCGCGCCTGGTCGAGGAACAGCTGCATCGCCGGATGCTGCTCGACCGCGACGAGCATGTCCTCGAAGCGGCCGAGCACGTGCGGGCGGATCGCATCGCGCTCGAAGGCGCCCGCGTATGCGGCGACCTGCCCCTTGTCGACCGACACCGCGAAATGGTTCGCCCAGAAATGCACGAGACGCTCGACGAACGGCGTGGACGTGGCGAGCGCGTTGTTCAAGCGCGCGGCGACGGCGCTGCGATAGGCGTCGTAGCCGTCGCGACGGATCGACTGCGCGGTTGCGCGCCTGGCCGCCGCGTCGTCGCTCGTCATCGTGTTGCGGGTCGTCGCGAAGCGCGTGGCGAGCGTGATCGCGTCCGGTTCGCCGGCCCATGCGGCCGGCCTCGGGTCGTAACGATCGAGCTGGGCGACCAGCGCGGCCTTCGGATCGGCAGGCGGCGCGTCGTCGGCCCGCGCGCCGAGGCCGAAGCGGTTCAGCGCGATGGCGGCCGGTGAGATGTCGTTCGGGTGGTCCATGACGGGGGCTCTCGCGATGCGTACCCGTGTTTAACGGAGGGTGGCGGGAAATCCGTCGCGGGATGAGCGAAATATTTCGGGTTCGGCGCGGGGATGTATAGCTTGCGGTCGGCTTTCAAGCAGCGGCGAGCTGCGCGCGTGCCGCGCCCGATCGTCAGATTTCCACAGCACCGGTGTTCCCTCCATCACGAGCTGCCGGACGGCAATCGTCCGAGCCTGTTCGTGACCGTCACCCCAGCTCGAACGACGTCACGCCGAACACGCGGTCGATCGCGATCGCCGGCGCTTCCTTCGTATACATCCGCGCGGTTTCGAACACGCTCGACATGCCGTGCCGTTCCGCCAGCGCGACGGCCGCGGGATTCGTTTCCGGCACGTCGAGCACGATCATCTCGCCGGGCATGCGCGCCGCCAGCGCGCGAAACAGCCCCGTGGCGACGCCGGCGTCATCGGCGAACAGTGGGCCGATCTTGCAGCCGGCGTTGCAGCGGCGCACGACGCCGTATCCGGTGATGCGACCCGCGTCGATCGTTGCGAGCGCAACGGCATCCGGCTGCGCGAGCCACGCGGAGACGAAACGCGCGCGCGGCGCAGGAAAACACTGGCGGTCGTACGCCAGCAACTGCTCGAACGGGACCTCGGCCGCCGCGGCCGCGTGCGCGCATCCGATGCCGTCGACGCGCCCCTGATAGCGGATGTTGCGATACGCGAGCCGGAACCCCGACTTCCGGTAGTTCGCCTGTTGTGCCACGACACCGTCGAGACCGACATTGCGGTCTCCCAGGTAACGCATGCCGTGCTGCCAGATTCGCATGCCGAAGCCTTTGCCGCGAAACCCGGGTTTCACGATGTACAGACCGATGAAGCCGAAGCGTTCGTCATACGCGACGGCAGCAAGGCACGCGACCGGCTCGCCACGCCACACGCCGACGAAAAAACCGGCCGGGTCCGCTTCCCTGAAACACGGCGGATCATGCAGGCCGGGGTTCCACCCTTCGGCTGCCGCCCATTCGACCGACATGGCCACCTCGTCGGCCGACATGGTGCGCACGATCAAGTCTTCGCTTCGATCCATGATTCGCCTCCGTCGCGGCACTCGAGATCGCCGCCAACCGATTCGCGAGCATGACGCGTCGTCACGCCACGCCAGTTACTGGCTCCCCGCCGCGTCGCGCTTCCTCTGAAACCTCGCGGGCAGCCGCCAGTTCCCGCTGCGCCGCAACCCGTCGACGAATTTCGCGCGCTCATCCGGCGTCAGCGTCGCCGCGAAATCGACGACGCTGCGCTCGACCTGCCCCCGCAATGCACTATCGGCCGCCCGCGTCCGATCGAGCGCCGCGTCGATCGCCGCACGATCGAGCTGCGGCGCCGCCAGCAGATCCAGCACCGTGATCCGCCCGTCACGCCCTTCCCGCGCGAAATCCCGACCTTCCTTGCGCGCCGCCTTCAGCGCCGCCGCAAACGCTTGCTGACGCGCGTCGGACAATTCGTCCGCGGCGAACCGCAACGCCGTGCGCTGTCCGGGGATCCCGGCCCCATCCAGGCCACGATGCGTCGAAAACCACTGATACGCGCCGCCGCCGATCGCGCCGAGCATGAACACGTTCAACACGACCGACCCGACGAGCATGAATTTCCAGCCGCGTTCGCTCATTCGTCGCCTCCGTCGATGCCCGGGCCGCCGAACGTCGTCGTCAGGTAGCCCGGTTCGTGTTGCGCGATCGGCGCGCTGCCGAGCATCAGCATCGACACGGCCACCGCGCCCGCCAGCGCGCCGGCGAGCCCGACGCCCGCGAACGCCGCGCCCGACCACCACACCGTGCCCCGGCGCCGCGCACGCTGCGGCGCGGGCGCCGACGCGACGATGCGTTCGACGAGCGCCGGCGCGGGCGGCTCGACCGTATCCTGCACGAGCCAGGCGTCGAGCTCGGCGGCATCGTCGAGCGCCTCGAGCGCGTCGCGCGGATGCGCTTGCGCCCACGCTTCGGCCGCCGCGCGTTCGTCGCGCGGCCAGCGCCGCGCATCCGAGCCGTACGCGGCGACGATGGTACGGAATCGTTCGGGTGTCATCGCTTGTCCTCGCTAGGTGGGTCGCCGGCCAGTTGCGCGCGCAGGTTGCGCCTCGCGCGCGCGAGCAGGCTTTCCAGCGCATCGACGGTGATGCCCATCAGGTTGGCCGCTTCAACGTTCGACATGTCCTGATAGTACTGGAGCACGAGCGCTTCCCGCTGCCTGGGCGGCAATGCGGCGAGCGCCTCGCGCACGCGCGCATCGCGCGCGCGCAACTCCGCGTGCGCGGCCGGCTCGGGTTGCGGGTCGGGCACGTCGGGCAGCGTGTCGACCGGCTCCTCGCGCCGCCCGCGCATCCGGTCGTAGCACAGGTTCAGCACCACGCGATGCAGCCACGTGTCGAAGCGCGCTTCGCCATCCCGCCAGCGCGGCGCGTGATGCCAGATCCGCAGGAAGGTTTCCTGCGCAACGTCTTCGGCTTCGGTCCGGTCGCCGAGCATGCGCGTCGCGAGCGCAAGCAGGCGCGGCAGCTTGCGTGCGACGAGCACGCGCACGGCCGACGTGTCGCGTGCGCCGACCCGCGCGACGAGTTCCGCGTCCGGATCGGCGTCGCTCAACGCGGGCTGCTCCGCCATGCGCGGCGCGCCCGCCGCATGCTGCCGGCGAGCGTGCCCGCCGTCCGGCTGAAGCTCATCGTCGTGCTCTCCTTGCATGCGTCGGGCCGGCGCCGCACGGCGCCATGCCGGCGCGTCCACGGCGCGTCGCGCGCCGTGTCCGGCATCCGCCCGGCCGGTTTCGTCGACATCCGGTTCGAACGGCATATCGATCCTGTCGATCGCCAGCCGGCCGGCGCGATCAATATACGACGACCGGCGCGGGCCGGTAATACACCGGACGCGCCGGCACCACGACACAGCCGGCCAGCACGACGGCCGCGGCTGTCAGGATCACGATGGTTCGAAAAGGCATGGCTCGACGGATGAAGTTGTGTGGAAGTCCCGCCGCACCGGCGCTGCGCGCCGCGCGGCACCCGGCGCGTCACGCCCAGTGACCCGGCACCCAGCGCCAGTTCGGGCCGCGCGCGGCCCAGTGCCCGGGCACCCAGCGATAGCCGGCGCGCACCGCTTGCCAGTGCCCGGGGATCCACACGTAGCGGCCCTGCCGCCAGTGCCAGTGGCCCTGATCCCACACGTAGCCCGCGCGCGGTGCCGGCATCACTTCGACGCGCGGCGGCGGCGGCGCGACCGGCGCGACGATGACGGCCTGCGCGAATGTGGCGGAGGTCGCCAGCGCGGCCACGCAACCCGCGGCAAACCGTAATGAAATGGAAAGTTTCATGCAAGACTCCGAAGCATCGTGTAGCGAACGTGATGGCCGGAAGTGGCCGTTCGTTCGTTAAACGACGCATGCGGAAAAATCCGTCGCGACGCGCGCAAATAAATTTCCGCCGCACCGGCGACGCCGCGCTCATCCGGCGACGCATCGGGCCCGGGCGTGGACGACCGTCTGTCACAACCCGGCAAAACTGCGCTTCGACAATGCGTGTCACCGGGATCCCGCTCGTTTCCGGCCCACGCCCCGGACGCGCTCGCGCACGGCCGGGCGGTTCCGCATTTCGCGTGTCACTCAACGAAAATACGATCATGTCGAACCAGGACAACTTCCCCGCCGAGTCGAACGAGCCGGCCGCTTCCGTATCGCGTCGCGGCTTCCTGAAACTGGCCGGCGTCTCCGGCCTCGCCACCGCCGCGGGCGGGCTCGCGGCCGCCCGTGCCGCCGGGTCGAACCCGGACGGCACCCCCGAACAGGTGCACCTGACATGGGGCAGCGACCCGGCGTCGGAAGTCGCGATCTCGTGGGCATCGCTTGCGCCGGCCGTCAATCCGCGGGCGCGGATCGTCGCCGACGGCGAACCGGCACGCACCGTGCACGGCGTGCAGCGCCTTTACACCGACGGCCTGAACGGCGAAACGGTGTTCACCTACCACGCACGCGTGCACGGCCTGAAGCCGAACACGCGCTACCGCTACGAACTGACGGCCGACAACGACAGCAACGCCGCGCAGCCGTTTGCCGCGACCTTCACGACCGCGCCGCGCGGGCGCGCACCGTTCCGCTTCACGAGCTACGGCGACCTCGCGACGCCGAACGGCGCATGGGTGCTGTCGTCGCCGCAAAGCCGCTTCGCGGTGCAGGCCGTCGAGCAGTTCCAGCCGCTGTTCCACCTGCTGAACGGCGACCTCTGCTACGCGAACCTGAACCCCGCGCATCAGCCGGAGGTGTGGCGCGACTTCGGCAACAACAACCAGACGTCGGCCGCGAACCGCCCGTGGATGCCGTGCCCGGGCAATCACGAGATCGAATTCAACAACGGCCCGCAGGGGCTCGACTCGTACCTCGCGCGCTACACGCTGCCGGAGAACGGCACGCGCTTTCCGGGCCGCTGGTACAGCTTCCGCGTGAGCTCGGTGCTGTTCATCTCGCTCGACGCCGACGACGTCGTGTACCAGGATGCGGCCGCGTTCGTCGGCGGCCCCGCTCCGCTGGTGCCGGCCGCGAGCACCGGCCGCGCGCCGATCGAACCGGGCACGTCGTTCTACGTGCGCGGCTACAGCGACGGCGTGCAGACGCGCTGGCTCGAGCACACGCTGCGTCAAGCGTCGCACGATGACGACATCGACTGGATCGTCGTGCAGATGCACCAGGACGCGCTGAGTTCGTCAAAGACGGGCAACGGCTCGGACAAGGGCATCCGCGAGGCGTGGCTGCCGCTGTACGACCGTTACGGCGTCGACCTCGTGCTGTGCGGTCACGATCACGATTACGAGCGCAGCTACCCGGTGCGCGGCTGCAATCACCGCGCGGGCGTCGATGCATCGACCGGCGAAGTCGTCGAGACGCTGCAGCCGCGTCCGGTCGGGTCGACCGATCCCGAGCGCACGACCTTCGACACGAGCCACGGCACGATCCACCTGATCCTCGGCGGCGGCGGCACCAGTGCGCCGCTCGACGTATACGGCGAGAACCCGGCGACCGGCTTCGCGCAGGCCAAGGTCTTCACGAAGCCGAACCGGCCGGTGCCGGGCGCCGCGCCGAACACGTTCGTGCGCAAGCCGGCCGATGCGCTGGAGGATGCGATCTGGTCCGCGCGCCGCGATACGGGCACCGGCTACGGGATCGCCGTGTTCGACCACGATCCGGGCAAGCCGGGCGGCCACACGACGATCACGATGCGCTACTACCATGCGCCGGGCGCGGATCAGCACCCGAGCGCACAGTACGAGCTGTTCGAGACGATCGAGCTGAGCAAGAAGCGCCGCGAGCGCTGATGCGACGGCCGCCCGCAACGCATGATCGCGCGGCGGGCGGCCGGGGCTGGCGCGTGCGGGACGGCGCGCGCGACGCGCTGATGGATACGGCGAATACGTGACGGCTGCGCCATGCGGAGCGGCTGCGTCCATTCGACCGCCGCACCTTGCATGCGCATCGGCACGCCGGTTTCCACCGCAAGCCGCGTTGCCGCCACCGTGCCCCTAGCTTCGCGATTCCAGCGCGATACGCACGGCCAGTCCGGCCAGCACGGTGCCCATCAACCCGCGCTGCACCCGCGCCCAGACGGGCCGACCGGCGAGAAACCCCGCGATCGAGCCGGCCATGCTCGCGATCAGCGCATTCACGCAGACACTGACCGCGATCTGCACGCAGCCCAGTGCCAGCGATTGCGCGAGCACGCTGCCGTGCCCGGGCGCAATGAGCTGCGGCAGCAGCGACAGGTACATCACAGCGATCTTCGGGTTCGCGAGGTTGGTGACGAAGCCCATCGTGAAGAGCCGTGCGCCGCTGTCGTGCGGCAGTTGCCGCACCTGGAACGCGGAGCGGCCGCCCGGCTTGAGCGCCTGCCACGCGAGATACGACAGGTACAGCGCGCCGGACAGACGCAGCGCGTCATACGCGTACGGCACGGTCAGCACCAGCGCAGTAATGCCGAATGCCGCGCAGAACATGTAGAACACGAACCCCAGCGCGACGCCGCCGAGCGACACCAGCCCCGCACGGCGGCCCTGGCAGATCGAGCGGGAGATCAGGTAAAGCATGTTCGGGCCGGGCGTCAGGGCCATGCCGAGCGATACGAGTCCGAAAGCAATCAGGGTGGGCAAGGCCGGCACGGCAGTCTCCTTCGGCGCGATGAAGTCGGGGCGAGTGTCCAGCAATGTATTGCATGTCGGCGTCTGTCGGCATGAATAAACTGCAAGTCATGCATGAGCGCGCTTCACCCCGCCATCGCGTCGGTCCGCCGGCCAGCTACTTGCCCTTTTTCGCGCGTGCCTGCATCGCCTTTTCCGCCTTCGCGCGTTGCGCGTCGACCAGTTTAACGAATGCGTCGGCGACCGCGTTGCCGCTCGCGTTCCACGCCAGCCGCACGGAACGATGCAGCCTGGGCGACAACGCCAGCACCCGGCCGCCGAACCGGGTATAGGTGAGCGTGATGCGCGGGACGATCGACACGCCCATTCCCGCCTCCGCCATCGACAGAATGGTCCGCATCTCGACCACGTTGAACGCGGCGCGAAGCGATGCACCGTTGCGCGCGAAGTAATCCGCGATGACCGGCCCGCACCCCGCCTTCGAAAAAATGAACGGCATCGTGGCCAACCGTTTCGCCGACACGCTCTCGCGCCCGTCGAACATGCCGTTCGCCGCCACCGCGACGAAATCCTCGTCGAGCAACGGCAGGTTGTTCGCGAAAGTCTTCGTGCCGGCGACCACGCCGATGTCGGCGGTGCCGTCGTCGAGCCACCCTTCGACTTCCGCGTCCGTGCCTTCGAGCAGCACGGCCGTCACGCCCTCATGCGCCGCCTTCAACGCTTCGAGCGCGGGTACGACGAACGCGAGCGAGACGCTCGGCAGCGACGCCACCACCAGCCGACCCTCGAGCTTGCCGCGCGCCAGGCCGAACTGCTGGCGCAGCGTCTGCGCTTCCCGGACGACGTTCTGCACGTACGGCCACAGGCGTTCGCCGGCAGCGGTCAGGACGACCGGCTGGCGGTCGCGCAACAGCAGCTTGACCTCGGTGATGTCCTCCAGTTCGGTCAACGCGTGGCTGATCGCGGATTGACTGCGGCTGAGTCGGTCGGCCGCGGCCGTCAGCGAGCCGAGTTCGACCACGGCAGCCAGGGCCTGCAACTGCGCAAGCGTCATCTCGCCTCCTTGTTGCGATGCATGTATTTTTCACATGATAGAGCGACGCATCATGAATTTGATTGATCCGGTGTCATGCGCTTCGATTGCGCGCCATCGCGTGACCTCGCCCGATGCCCCGCGCCGCGCTCGGGCAAGATTCAGCCTCGAATCATGTCGAACGCCGTCGCCGGACACGCGCGCGATTGCGCCGGCGCCCGCGCCCGTCCAAGCCCCGTCCGTCGCGCCTTCAGCTCCGATCGCCAAGACGCGTTAGACTGTCCCGATGGAACAATGCCGTTATTGCCAGAGAATCCGCGATGAATGGGATTGCCACGGGGACGAATGCCGCCGGGCAATCGCGAAGGCACTGCGCCGGCAGCGCGCGGGCCTGCCGATGGTGCCCGATCGCATCCGCAACGAGCTGCCGTCCGGCGCGCCCACCCAGCAGGTGATCGCGGTCCTGTCGCGCCAGCGCCTGCGGGCGCGCCGCGGCAACGAGGAACGCCGCGAGCGCAAGGAAATCGACGACGCCGACGGCGTCTGATCCGCCAACGCCCCCCGCCAGCCGCCGCACCTGCCGGTGCCCCGCCACCGGGCGTTCGCCCGTGCGCGATGTCTCGCCACCCGTCCGCCGTCAGTTTGCAATTCCCGCAACGCGGAACGGGGACGGATCGAACTTATGTTGGAATTGTTGCCTCACCGACAATGATCTTTCGCCGGAATCCACGTTTACCCTGAATCCACCGACGCCTACGATGTAATCAATCGCTTACGACATGGTGTCGCCGGCGAACCCAATAGAACATCGGAGGTCATCATGAAATCGCTCGTTTCCGCAGTCGTCGCCGCTGTCGCCCTGTCCGCTTCGTTCGGCGCTTTCGCACAAAGCACCGTGACCCGCGCTCAAGTCCGCAACGAACTGGTTCAGCTCGAAAATGCCGGCTACAAGCCGAGCCAGTCGAGCCCGTACTACCCGGCCGACATCCAGGCCGCGCAAGCGCGCGCACACGCTGCCGACAACAGCGGCTACGGCGCGCAGCCGGCCCCGGTCGTCCAGGGCGGCGCACCGGCGGTCAAGGTGCGCAACACGCGCGACTCGGTCTACTTCGGCCACTAAGTCCGCCGCCGCGCGCATCGCGCGCGGTCCGCCCGGATCCAGCGAGCCCGTCCCGTGACGGGCTCGCCGCGTTTTTGCCGCGCGCCGGGCCGGTCCGCCGTCAGCGGCTGCCCTCCGCCGCCACGCGGCCGCCGTCGTCGGTGGCGATACCGCCGCCGAGCAGTTCCTGGTAACGCACGCACGCGCACTGCGCGGACGCCTTCGCCGCGTACATCGCCGCGTCGGCCTTGACCAGCAGTTCCTCGGCCGACGCGCCATCCGCCGGATATTCACTCACGCCGATGCTCGCGCCCACGGCCAGGTGCCGGTCGCCGAATTCCAGTTCCTCGGCCATCACGATCTGGATACGCGACGCGATATCGCCGATCACCGCGGGCGATCGCACGTCCGAAATCAGCACGATGAATTCGTCGCCGCCGAGCCGCGCGGCCATGTCGCCGCTGCGCAGCGCGAGGCTCAGCCGTTTCGCGACCGCGACGAGCGTGCGATCGCCGGCCGCGTGCCCGTGCTGGTCGTTGATCTGCTTGAAGCGATCGAGATCGACGAACATCACCGCCAGCCCCTCGCGCACCGCGGCCGCATGCCGGATCGCGGCATCGAGATGCTCCATGAACAACAGGCGGTTCGGCAAGCCGGTCAGCGGGTCGTGACCGGCGAGGTGCGCGAGTTCCAGCTGCTTCGCGCGCAGCATCGCGACCTGCGTACGAATCTCGACGCGCATGCTGTCGAAACAGCGCGCCAGCACGCCGATCTCGTCGGCCCGCGCGACCGGCAACCGTTCGGCGGCCGGATCGTCGAACACGTGGGTCGCCGCGCGCGCGAGCATCTGCAACGGCCGCGTGATCGCGCTCGCAAACAGGATCGCGAGAATCACCGCCGCCACGCTCATCAAGAGCACCATCCGGATGATCCGCTCGCCGAGCATCCCGGCCGGCGCCAGCACGTCCGTGAGCGGACGCGCCATGCCGAGCACCACGAAGCGGTTGCCCTCGTTGTTGCCGAACGGCGTGCGCACGAACGCGAACATCTGGCCCGGTGCGGCGTCGGGCTGCGTGAGACCGTTGAGCGCCACGTTCGTGCGCGCCCCGACGAACAGCAGCCGCGTGTCGGGGAAGCTGTCCTGCATCAGCACGCGGTGCCCGCGATCGAAGCCGAAGATCTGCGACGGATCGGGGTGCACGAGGAAATCGCCCCATTTGTTCGCGAGATACACCACGTAGTCTGGCGGCAGATCGCGTTCAAGCCGGTCGAACATGCGCGTCAGCTCGACGTCGACGACCAGCGCGCCGACGACCCGGCCGCCTTCGTCGACCACCGGCGTGCCCACGCGCAGGATCGGCAGCCCTTCGGCCGCATGCGAGCCGGTCTCGTGATTGATCGCGATCGGCGACAGGTAGATATGACCGGGCGCCGTCGCAAGCGTATCGAATACGTAAGGAAACTGCCCTTTTTCCTGGAATGCACTCTCCGGCAACACGACGATGCCGTGCGCGTCGCGATCGACGCGGATCCGCTCGAGCCCGAAATCCCCGCGCGCGATCAGCCGGATCTGCAGGTACTCGGGGTGATTTTTCATGAAGCTGTAATACACCTGTTCGAGCCGCGTGCGCGGCGCGCGATCGGCGCCTTCCCCGCTCGCGACGGACGCCGACGCCGGCAATTGCGCGAGCACGAGCACATCGTCGGCCACGTCGGACAGCGCGGTCGTGAAGCGCTGTCCGAGCAAGTGCGTCGACATCAGCAGGCTGTGCTGCGCTTCCTGCACGAGCATCGTCCGGTTCGCGCGGTAGGTGTAGTAGCCGGTCGTGCCGGACGCGATCACGCCGATGCACGCGAACAGCATCGACAGCTTCCACGTGAGCCCGAGCCTGATCATTTTTCGAACCGCTCCGGCCGGTCGCCCGACACGATGCGGCTCCATAGCGACTCACGCCGCGCGATGTCCTCGACCGGCTGGATCCAGACGAGGTGCTGGTGGCCGGCCTCGAGACCGGGTGGCGGTTGGAGCGTATTCGCGAGCCCCTGGCGTTCGGTCAGCAGCACGCCGATCGCCGGTTCGAGCATGTAGTTGATCCACGCGAACGCCAGTTCGCGATGCTCCGCGCCGCGCGTGACGCCCCAGCAGTCGAGCCACGCGAGCGCGCCTTCGTCCGGAATCACGTAGCCGACATCCGCACCGGCGCGACGCAGCTGTTCGACCTGTTGCGTGCCATAGTTGCCGAACATCAGCGCCGCGCGATGCTGGACGAACAGCGTGGTCGCCTCGTCCGGAAGCGTGTAATACGTGAGCAGGTTGCGCCGCAGTTCGACCAGCTTGTGCGCGACGGCAAGCGTTTGCGCGGGCGACAGGCGAAACGGGTCGGGATAGCCGAGCGCGAGCGCGGTGAACGAAAAATTATGCGGCGCGCTGTTGAAGTCGAGCACCTTGCCGCGGTAACGCGGATTCCAGAGTTCCAGCATCGAGCGCGGCGCGACCGGCACCTGCTTGCGATCGTAGATCAGTCCCATCGACGAATACGTGAACGGAATCGCATAGGTCGAGCCGTTGCGCACGAGTCCGCCGATCGTCGCGAGCTGCTGGAAATTCGGCAGTTGCCGCCGGCGGTTGGGGATCTGCGACAGGTCGATCGGCGTGAGCAGGCCGTCGCTCGCATAGCGCTGGATCTCGGCCGTGTTGGCCGCAAGCACGTCGTACGGCGGCGGCGACGCGCTGTGCATCCGTGTCCACAACGCTTCGTCGGAATCGACGAAGGTTACTTCGACGTGCACATGAAAGTGCGTCTCGAATGCATTGACGACATCGTTGTCCGCGTAGCCGGGCCACGCAAGGACACGCAGTACGTTGTCGCCGACGGTCTCGGGGGAAGCGGCGCAGGCAGGCAGGCCCTGCCAGCCCAGCGTCAGGACGACAAGCCACCGGCACGCGGCGCGGCGCGCACGGCGCGCGCCGATTCCCCTGATCAATCGGTCCTCGTCCGAATTCCCCGTATGCATTCGACTGTCCTTTTTTCGAGTCGATGCTTGATCGTGCAACAAGACCACAAAAAATATCGCCGCGCAATTGGAACAAGCCGCACGCGCACTGCATCCGCCTATTCGGAGCGCGTCATCCGCGTACGCGTTCGATCGCACGTCGCTGCACGCGCTCGAACCCGGCCACTCGAACGGAGAATCATCAGGTGAAAGGCAAGACGCGACGTGTGCCAACTCCGCTTGCAGCCACGGCGCCACGCGGTATGTACTGCGTATGCGTTCGGAGCGTTCGGCGACGCGCGTCATCCATCGCGTCGTGTCACCACCTCCGCCTGCATGCGCGTCGAGCCATCGCATGCGCATCCGCGCCACGCAGGCATGAACGCCGCGATCACGCGCGACGGATGCGCACGCATCGGCATCGCCACGACAGCGCGACCGGCCGCGGCCGTCGCGCTTTCCTTTTCGGGCCGCTCGTCGGACAATGACGCGCGCCCGCCGGCGCGGCGCCGCATCGGCCCCGCGCGAGCGGCACCAAGCATGCTCCGCCCGCGCCGATGAAACGCTACGAAACCCTCGCCCAGACGATCGCCGACGAAATCCGCAACGGCAACCTCGCGGTCGGCACGCGCCTGCCGTCGCTGCGGCAGATCATCGCGCAGCATGGCGTGAGCCAGTCGACGGTGTTTCGCGCGTACTACCTGCTCGAACAGTGGGGGCTGATCCGCGCACGCGAGCGTTCCGGCTATTACGTCGCGCCGGGCGCAGGCCCGGCGGCGAACCCGCCCGCGAAACGCCGCGCGAGCCGTGCCGGCGCCACGCGCAAGGTCGACATCAGCGACCTCGTGTTCTCGGTGCTCGACGCCGCGACGCAGCCCGGCATCGTGCCGCTCGGCTCCGCATTTCCCGCGCCGCAGCTGTTTCCGCTGCCGCGCCTCGCGAAATCGCTCGCGCAGGCGACGCGGCTCGTCAGCCCGTGGAGCACGGTCGTCGACCTGCCGCCCGGCAGCGAGGCGCTGCGCCAGCAGATCGCGCGGCGCTATCTGGCAACCGGTGTCGCGCAACCCGTCGACGAGATCGTCGTCACCAACGGTGCGCTCGAAGCGCTGAACCTGTGCCTGATGGCCGTCACGCGGCCCGGCGACGTCGTCGCGGTCGAGTCTCCCGGCTTCTATGCGGCGCTGCAGGCGATCGAGCGGCTCGACCTGCGCGCGGTCGAGATTCCCGTCGATCCACGCACGGGCCTCGATCTCGATGCGCTCGCGAACGCGCTCGACCGGCACGACATCCGCGCGTGCTGGTTCATGACCAATTTCCAGAATCCGACCGGTGTCACGCTGTCGCTCGACAAGAAGCGCGCGCTCGTCGAGCTGCTGGCCGCACGCGAGGTGCCGCTGATCGAGGACGACGTATACGGCGAGCTGCATTTCGGCCCCGACTACCCGCTGCCCGCGCGCGCATTCGACCGGCACGGCCTCGTGATGCATTGCAGTTCGTTCTCGAAGACGCTCGCGCCCGGCTACCGGATCGGCTGGGCCGCCGCCGGCCGGTTCGCGGAGAAGGTGCAGCGGCTCAAGCTGATGACCACGCTGTCGGCGAGCATTCCCGCGCAGGCCGGCATCGCGAACTATCTGGAGCACGGCGGCTACGATCGTCACCTGCGCAAGCTGCGCGGCACCCTGCAGGCGCAGCTCGCGCGCATGGACGACGCGCTGCGGCGCTGGCTGCCGCCCGGCGTCGAGTGGGTGCGGCCGGACGGCGGGTATTTCCTGTGGCTGTCGTTTCCCGACGCGATCGACGCGATGGAACTGCACCGCCAGGCGATCGCGCGCGGCATCAGCTTCGCACCGGGGCCGCTGTTCTCGGCCGCGCACGGCTTCGAGCGCTGCGTGCGCGTGAACTTCGGCCATCCGTGGAGCCGCGACATCGAGCGCGCGATCCGCGTGCTCGGCGAGCTGGTCGCCGGGCCGGCGGTACGCAAGTCGGGCTGATCGCGCCTCGTGCGCACGCTGCGCGCCGCGCGCATCACGTCCATGCAGCGAAGCCGCGCGCGGGTTACATTGCTGGTCCCGCCGCTCCTTCACGATTGCCCATGAGCCAACTGCCCTACCTCGATCACGACGCGTTGCTGAAACTGGCGGCCGAAGCGGCACACGTTACGCAGCCGTGCACGTGCACGAGAACCTCGCTCGCCGGCTGGACGACCCTGCCGCTGTCGCTGCAGGACACGCAACTGACCGAAGTGGCCACGCTTGCGCCGCCCGGCGAGACCGAGCCGACCTACGACGAATATCATCCGGCCGGCACGCGCTATGCGTCGGACGACGCGCCGATCGCACCGCGCCACTTTCCGTACAACCGCTGCAACGTCAGCCGCTGCGTATCGTGCGGCCGGCTTTATCTGCGCTATCAGGAAGGCGGCGGCTACTTCATCGACCAGCGCATCCGCGCGCTCGATCCGGCGTTGATCGTCGACGCACCGGCGCAAGCCTGAACCCGACGCGGGGCATGCGCAATGCATGCCCCGGCACACAACGGCGCGCTCCGCCGATCTGCTGCGTCCTTTCCATTTCGATCTGCGCCGTTTCCGCTCCGATCTGCTGCGCCGTTTCCGCTCCGATCTGCTGCTTGTCCCGCCGCCCCGCGTTCCCTACGCTGTCCCTGTTGCCCGACACCCGTCGCAACGTCCCCTCCCGAGCGGCGCGCGCCCCTGCGCCGCCGCTCCTCTCGCGTATCACGTCATGTACCGATATACCGATTTCGACCGGGCGCTCGTGCACAGCCGCGCCGCCCAGTTCCGCGACCAGCTCGAACGCTGGCAGCACGGCACGTTGAGCGAGGATGCGTTCCGGCCGTTGCGCCTGCAGAACGGCTGGTACGTGCAGCGCCATGCGCCGATGCTGCGCGTGGCCGTGCCGTACGGCGAACTGTCGAGCGGGCAGCTGCGCGTGCTCGCCCGTATCGCACGCGACTACGACGTGCCCGACGACGCCACCTACCGCGCCGCGTACGACGCGCAGGCGCAGCTCGGCACGCTGCGCCTGCCGACCCGCAACGCGCACTTCACGACCCGCACCAACGTGCAGTTCAACTGGATTCCGCTCGCGAAGGCGGCCGACGTGATGGACCTGCTCGCGACCGTCGACATGCACGGGATCCAGACGAGCGGCAATTGCATCCGCAACATTTCATGCGACGAGCGCGCGGGCGTCGCGCCGGACGAGATCGCCGATCCGCGCCCGTTCGCCGAGGTGATGCGCCAGTGGACGACGCTGCATCCGGAATTCGCGTTCCTGCCGCGCAAGTTCAAGATCGCGATCACCGGCGCGGCCGAGGACCGTGCGGCGACCGACTGGCACGACGTCGGGCTGAAACTCGTGCGCAACGACGCGGGCGAACTCGGCTTTCGCGTGAGCGCCGGCGGTGGCATGGGCCGCACGCCGCTGATCGCGACGCTGCTGCGCGCGTTCCTGCCGTGGCAGCAGGTGATGAACTACATCGAGGCGATCGTCCGCGTGTACAACCGCTACGGGCGGCGCGACAACAAGTACAAGGCGCGCATCAAGATCCTCGTGAAGAGCGAGGGACAGCGCTATATCGACGACGTCGAGGAAGAATTCCGCCAGATCGTCGAGCATGACGGCGGCCCGCACACGATCCCGCAGGCCGAGTTCGACCGCATCGCCGCATCGTTCGTGCCGCCGCGCCTCGCGCGCCGCACGCTCGACCCGCACGACCCGCACGACATCGAAGCGCGCATGGCCGCGCATGCCAGCCGCCATCCGGCCTTCGCGCGCTGGCTCGCGCGCAATGTCGCAGCGCATCGCGACCCGGCGCTGCGCATCGTCACGCTGTCGTTCAAGCGCCGCCTGCAGGCGCCCGGCGACGCGTCGCCCGAGCAGCTCGACGCGCTCGCCGAACTCGCCGAGCGCTTCTCGGCCGGCGAGGCACGCGTCACGCATACTCAGAACGTGGTGCTGCCGTGGGTGCACGTCGACGACCTGTTCCTGCTGTGGGAGCATGCGCGCGCGATCGGCCTTGCCAGCGCAAACGTCGGACTCCTGACCGACATGATCGCGTGCCCGGGCGGCGATTTCTGCGCGCTCGCGAACGCGCGCTCGATCCCGATCGCCGATGCGATCGCCGAGCGGTTCCAGGATCTCGACATGCTGCACGACGTCGGCGACATCGACCTGCACATCAGCGGCTGCATCAACTCCTGCGGCCATCATCACAGCGGGCACATCGGCATCCTCGGCGTCGACAAGGACGGCGCCGAGTGGTACCAGCTGACGCTCGGCGGTTCGGACGGCTCGAGCGCGAGCGGCCCCGCTCGGCCGGGCAAGGTGATCGGCCCGTCGTTCTCGGCGGACGAGATCGTCGATGTCGTCGACGCGCTCGTGAATGTCTATCTCGACGCGCGGCTCGACGCCGACGGCCGCAGCGAACGATTCATCGACACGGTGCGCCGCATCGGCGCCGAGCCCTTCAAGGCCGCGGCCAACGACGCCCGTCACCAGGCGAAGCACGCATGACACCGACCGACGCACACGCCAGCACGAACGTACGCATCCGGCTGCTGACGCCGGCCGAACACGCCGACGATACGAATGCGCCGGACACCGCGACCCGCACGATCCTGACGATCGGCAACGACGAGGAACTGCGGCCGCTCGCCGCTCGCATCGCGCAGGCCGCGCGCATCGACCTGCACTTCCCGTCCTTCACCGACGGCCGCGCATACAGCCAGGCGTATCTGCTGCGCAAGCGCTTCGGTTTCGCCGGCGACGTGCGGGCGACCGGCGACGTGCTGGTCGATCAGTTGCTGTTGATGGAGCGCACGGGGTTTTCGAGCGCAGTGCTCGGCGCCGATGCCGATCTGGCCGCCGCGCGCCGGCAGCTCGACCGGTTTCCCGGCTTCTATCAGCGCGATGCGAGAACGGCGGCGCCGCGGCAGGACGCGGCGCCGCAAGTCGAGACGCAAGCCGGGAAATGAAAACGGGCGGCCCGCAGGCCGCCCGTCCGATGAACCGCAAGCGCCGCGCCCGCCACTCAGCGGGCGCCGGCGTTCAGCGCGCCGCCACCGGCTTGCCGAACGCACCAAGGATCTTCTTCTCGAGCGCGATGTAGTCGTGGCCGAAGTGGTGGTCGCCGCCCGTCTTGATCACGTCGGCACCGGTGTTCGCGAGCGCCGGACACATCGTGTCCTTCTCTTCCGCGCCGTAGAAGCATTGCACGAGCTGCGGCGGCACCTTCGCGATTTCCGGCGCGACCTTCATCGCCTTGTCGCTCGCCGGCATCCCGAGCCAGCCCGTCACGCGGATCTGGAAATCCGCCGCCGGCGCGAAGCCGAGCAGCGACATCACCGCCACCTTGTCACGCAGGTCGGCCGGCAGCCGGTTGTACGCGAACGGCATCACGTCCGCGCCGAACGAGTAGCCGACCAACGCCACGCGGTTCGCATGCCAGCGCGCCATGTAGGTGCGCATCACGCGCGCCAGGTCGCGGCTCACCTGCGCAGGCGGCTTCTCGCTCCAGAAGTAGCGCAGGCTGTCGATGCCGACCACCGCCACGCCGTCGCGCTGCAGCGCCTCGGCGATCGTCTTGTCGAGATCGCGCCAGCCGCCGTCGCCCGAGATCACGATCGCGAGGCGGTCGCTGCCGCCCTTGGCCGGCAGCTCGACGAGCGGCAGGTCCGACACGTCGAGCTCGTCGGTGCTGCTGGTGTCGTGCAAGTGCGACGTGACGAGCGACACGAGCTTCGCGGTGTCGCCGGCCGCGGCCGTTTCGACGAAGCCCGGCATCGCGCGGCGCACGATCGTCGGATCGGGCGGGCACGGCTTGAAGCGCGCATCGAGCTTCGCCGCCGGCGCGACCGAAGCGACACCGGCGATCGTGTTCTCCGGCGCCATCGACAGGATCTGCTTCGCGATCGCGCCGCCCTGGCCCACGCCCGCGACGATCGGCGTGTAGTAACGCGCCGATTGCGCGAGGCGTTCGAGCTGGTGGCTGACCGCTTCGGCATCGCCGTCGAGGTGGTGACAGGTTTCCTGCTTCGCGGCGAGGTTCGCCGCATAGCGCTCCGAATCCACCCCGACCGTCATCGCGCCCGCTTTAGCGAGTGCGTCGGCCGCCTGCTGGTCCGCGGCGCCCCAGCCCCGCCCGCGCGAAAACAGGACGACGAAGCCGCGCAGCGGGCCGCCCGGCTTCGTCACGGTCACGGGGCCGTAGCGGCCGCCCGACACGGTTTCCGGTTGCGCCGCGGCCTGCGCCGCGAACGCCGCGCCGGCCAGCATCATTCCCGCGCAGGCGACTGCCGCCCGCGCGATACCCTTCTTCAACATCATGAACGCCGACCTCCAGCCAGCAGGGACAGATCCGCGAGCGTGACGAACACGCCGACCGAGCCCGAGGCCGCGAGATAGCGCGGCTCCCAGTGCGGCTCGAACTTGCTCTTGAATGCACGCAAGCCGCGGAAGTTGTAGAAGCGGCCGCCGAAGCGCCAGACCATCAGCCCGAACCGGTGCCACGGCGACGGCATCTTCGCCGCCCCCATCCCCGAGAACGGAGCGATGCCCAGGCTCAGCTTGCGGAACCCCGCTTCCTTCAGATGCAGCGCGAGCTGCGTAAACAGATACTCCATCGCATACGGCGACGCGTCCGGCAGATGACGCATCACGCCGACCGTCGCCTCGGTGTTGAGGTCGGTCGTCATGAACGTGACGAACGCGATCGGCTTGTCGGCCTGGCGCACGAGCATCACCGACTGCGTCGCGAGATAGCCGTCGTGGAACGCAGCCACCGAGAAGCTCTTCTCGCGCGCGTCGCGGCTGTCGAGCCAGCCGTCGGAGATGTCGCGCAGCGACGGCAGCGCGGCCGGCACGTCGCGCGGCGCGATCACCTCGACCGTCAGCGCGTCCTTGTCGCCGCGGCGCAGCGCATAGCGCAGGTGCGACCGGTTCGAACCCTTCAGGTCGAAGCGGTCGAGCGCGATATGCGCTTCCTCGCCGAGCTTCATCAGCGTGAGCCCCGCGTCGAGATACAGCGGCAGCGCGTTCGCGCGCACCTGGTAGAACGCCGCGCGGCCGCTGTGCGCGTGCGCCAGCGCGATGAACTTGCCGATCAGCGCCGGCCATTCCTCGCGCGGGCCGACCGGATCGTGCAGCGCGGCCCACGTGCGGCCGTTCTTCGCATACATCAGGAACGCGCGGCGCGATTCGGAGAACAGGAACGACTTGTCGCCCATCAGCGCGAGGCCCGCATCGCTGCACTCCTGCGCGCGGATGATCTGCTCCGCATCGATCAGGTCCTGCTCGGCGGGCTTCACGAAACGCCCGGGCGCCGGCCGCAGCAGTTGCCACAGCGCGAACATCGCGACGAACACGCCGGCCGCCAGCGTCGCGCGCAGTGCCCGCGGCGCGCGCTCGTCGAACGCGAAATGCGACCACAGATCGCGCGTGTAAGGCACGTCGCGGAACGCGAAGCACAGCACCCACACGGCGAGCACGAGCACCATCGTCACCGACACGAACCAGCTCACCGTAAAGCGCTCGGCGAGCAGCGACGAATGCCGGTTGAAGCGGCGGCGGCTGACGAGCAGCAGCACCAGCAGCGTGCCGAGCACGCCGGCCTCGACGAACGCGAGGCCCTTGGCCAGCGACAGCGCGAGGCTCGCGAGCGTCAGCGCGAAAGTCATCCACCATGCGCCGTCGAGCCGGCGCAACAGCCCGCGCGCGACGAACAGCAACGCGACGCCCAGCACGCTGCAGATCACCTGCGAGCCTTCGAGCACCCACAGCGGCACGATGTTGCGCAGGATCGCGATCCGGTGCCAGAACGCGGGCGTCGCGCTCGAGATCACCAGCATCCCGCCGACCGCGAAGGTCACGAGGCTCAGGAACAGCGGCGCCAGCTGCGACACGCGCGCGGCCTGCCGCGTCACGAGCCGGCGGCGCAGCGCGCGGCCCTCGAACCCGGCCAGCAGGCCGGCCGACAGCACGAGCGGCACGCCGAAGTAGATCGCGCGATAGGCGATCAGCGCGGCGACCATCGCGTGCGCCGGCACTTCGCGGCCCAGCGTGAAGACCATCGCGGCCTCGAACACGCCGATCCCGCCCGGCGTATGGCCGATCATCCCGAGCAGCAGCGCGGCCGCGTACACGGTGATGAAAGTCGGCAAGCCGACTGGAGCGGCCGGCAGCAGCACCCACAGCGTCAGGCCCGCGGCCACGACGTCGAGCACCGCATAAACGACCTGGGCGACGAGGTCGCGCCGCGCCGGCACGTCGAACGCGAGCCATTTGAAGCGCGTGACGACCGGGCGCGCGGTGCTGCCGCACAGCATCGTCATGACGGCCAGCACCACGAGCAGCGCGGCGCCGCTCCACGTCAGCACGCCGGGCGCGACATGCAGCATCGCGGCGAGCGTCTGCGGCACGCAGACCATGCCGACCGCCGTCATCAGCACCAGTGCGAGTGCGAGCGTGCCGCTGGTGAAGACGGTCATCCGGCCGATCTGCGCGGGGGTGACGCCCGACACGCCGTACACGCGCGCGCGCACGGCGCCGCCCGTCAGCGCGCCGAAGCCGGTTGCATTGCCGAGCGCGGAGCCGGCGATCGCGCCGATCCACAGCGCGGCGCGCGGCACTTTCGCGGCGACGTAGCGCAGGCCGACCGCATCGCGGGCGACGAGCGCGAGATAGCTGAGGGCCGTCGCGGCCAGCGACGCGCCCCACTCGCCCACGGACAGGTGGCGCAGTTGGCGGATCACCGAGCGGTAGTCGACGGATTCGGACAGGTGCTGGAACACCACGATCAGCAGCAGGCCGATGCCGAGCGCGAGCAGCGGCGACAGCACGCGCTCATTGCGGATCAGCGTCGCGACACGGGCGATCGCTGCCGCGGCACGGCCGGGCTGGCCAGGGTGGCGGGAAGACATAGAGTGTTCAGTGGTGGTGCGTAGCTTGTCGCGGCGCAGGGTGGCCTCGCGGCGACGAATCTGGTTGTTCTGCGTGGGCGGTCGGCCTGGGACGAAGCCAGGCGGCGCCTGAATCAGAAATTACGAGTATACGGATTTTATATTACAGAATCTTTCGATCCCGTACTGAGCGGTTCGGGCGCGGCGGTCGCATCAACGACGCGTCAAATTCATGCGCAAGGTGCGCATCATACCGGGAACCGCCGGGAATTTTTCATCGAATGAATGACTTGCGACGCTTTTGGGAGAAATTCTCCCGGCCCGACCGAGCCCGCGAGAGCAAACCCGCGACCGGCGCGGGATTCGGGGAATGGGGACGGATTCCCGTGCCCGCCTCACCGGCCCTTTGTCGCGCCGTCATCGTGCCAGTCGGCGCCGGCCCGCTCCCGCAGTATGTCGATGAATGCGCGCAGCTTCGCCGGCACGTGCTTGCGATTCACGTAATAGAGCCACATCGGCGGCAGCGTCCGGCACGCGCCCGGCAGCACCTCGACGAGCGTGCCGTCGCGCAGGTCCGCGTCGATGCGCTCGCGCATGAACGCGAACGCGATGCCGACGCCCTCGCGCGCGGCATCGATCACCGCATCCGCGTCGTTCGTCACGAGCACGCCTTCCGGGTCGAGATCGACGTCGTGACGCCCGTCGCGCAGCAGCCACTTGTGCAGGCGCCCGCTCTCGGAGAACCGGAACCGGATGCACGCATGGCGCGCCAGCTCGGCGATCGACGCGGGCGTGCCGTGCCGCGCCAGATAGCCGGGTGATGCGACCAGCGCGCAGGTCAGCGCGGGTGCGATCCGCACACCGATCATGCCGGGCTGCAGCCGGTCGGCAAGACGAATCCCCGCGTCGAAACCCTCCTTCGCGATATCGACCAGCTCGTTCTCGTAGCGGATTTCGAGCCGGACCCTCGGATAGCGCGCGCGGAACGCGGCCAGTATCGGCGCGATCACGAGCGAACGCGCGAGCGGCAGCGCCGTGACGCGCAGCAGCCCGCCCGGCTCGCTGCGCACCTCCTTCAGCGCGTCGCGCGCCTGCATGACCTGCCGGTACGCAGGCTCCGTCTGCTGCCGGTAATGCTGGCCGGCTTCGGTCAGGCTCACGCCGCGCGTGCTGCGGTTGAACAGCTTCACGTTCAGTTCGCCTTCGAGCTGGCCGATCGCAAGGCTGACGGCAGCCGGCGTCAGGCCGAGCGCGGCGGCAGCACGCGTGAAGTTGCCGGCCGTCGCGACCGTCATGAACACGTGCAGCCCGGCCATCGGATCGCGTCTGCTCATCATTAAAAAAACTTGAAACTCCTTCGAGTGGAATGCCGATTCTCCCATATACAAGAACTACCTACACTGGCCCCGTCGTCTTCCACCGGAGCATCGAATGAATCCGCATCACAGCCCCGCCCTGCCGCTCGCAGCCGTCCGGCAGACGATCGAAGCCGCGCTCGCGCAGGCCGCGTCGCTGCAGGTCGCCGGTGTGTCGATCGCGATCGTCGACGCCGGCGCGAACCTGCTCGCATTCATCCGCACCGACGATTGCTTTCTCGGTGCGATCTACCTCGCGCAACGCAAGGCGCTGACGGCGATCCGCTTCCGCGCATCGACCGCCGCGCTCGGCGCGATGTCCGGCGACGGCCCGCTGCGCGGGATCGAGCACAGCCACGGCGGGCTCGTCACGTTCGGCGGCGGCGAGCCGCTCGTCGACGGCGACGGGCGCTGCGTCGGCGCGATCGGCATATCGGGCGGCAGCGTCGAGCAGGACGACGCGATCGCGCGGCATTGCCGCGATCGCTTTCACGCAACCTTTCCCACCTCGAGGTAAGCACATGGCACAGAAACGCATCCTCATCACCGGCGCGGGCAGCGGCTTCGGCCGCGAAGTCGCGCTGCGGCTCGCACAACACGGTCACGCGGTCACGGCCGGCGTCCGCACGACCGCCGAGATCGACGCGCTGACGGACGCCGCCGCGCAGCGCGGCACCGCACTGCGCGCGGTGAAGCTCGACGTGACTTCGGCCTACGACCGCGCCCGCGCGGCCGAATTCGAAGTCGACGTGCTCGTGAACAACGCGGGCGTCGGCGAAGCCGGCGCGCTGGTCGACCTGCCGGTCGAGATCGTGCGCGAGCTGTTCGACGTCAACCTGTTCGGGCCGCTCGAACTCACGCAGCAGATCGCCCGCGGCATGCTCGCGCGCGGGCACGGCAAGATCGTGTTCGTGTCGTCGATCGCGGGGTTGATCACGGGGCCGTTCACGGGCGCCTATTGCGCGTCGAAGCACGCGGTCGAATCGGTCGCCGAGGCGATGCACGCGGAGCTGGCGCCGCACGGCATCCGTGTCGCGGTCGTGAACCCGGGCCCGTACAGCACCGGCTTCAACGACCGCATGATGGAAACGCCACGGCGCTGGCGCGATCCGGCCGTTCACACCGTGACGCCCGAGCGGCTGACCTTCCCGCTCGAGCAGCACGATCCGGAGGAAATGATCGCGAAGATGGTCGACGTGATCGAAAACGACGGCGGCGCATTCCGCAACCTGCTGCCGCAGTCGTCGGAAGCGTTCGTGCGCGCCGAGCAGGCGCGCGCGTGGGACCGGCAGCAGTGACGCAGGCCGGCGTCGGCAGGCGGGTCACGCAGGAACGCCCTGCCCGCCGCCCGGCCTGTCGCGTACGACGTTCGCCGTCGATGACCTTCCCGACGGCGCGAACCGTCGCGGGTCAATGCGTCGCCGAAGCCGGGCCCGCAACCGGGCGGGCCGCGTCGAGCCGCGCCGAGCGCGCTCAGTACACGTCCCGCATGTAGCGCCGCGCCTTCGAGAGCTTCGCGACGTAGTCGTTCGCGGCTTCGTCCGACATCCCGCCGTGCTCGGCGACGACCGCCTTCAGCGCGGTATCGACGTCCTTGGCCATCCGCGCGGCGTCGCCGCACACGTAGAAGTGCGCGCCTTCCTCCAGCCACTTGTACAGCTCGGCGCCCTGCTCGCGCATCCGGTCCTGCACGTAGATCTTGTCGGCCTGGTCGCGCGAGAACGCGAGATCGAGCCGCGTCAGGAAGCCGCTGTCGCGCATCGCGCTCAGTTCGTCGCCGTAGTAGAAGTCGGTCTGCGCATGCTGCTCGCCGAAGAACAGCCAGTTGCGGCCGCGCGCGCCGCGCGCCTGCCGCTCGTGCAGGAAGCCGCGGAACGGCGCGACGCCGGTGCCGGGCCCGACCATCACGACCGGCACGTCGCCGTTCACCGGCGGCCGGAAATGCGCGGACTTCTGCACGAACACCGGCACGCGGCCGTCGTCCGCGCGATCGGCGAGGAACGTCGACGCGACGCCTTTGCGCGCGCGGCGGCCATTGTGATAACGCACGGCCGACACCGTCAGGTGAATCTCGCCCGGGTGCGCGCTCGGGCTCGACGCGATCGAATACAGGCGCGGCTGCAGCCGCTTCAGCATCCCGACCAGCTCCGCGCCCGACAGCTCGACCGGGAATTCGTGCAGCACGTCCGCGAGCTGTTGCCCCCACAACCATTGCTTCAGGTCGGCCTTGCGATCGTCGCCGAGCAGCGCCTTCAGCGCGCCGTTCGCGCTACGCGACGCGATGAACGCGAGCGTGTCGGGATGCGGGCGCGTGATGTCGAAGTGGCGCGCCAGCGCATCGCCGAGCCGCATGTCGCCGACGCCCGCGACCGACACGGGGGCGTCGGCCTTCAGCGCGGTGACCGACAGCAGCTCGTCGACCAGCTCCGGGCAGTTGGTCGGCCACACGCCGAGCGCGTCGCCGGTTTCGTATTCGAGGTTCGCGCCTTCGGTCGACAGCGACACGTAGCGCGTGTCCTTCGCGGCGCCCGGCCGGTTGAGCCGCAGGTTCGCGACGAGCTTCGACGGCGCCGGATGCGCCTTGGTCGGCAGCAGCCCCGACGCGCTCATCCCGGCGGTCGGCACCGCATGCAGCGCCGCATCCGCCTCCTTGATCCGGGCGACCACGCGCTCGAGCCACTGGTCGGCATCGCGCTGGAACTCGACGTCGCAATCGACGCGCGCGCACAGGCGCGCCGCGCCGAGTTCAGCGAGCCTCGCATCGAGCCGGCGGCCGTGCCCGCAGAACTGGTCGTAGTTGCGATCGCCGAACGCGAGTACCGCGAAGTGCACGCCGTCGAGGCGCGCGGCGCTGCCGGCCCGCAGCGCGTCCCAGAACTCGCTGCCGTTGTCGGGCGCGTCGCCGTCGCCGAACGTGCTCGTCATCAGCAGCACGTATTGCGCGCCGGCCAGCGACGCGACCGGATAGTCGGACATGCACGCGGTGCGGATCTCGAAGCCGGCGTTCATCAGCTGCGTCGCGTAGTCCTCGGTCAGCGATTCGATGTTGCCGGTCTGCGACGCCCACAGCAGCACGACCTTCGGGCGCGTGCGCACGATCCGCACGCCGCCCGGCGCGGCGGCCTCGGTCGGCAGTGCGGGCACAGCGCCTTGCGCGGTGTGGGCCGGCATCGCGCGGCTGAACAGCCCCGCCAGCATCCCGTCGAGCCAGAACCGCACCGGCGGCGTGAGCGGCGCGCCGGCCGGCAGCACCGGCACGCCGCCGTCGCGCCGGCCGGCGCTCGCCTTCAGCCCGCTGACGAGGCCGGCCACGTACAGGCGCTCCGCGTCGGTGAGCGGCGGCGGCGCGAGATCGGCCACGCCGAGCGCGGCCGCGAAAGTGTCGAGGTCTGCCATGTCGGATTCCTGTGAAGCCGTGATCTGCACCGCCGCCGGCACGGGCCGCGCGTCGCCGGCGGCGGCATCGGGTCGCGCCGTGTCGTCGGCGGCGGACGCGAACGCGTCCGTGTCGACGCGCGCGAGCGCGACCGCGCAATACTTCAGTTCGGGTTGCTGCGATTCCGGATCGATCGCGTCGTTCGTCACCGCGTTGATGCACAGGTCGTCGCCGTACACGTCGTTCCAGTGCATCGGCGCGAAGCAGTTGCCGCGCTGCACGCGCTCGGTCACGACGGCCGGCAGCACGGCGCGGCCGCGCGCCGAGCGAATCTCGACGCTGTCCTGCATGGCGATGCCGAGCGCGCTCGCGTCGTCCGGATGCAGTTCGACGAACGGGCGCGGATTGAGCTTGTTCAGCATCGCGACCTTGCCCGTCTTCGTCATCGTGTGCCATTGATGCTGCAGCCGGCCGGTGTTCAGCACGATCGGGAACGTATCGTCCGGCAGCTCGGCCGGATCGACGTGCGGCCGAGCGAAAAAGCGCGCCTTGCCCGACGGCGTCGGGAACGCGAGGCGCGGCGCAGCGCCGCCGTCGGCTGCCGCGCGCGGCGTCTGGCTCACGCCGTCGTTCAGGTAGCGGACCGGGTGCCGCTCGCGCGCGGTGCCCGGCGCGACCGGCCATTGCACCGGGCCCTCGCGCAGCGCCGCATGGCTCGCGCCGCGCAGGTCGTAGCCGGTCGCCGGATTCGAAAAGCGCACGATCTCGTCGAACACGTCGGCCGCCGACGCATAGTCGAACGCATCGCCGAAACCCATCTCGCGCGCGACTTCCGCGACGATGCGCCAGTCCGGCAGCGCGTCGCCGGGCGGCGCAACCGCGGCGCGCATCAGCGTCATGTTGCGTTCGGAGTTGATCATCACGCCGTCGCCCTCGGCCCACAGCGCGCCGGGCAGCAGGATGTCCGCGTAGCGGTTGGTCTCGGTGTCGAGGAATGCGTCCTGCGCGATCACGAGCTCCGCGGCCTGCAGCCCGGCGATCACGTTCTGCCGGTTCGGCACGGTCGCGACCGGATTCGTGCAGACGATCCAGCACGCCTTGATGTCGCCGGCCGCCATCCGTTCGAACAGGTCGACGGTGCCGCGGCCGGCGTCCTTGCGCAGCGTGCCGGCCGGCACGCGCCACAGGTGTTCGACGAAGCGCCGGTCGTCGTCGGACAGCACCGAGCGCTGGCCCGGCAGCCCGGGCCCCATGTAGCCCATCTCGCGCCCGCCCATCGCGTTCGGCTGGCCGGTCAGCGAGAACGGCCCGCTGCCAGGCCGGCAGATCGTGCCCGTCGCGAGATGCAGGTTGCAGATCGCGTTGGTGTTCCACACGCCGTGCGTGCTCTGGTTGAGACCCATCGTCCAGCAGCTCATCCATTCCTGCGCGTCGCCGATCCATTGCGCGGCCGTGCGGATGTCGGCTTCGGCGAGGCCAGTGATTTCGGCGACGCGTTCGGGCGTGTAGTCGGCGAGGAACGCGGGCATCGCGTCCCAGCCTTCGGTGTACGCATCGATGAACGCGGCATCGATGCGGCCGTTCGCATGCAGCAGGTGCAGCAATCCGTTCGTCAGCGCGAGATCGGTGCCCGGCCGGATCTGCAGGAACAGGTCGGCCTTGTCGGCGGTGCCGGTGCGGCGCGGATCGACGACGATCAGCTTCGCGCCGGCCTTCACGCGATCCATCATCCGCAGGAACAGGATCGGGTGGCAGTCGGCCATGTTCGCGCCGATCACGAAGAACAGGTTCGCGCGATCGAAGTCCTGGTACGAGCCGGGCGGGCCGTCCGCGCCGAGCGACTGCTTGTAGCCGGTGCCCGCGCTCGCCATGCACAGGCGCGAGTTCGACTCGATGTTGTTGGTGCCGACGAAGCCCTTCGCGAGCTTGTTCACGAGGTATTGCGCCTCGATCGACATCTGCCCCGACACGTAGAACGACAGCGCGTCGGGCCCGTGCGCGTCGAGCACCGCGCGCAGCCGCCGCGCGGTCTCGGCGATCGCGTCGCGGGCCGGCAGCGGCACGAGGTCGTCCTCGCGCGCGCGCCGCACGAACGCGCGGTCGAGCCGCCCCGAGCGGCGCAGCGCGACATGCGCCGACGAACCCTTCGTGCACAGCCGTCCGAAGTTGGCCGGATGGTCGGAGTCGCCCGATACCTTGACGACTTCGTCATCCTCGACGTGCAGCACCATCCCGCAGCCGACGCCGCAGTACGGGCACACGCTCTTGACGGGGGTGGCGCTCATGCGTGCTCCGGGGCGTTCAGGCGGCGATCCATACGAAGCCGTCCTCGACCCGCGACGGATACGCGTTCACCGACTGCTCGGGCGCTTCGAGGCATTCGCCGGTCCGCAGGTCGAAATGCTGCTTGTACAGCGGCGACGCAACCACCACGCGCTCGCCGAGGCTGCCGATCAGCCCGCGCGACATCACCGCCGCCTGCGACACCGGGTCGACGTTGTCGATCGCGAACACGCCGCCTGCTTCGGCATGCGCGACGTGAAAAACCGCGACCTGCTCGCCGTTGACGAGCGCGCACACGCCGGTGTTCGGCACGATGTCGTCGAGCGGGCACACGCGGGTCCAGGACAGGGGATGACGATCGTTCATGATGGGCTCCTTGGAAAAGACGCTGGTGTCGGTCGAAGTCACACGGTGGCGGGTTCGGCGACGACGGGAATCGCAACGGGCCTGCCGCCCGCGCGCTCGGCCGGCGTGGCAGGCCGGATCTGGCCGCGCGTCTCGACGAATGCGATGGTCGTGTCCGGCGCGTCGCTGTTCACGAAGTGGCGGAAGCGCTTGCGCGTGTCCGGGTCTGTGACGGCCTTCTTCCATTCGCATTCGTAGGTGTCGACCACGTGCTGCATGTCGGCCTCGAGTTCGGCCGCGATCCCGAGCTTGTCGTGCACGACGACGTCGGTCAGGTAGTCGAGCCCGCCTTCGAGGTTGTCGCGCCACACGCTGGTGCGCTGCAGCCGGTCGGCGGTGCGCACGTAGAACATCAGGAAGCGGTCGATGTAGCGGATCAGCGTGGCGCGGTCGAGGTCGGACGCGAGCAGTTCCGCGTGGCGCGGCTTCATCCCGCCGTTGCCGCACACGTACAGGTTCCAGCCCTTCTCGGTCGCGATGATCCCGACGTCCTTGCCTTGCGCTTCCGCGCACTCGCGCGTGCAGCCCGATACGCCGAACTTGATCTTGTGCGGCGCGCGCAGGCCCTTGTAGCGGTTCTCGAGGTCGATCGCGAGGCCGACCGAATCGTCGACGCCGTAGCGGCACCACGTCGAGCCGACGCACGACTTCACGGTACGAAGCGCCTTGCCGTACGCATGCCCCGATTCGAAGCCGGCCGCGATCAGTTCCTCCCAGATCGACGGCAGCTGCTCGACGCGCGCGCCGAACAGGTCGACGCGCTGGCCGCCGGTGATCTTCGTATAGAGCCCGTACTTCTTCGCGACCTGGCCCACCGCGATCAGCCCTTCCGGCGTCACCTCGCCGCCCGGCATGCGCGGCACGACCGAGTACGTGCCGTCGCGCTGGATGTTCGCGAGGTAGTAGTCGTTCGAATCCTGCAGCCCCGCATGCTCCTTCTTCAGCACGAACTCGTTGAAGCACGACGCGAGGATGCCCGCCACCGCCGGCTTGCACACGTCGCAGCCGAGCCCGTGGCCGTGCTTCGCGAGCAGTGCGTCGAAGGTCGTGATGCGCTCGACGCGGATCAGGTGGAACAGCTCCTGGCGCGAATACGGGAAGTGCTCGCACAGATGGTTGTTGACCGCGAGGCCCTGCTTCTTCATCTCGGCCTTCATGATCTGCGTGACGAGCGGCACGCAGCCGCCGCACGACGTGCCCGCGCCCGTGCACGACTTCAGTGCGCCCAGGCTCGTCGCGCCGTCGGCCACCGCCGCGCAGATCTGCGACTTCGACACGTTGTTGCACGAGCAGATCTGCGCGCCGTCCGGCAATGCGTCGACGCCGATCGCGGGCTTCGCCGCGCCGTCCGACGACGGCAGGATCAGGAATTCCGGCGACTCGGGCAGCTCGATGCGGTTCAGCATCATCTGCAGCAGCGTGCCGTATTCGGTCGCGTCGCCAACCATCACCGCGCCGTGCAGGAACTTGCCGCAGTCCGATACCACCAGCTTCTTGTAGACCTGGCGGCGCTCGTCCGCGTACTGGTAGGTGCGGCTGCCGGCCGTCGCGCCGTGCGCGTCGCCGATGCTCGCGACGTCGACGCCCATCAGCTTCAGCTTGGTGCTCATGTCGGCGCCGGCGAATGCGGCGTCGGCCGCTTCTTCCGGGGCACCGCCGAGCTGCTTCGCGACCACGCGCGCCATGTCGTAGCCCGGTGCGACGAGCCCGTACACCATCCCGTTCCAGGCCGCGCATTCGCCGATCGCGTAGATGTCGGCGTCGCTCGTGCGGCACGCGTCGTCGATCGCGACGCCGCCGCGCGGGCCGATTTCGAGGCCGCACGCACGCGCCAGTTCGTCGCGTGCGCGGATGCCGGCCGAGAACACGATCATGTCGGCATCGAGATGCGAACCGTCGGCGAACGCCATCCGGTGCGTGCCTTCTTCGCCGTCGACGATTTCGAGCGTGTTCTTGCCCGTATGCACGGTCACGCCGAGCGCCTCGATCTTCGCGCGCAGCATCCGGCCGCCGCCGTCGTCGACCTGCACCGCCATCAGCCGCGGCGCGAATTCGACGACGTGCGTGTCGAGCCCCATGTCGCGCAGCGCCTTCGCGCATTCGAGGCCGAGCAGCCCGCCGCCGATCACCACGCCACGCTTCGCGTGCGTGCCGCACGCCTGCATCGCTTCGAGATCCTCGATCGTCCGGTACACGAAGCAGCCCGCGCGATCGCGCCCCGGCACCGGCGGCACGAACGGACGCGAGCCCGTCGCGAGCACCAGCTTGTCGTACGCGAGCGTTTCGCCGGACGCGAGCGTGACCGTGTGCGCGGCACGGTCGATCGATGCGACCCGGGCGTTCAGCCGCAGGTCGAACTGCGGATGACGCTCGAAGAAGCCGGGTTCGACGAGCGACAGGTCGTCGGCCGACTTGCCCGCGAAGAATTCCGACAGGTGCACGCGGTCGTACGCCGGACGCGGTTCCTCGCCGAGCACCGTGACCTGCAGCGCGCCCGCCGCGCCGGCTTGCGCGGCGACGCATTCGAGGAGCTTGTGGCCGACCATCCCGTGGCCGATGACGATGAGTTTCATGATGACGTTTCCTTCGGTCGATCAGTTCGCGGCGCCGGCGGCGGCGAGCGCGCGGTCACGCAGCTCGGCCTCGCGTGCCTTGTGTTCCTCGCTGAAGCGCACGGCCATCGCGCACAGCGCGGTCGCGGTGACGGCGAGCCCGAGCAGGCTCAGCGTGTGCTGCACGTCGCCGACGCCCTTCAGCAGGAACGCCGCGGCCACCGCGCCGACGTTGCCGCCCGCGCCGACGATCCCCGCGACGCCGCCGAGCGCCTTGCGGTCGATGAACGGCACCAGCGCATAGGTCGCGCCGCAAGCCATGTGCGTGAAGAGGCCGAAGGTCAGCATCGCGACGAGCGCCATGCCGATGCCCTGCGCATGCGAGAACCAGACCAGCCCGAGCCCTTCGCCGACGATCAGCGCGCACAGCAGCGTCGCGCGCACGTCGAGGCTGCGGCGCGCGGCGATCTTGTCGGACAGCCAGCCGCCGAGCGCGCGGGCGAACAGCGCGAGCAGCCCGAACATCCCGACCGCGAAGCCCGCGTCCTTCAGCGACAGCTTGAAGTGATCGACGTAGTACAGCGCGGCGATGTTGTGGATGAACACCTCGACGCCGAAGCACGCGCCGTACGTGACGAACAGCATCCACACACGATAGTTGCCGCACGCGGCGAAGAAGCTCGCCCAGCCGCCCTTCTTGCCGCTGTCGACCGTCACGCCCTGCTTGCGCAGCGCGACGAAGTCGCCTTGCGGGCAGTCTTGCGTGAAGCGCCAGTACGCCCAGGCCATCGCGAGCATCGCGACGCCCGGCACGACGAGCGCGATGCGCCACGACGCGTCGTCGCCGAAGCCGAGCATCAGGCCGGCCGCTACGAGCAGCGGCATCATCGCCTGCGTCGCGCCCGCGCCCGCGTTGCCCCAGCCGGCGGTGGTCGCGTTCGCGGTGCCGACCACGTTCGGCGCGAACATCACCGACGTGTGGTACTGCGTGATCACGAAGCCCGCGCCGATCGCGCCGATGCCGAGCCGGCAGATCAGGAACGTCACATAGTCGTGCGAGAACGACACCGCGAACACCGGAATCGCGCCGAGCGCGAGCAGCCCGACATACACGCGGCGCGGGCCGAAGCGGTCGCACATCGGGCCGACCAGCAGCCGCACGGCGATCGTCGCGGCCACCGCGGCGATGTTGATGTTCGCGACCTGTGCCGCGGTGAGATGGAACTCGCGTGCAATCAGCGGCATCAGCGGCGCGCATGCGAACCACGCGAAGAAGCATACGAAGAACGCCATCCACGTCATGTGGAACGCGCGCATCGGCGCGGTGCGGAAGCTGAAGAGATCGATACGGGTAGCTTTGTCGGTCATGTCATCCGCCAAACGAAAAACGGCGTCCTGCACACCCGGTCTCGTCGAGACCCGATGTGTAGGACGCCGTTGCCCATGAAGCCCGTTTCCGGGCGCGTCGGTAATCGGTACTGCGGACGAATCGCCATTGACCCGCCCGAGCCAGCTTACGCAAACGCCGTGCCATATCGGCCCGAATCGCACCTGCAGCCCCGCCGCACAAGGCTCGCCGGCCGTTGCACGCGTCGCTGCACGACGCCGCGCATGATGCGTCGGGATGCAGCGAGGCACAGATACGGTGCGCTGCAGCACTGTCGCCGTGCGACATCGCGGTGCGCGTGGACGGGGCCGCGATGCACGCCGATGCGGCATCGCGTGCGCCGCGGCCCCGCGGCCGCATGCGGGCCGGCGTCCGTCGTGGCGGTCGCGCCGTGTGTATCGCCGCACTTATTGCCGCATTTGTCGCCACGTCTGTTGCCGCGCTCGCCGCCCGGTTCGAGCAGGTTGGCCCGGATATTGCTGATTCCGGACCACACCGGCAACGGCGCCGGTGGGCAGTCCCCGCAAGTCGGGCCCGCCGTTGCAGGCGGGCGCAACAGATCAGGACAACGACGTCCCCCCGTGCCCGGCACGGCCGGATGTCGCGATCGCGTCGACCGCCCGCCGCCGCCGCAAGCAACAATGCGTTATCGATCGCCGCACGCACGCGGCACTGGAACACGACATGACGACTGGAAAAGTCACGCTGCTGGGCGCCGGGCCCGGCGATCCCGATCTCCTCACACTGAAGGCCGTGAAGGCGCTGGCGGCCGCCGACGTGCTGCTGCTCGACGATCTCGTCGCGCCCGGCATCGTCGAACTCGCGCCGCACGCGCGCGTGATCCGCGTCGGCAAGCGCGGCGGCTGCCGCTCCACGCCGCAGGCGTTCATCGAGAAACTGATGCGCCGCTGCGCGCTGCGCGGCGCGCACGTCGTGCGCGTCAAGGGCGGCGACGCGCTGCTGTTCGGCCGCGCCGGCGAGGAACTCGCGACGCTGCGCGCCGCCGCGATTCCCGTCGACATCGTCAACGGCATCTCGTCGGGCTTCGCGGCCGCCGCGAGCCTCGGCATCTCGCTCACGCACCGCGAGCACTGCCAGGGCGTCACGTTCGTCACCGCACACCGCCAGGACCACGGCGAACCCGACTGGGCGGCGCTCGCGGCGACCGGCACCACGCTCGCGATCTACATGGGCATGAGCCGCGTCGACAGCATCGCGGCGGGCCTGCTCGCCGCCTTGCCCGCGTCGACGCCGGCCGCCGCCGTGCAGTGGGCCGGCACGCCGCACGAGCGCCGCTGGGCAGGCACGCTCGGCGGCCTCGCGCGCGGCGTCGCGGCGGCCGGGCTCGGCAGCCCGGCCGTGATGCTGGTCGGCGCGGCGATCGGCGAAACCGCCGTGCGGTGCACCGATGTCGCCGGCGAGGCGCTCCTGTCGCGGGCGGCGTAGCATGGGTCACGTCACGCGGCACCGTCCGCACGCCCGTTCCGCTCACCGCGGCCGCGTTCACGCCGGCTGCCGGGGATGCATGCGCGAGGTTCCGCGCACATCGACTTCCGCCCGCACCCCGCAACCCCCGTTCAACCCTTGCACCGAAGCCGGTCCGTCCCCGTTCGCGTCATGAGTTCGTCCGTCCCGCCCGCACGCCTGCGCGTGCTGCTCGTCACCGACACCGACAAGCCGATCGGCGAACTCGGCGACGCGCTCGCGCGCCTCGGCTACGAGATGCTCAACGACGTCGCGACGCCCGCGCGCCTGCCCGCGGCCGTCGAGGAGCAGCGCCCCGACGTCGTGATCATCGATACCGATTCGCCGTCGCGCGACACGCTCGAGCAACTGGCCGTGATGCACGCGACCGCGCCGCGCCCCGTGCTGATGTTCAGCCACGATGCCGACCAGGCGCTGATTCACGCGGCGGTCGGCGCCGGCGTCAGCGCGTATCTCGTCGAAGGGCTGTCGGCCGAGCGCCTCGCGCCGATCCTCGAAGTCGCGCTTGCGCGCTTCTCGCACGACGATGCGCTGCGCCGCCGGCTCGCCGACGTCGAGCGCGAGCTCGCCGAACGCAAGCTGATCGATCGCGCGAAGCGCCTGCTGATGGATCAGCGCAGGCTGTCCGAGCACGATGCGTATGCGTTGCTGCGCAAGCGCGCGATGGACCAGGGCCTGCGCATCGTCGACGTCGCGCGGCAACTGCTCGATGCGTCCCAACCGTCATGAATGCCATGAACCCTTCGCCTCCCGCCGCGCCGGAACGCGCGCATCTTCGTCTCGGGTTCGTCGCGCTGAGCGACGCGGCCCCGCTGATCGTCGCGCAGCAGCTGAATCTCGGCGCGCGCCACGGCCTGACGCTGGAACTGAGCCGCCAGCCGTCCTGGGCCGCCGTGCGCGACAAGCTGCTGAGCGGCGAACTCGACGCCGCGCACGCGCTGTACGGGCTCGTGTGCGGGCTGCAGCTCGGCATCGGCGGCCCGCAGGCCGACATGGCCGCGCTGATGGTGCTGAACCGCAACGGCCAGGCGATCACGTTCGCCCGCGGCCTCGCCGACGCCTACCGCGCCAGCGGCGACGTCCGCGCGGCGCTCGCGACGCTCGGACGCAAGCCGCTGCTCGCGCAGACCTTCCCGACCGGCACGCATGCGATGTGGCTGAACCACTGGCTCGCGTCGCACGGCATCGATCCGTTGCGCGACGTGCGCAGCGTCGTGATTCCGCCGCCCGAGATGGTCGCGGCGCTCGCGAGCGGCGAACTCGACGGCTTCTGCGCGGGCGAGCCGTGGCACGCGGTGGCCGAAGCGTGCGGCGCGGGCCGGACCGTCGCCGTCACCAGCGAGATCTGGCCCGATCATCCGGAGAAGGTGCTCGCGGCCCGGCGCGATTTCGTCGCGCTGTATCCGGCCACCGCGCGCGCGCTGATCCGCACGCTCGTCGATGCGTGCGCGTGGCTCGACAGCGCCGCGCACCGTCGCGACGCGGCCGGCTGGCTCGCGTCGCCCGATGCGCTCGGCGTACCGGCCCGGCTGATCGCGCCGCGCCTGCTCGGCGACTACGGCCCGGGGCCGTTCGCGCAGCCGCCGCTGCCGATCCGCTTCCACGACGGCGGCGCCGTGAACCGGCCGGATCCCCAGGAAGGCCGGTGGTTCCTGTTGCAATACCGCCGCTGGGGCATGCTCGACGGCACGCACGACGACGCGGCCATCGCCGCGGCGATCGCGCAGACGGCGTTGTATGATGCTGCGGTCGCCGAAGGCGGTGCGGCGGACAGGTGATCCCGGCACGGATGCCGGGGCCGCCGCGCAGCACCATGCCGCGCCCCGCGGAATGCCTGACCCGATGCGCCGGTCCGCTCCGGCTCGCCGCGCCGCCAGTCCGTCCCCGTTCAGAATCGATGCCGAAACGAACGCGCACACCGCTCGACGTGCTGCTCACCGAAATCCGCGCGTGCCGCGCCTGCGAAGCCGACCTGCCGCTCGGCCCGCGCCCCGTCGTGCGCGCCCATCGCGACGCCCGCATCCTGATCGTCGGGCAGGCGCCCGGCGCCCGCGTCCATGCGAGCGGCATCCCGTGGGACGATGCCAGCGGCAAGCGGCTGCGCGACTGGCTCGGTGTCGACGCCGACACGTTCTACGACGAGACCCGCTTCGCGATCGTGCCGATGGGATTCTGCTACCCAGGCCGCGGCGCGAGCGGCGACAACCCGCCGCGTCCTGAATGCGCGCCACTGTGGATCGACCGGCTGCTCGCCGAATTGCCGTCGATCCGGCTGACGCTGCTGATCGGCCAGTACGCGCAGCGGCATTTCCTGCGCGACACGCGCCAGGCGACGCTGACCGACACCGTGCACGCGTGGCGCGACTACGGCCCCGACGTGCTGCCGCTGCCGCATCCGTCGCCGCGCAACCAGGCGTGGTTCAAGCACCATCCGTGGTTCGATGCCGAGGTCGTGCCGGAACTGCGGCGGCGCGTCGCACCGCTGATCGCTGGCTGACCGAAACCGGGCGCGCCCCTGCTCCCTGTCGCGACGAACCGGAACGACATCGACTTTGTTCGGCCGCCTGATTGCGGTGTCGCCGGGCCGGATGGAGCGTGTCCCCGCCCGTCCGGCCTGCGCGGATCGGCCCGCGGATTCCGGCCGCGCCCGGTTCGCTGTACCATCGCGGCTCAACCGCGTCACCAACAGCAGAATCCTTCATGCCCTCCACCGCCCCGCCGCGCCTGTACGGGATGCCCGAACGCAGCGACCGGCTCGATTTCTACATCCGCGACCAGGCGTCGCGCCAGGCGATCACCGAGCCGCACCGGCACGCGTATTTCCAGATCCAGTTCAACCTCGGCGGCGACACCGAGCAGCGGATCGGCGGCGTCACGCGGCCGTTTCCGCGCGGCGCGCTCGCGTTCGTGCTGCCGCACCGAGAACACCTGATTCCGCATCCGGAAGGCGCGCACTTCATCGTCATCAACTTCAGCCAGGCGTTCCTGCGCGCCGATCTCGACGTCGATCCGCTCGATCTCGAGGATGTCCCCGCGCAGCGCTTTCCGGAGCTGACGCCGTTCCGCTTCCAGGAACATCTCGACTTCATCCTGACCGGCGACGCGTTCGACGAGGCGCGGCGCCTCGCGCTGTGCATGCTCGATGCCGACCGCGTGCGCACCTTCGGCTCGACCACGTTGCTGCGCGGCTACCTGCTGCAGCTGATCGGCCTCGTCTGCACGCAGTACGCGGGCGCGCTCGACAAGCTCGCGCAGCGTGGCGCCCAGCGCGCGGGCCGGCGCGACGCCCTCGCGCGCGTGCTGCGCCACGTGCGCGCGAACCTGACCCGCGAGGACCTGACGCTCGCGGCCACCGCCGAGGCCGCATTCCTGTCGCCGAACTACCTCGCGCACCTGGTGCGCAAGGAAACCGGCAGCACCTTCACCGATCTCGTGACCGAGCGCCGGATCGCGCTCGCGCAGTCGCTGCTCGCGCATACGAGCCGGCGCATCGCCGACATCGCGCGCTCGGTCGGCTTCCGCGACGAAGGGTATTTCGCGCGGCGCTTCCGCGCGCGGGTCGGCGTGTCGCCGAAGGCGTACCGGGATGCCAACGCCGCGCTGCCGGACGCCGACGCAGCGCCGACGGCCGGCGACGCGTAGATTTGTCCGGTTAAAGCGCAGTTGCGTCGCATCCCGGCGCGCATGCGTCGGGTATCGTTCCATGCATGCCGGCCCGCGGCGCATTGCGCGGGCAACGGCATCCGTCTATTCATCGAACGAGGTCATCCGATGTCCGCATACGTCATCGACGCTTCCGAGCGTCCTTCCGTCGAAGTCGAACAGTCGTCCGCGCGCTTTCCGGTGCGCCGCGTGTTCTGCGTCGGCCGCAACTACGCCGACCACGCACGCGAAATGGGCGCCGATCCCGACCGTGAGCCGCCGTTCTTCTTCACGAAGCCGGCCGACGCGATCGTCCCGGCCGCTGGCACCGTCCCGTATCCGCCGCTGACAAACGACCTCCATCATGAAATCGAGCTGGTCGTCGCGATCGGCAAGGACGGCCGGTCGATCGACCCGGCCGATGCGCTGTCGCACGTGTGGGGCTACGGCGTCGGCGTCGACCTCACGCGCCGCGACCTGCAGGCCGAAGCGAAGAAGCTGAGCCGGCCGTGGGACTGGGCGAAGGGCTTCGATGCGTCGGGCCCCGTGACCGCGCTGCGCGCTGCGACCGCGACCGGCCATCCGGCAAGCGGCCGGATCTGGCTCGCGGTCAATGGCGAAACGCGCCAGCAAGGCGATCTCGCCGACATGATCTGGGCCGTGCCGGACGTGATCTCGTACGTGTCGCGCTCGGTCGAGCTGAAGGCCGGCGACCTGATCTTCACCGGCACGCCGGCCGGCGTCGGCGCGCTGCAGCCGGGCGACCGCGTGACGGGTGGCGTCGACGGCGTCGCGACGTTCGAGTTCACGATGGGGGCGAAGCCGTAAGGCATCGTGCGGGCGCATGCGACGCGCAGTCGGTCGGACGGCTGTCGGGTCGGGTCGTATCGCTCCTTGTCGATCCGGGCAGCGATCGCATCGCGCCGGATCGGCATGCCGGTCCTGTCGCGTCGATCACGCGCGCCGTTCGCGGGCGTCGAAGATTCGTACGCACACCGCGGCCGCCAGCGCGATCGCCGTGGACTGGTCGCCATCGCACAGCCCAGCGACCCGAGCGTGAAGATGCCGAGGCGCGTCAGCATGATCGGTCGCCGCCCGGACCGGTCCGAGAGCGGCCCCATCACGAACTCGAGCGACACGGCGACCGCCGCGTAGCCGCCTAGCGACAGCGCGACGAGCGCATAGTCGGCGCGCAGGTCGCGCGCGATCGCCGGCAGCGACGGCAGGAACAGGCTCAACGGCAGCACCGAGAACGCGCACAGCAGGATCAGCGTTGCGTGTCGCGGTGCAGCCGGCTCGGAAGCGATCGGCAGGTTTGGATGCAAGCGGGTGCCCACCCCGCACGCGTCGCGTGGACGTGCGCAATGCAAAAGACGTTCTTCGTGGATTTCCGGGGAGGTCGGTTGTCGACCCTGAACGGCCCTTCGGATTTATCCAAAGCGGCCAATCGTTGTGACCTGCAGCGGGATTTTGTAGCCACGCTCGATGAGTATCTTGGCCTCGGCGCGACTGCGGAATCATGCCCGATTAAATTGCTTCTCCCGCAGCGTGCCGTTGGAACCCTCAACGGAATCGTTCTGCCAAGGGCGGCAAGAACGGACACAGCGTGTACGATCTGGTCTTCAAGAAAACCATCCAAGGAGAGAGGAATGAATCCGGAACAGGCCCGAGCCGAAGAAACCCAGGCGATGGAGCGCATGGTGGCCGCCACGCTGCGCGTGCAGAGTACGTTCGCCTCGATGCAGAAGCAATTTCCGCCGCAAGGCAGCGGCGAGCCCTCGCCGTTCGCGCTGCAAACCTTTGATGCCGCCCTGCAGGAACTTGAAGACGCACAGGCCGCGTTCGATGCGCTGCTGAACGATCTGATCGACGGTAACCGCTAAAGACCACGCCCTTATCTGCACCGATTGTCGACGATCTAAAAAGCTGTGTCGAACGGCCGTTTGTGGCCGAACACTGCCCAACTAGCCGTCAATTCATAAAGCAGTCGATCGAAGAACCTCCCCCGAAGATGCCACCGACCGCGGCCAAGTTCCGCGTTCGCAAAACCGGTCCCCCACCAGGACTCACGGGCGCAGCCCGAACACGCCGTGCCACAGAGCGCTGAAAAAATCCGTATGCGCGTGTTCGTCACTCCTTCGTGCGTCGCTCTTTGGTGCCTGCTCCGATGCCTCCTGTGTCGCCCTCTCGTCGCCTTGCGGCATCTGCTCATCACGCTGCCCGTCCCGCGATGCGCCCGGCTGGCGCGACGCATGCAGCTCGACCACACTGCCGGCAATGCGCTCGGCGAGTTGAACATCGCAATCACGGCCGAGCAGAACACCGAACACGACGTCGCGGTTGTGCCCTTGCTCGGCGAAGCGCATCGCCAATGCCACGAACCGCGCATATTCCGCTTCGCGCTCTGCCTTCAGGCGTTCCTCTTCTTCGCGAAGCCGTGCGTGACGGCGCATTTCCTCTGCGTAAACGGTGTCATAGACGCGGCGCAGCTTCGGGTCCGAGAGAATCGCGTATGCCTCCTTGATCTCCTGAAATCGCGCATGCGCGTCCGCTTCGCACCCGACATTGCGGTCAGGATGCGCTTTCATCGCTGCTTTTCGGTAGCCGCGCTTGATTTCCTCGTCGGTGGCGTTCTCGCACACACCGAGCAATTCATACATTGTCGTCATGGTGCGTCCGGATGAAAGTCGGATCGCGTTGATCGTAGCATGTCGCCGCGGCGCCCATCCGTCGGGTCGAGAATTCACCAGGTTCTGGACACCCTGAGTGCAGGTCAGGGGCGCCGCTTTCGAGCGGCTATCGAAACACGGCTGCCACCCAGGTTCGTCGTAGTCGACGAGCCAATCCGTTCAACCCTGCCTCTTCGTGAAGCGCTCCCGTTTTGTATCTCCATGCTGGAACAACGGTGCGTACTCGTGCAAATCTCGCGGCGAGATGTCGAAGGCTCGACGGAATGCACGAGTAAAGCTTGATGCATCATTGAAGCCCAACCCCGAGGCAACGTCCTGTACCTCCACATGGGGAAAGCGCACCAGTTCATCGGCCGCCATTCGCAGCCTGCGGTTGCGGATATAAGCGGCCAAGCCCCCTTCATGCTCGAATATTCGGTACACGCTGGCGCGTGAGAGATTAAGCGACGCCAACACGCTGTCGGGCGACAAATTCGGATCATGCAGATTTGCCTCGACGTGCCGCCGCACTTGCCCGTATACAGCAGCGCGGACCGCCGCGCGGGCATTGCCGGCAAGACCCGCCTGGCGGCAGAAGGCCGCAACGATCAACTCTACCGCCGTGAGCAAGGACCGATGCGCTTCGTCCTTGCTCAGTCCGACGATGGTTTTATTGAGCGCCACCAGATGCTCGATCAGCATGCGCGTCAGAGGATCGGTAGCGTGAATCCAGCGGCCATGCAGCGACGCCGCATCAGGGAATGACTTTTCCACCAGTGCGCGTGGCACAAACAGGAGAAGTATCCGGCTATGAAAACTCCGGACCGTGCACGGCTGATCCATGTCCAGGGCGAGGATACTTGGCACGTGCGGCACGTGCGGCGCGTCGGACCGTGGTTTGCCGCCCAGGAACTGCCCCGGCGATCCTTCAAGGTATATGCTGAACGACACATCCCGCACGCTCTCGGTCGAAACCCGACCCAACGATCGCACGGCCAGGTTCGGCCCCGTGCGAAAGTCGAAGATGCTCAGATTGTCGATCGTGTAACGGGACATCGATGCATCGAACGTATCCTCGGCTTGCTTCGACGAAGGCAATATGTCGTAGACGGGACTCATGCGCTCTTGCCAGGCCAGCAAGCTTCGACGGGCGTCGCCTTGAACGCTGAAACTGCTGTGCACGATGCCGGGCGCGAGCACCGGCCGCTCCGGCGGCAACAACAGGCGGCCTGGCGGTATCGCAGTGTGTAGTGGGTCGTCGTTCAATGCGGCGCTCTTCGCTGATTTTCGTCCGGCTTTGATCTGCCCAGCACTCCTGAACGCCATATCGATCCAATCGCTCGCCCGGAACGCGCTAGTGCAGCATGGGAAGCATACCAGTACGTGCTTTGCCGTAGCACACGGCGCGTCCCCTCCCGCTTATTCAGCATCACGCAATCGTTTGCGAATCGCGATTTCACCACCTGCGCGAAGGCGAGCCTGATCGCTCGTGCTTCCGGCAATTCGACCGGGCCCAGCGCATCCGATAGAAGTTCCGTTTTTTTGAGACGGAGTGTCAAGCCGACCCGACCGCCCTTTCTAGAATTCTCGGGGCCGCATGTCCGCGGGTGCTTGCCTGTTTCAGGCGGCCACAGGCTGTCGAATCCGGCCACGCGATAGTTGTCGAAGGCCGCCTGTAAGGCATGCGTCAACGGCTTCGAGTTGCAGAGCCCGAAGCGGGCCGCTGCCGGTCAACAACATCCTTGGGGAATCACCGATGGAATCGGAGCACTCCACCCTATCTCGCTCGCGGATGCCCACCGCAGGGGCGCCGACGCGAGTCGACATTGTGCTGTCCAACGGATTTGCACTGCACGACGTCGCGGCGATCATCGAGATTTTTCATAAAGCAAGTGCGCTGACCACAGCTCGTCCGTCCGGCGAGGCGCGCTATGACGTATCGCTGGTGTCCGCTGCTGGCGGCAGAATTGCCGCCTCTTCATCGGTCTTCGTCTGGACGGAAAGCATCGATTCGCGGCGGCGCGTGGAAGGCAAGCAGATCATGTTCGTCGCAGGCGGAGCGGCTGCTGATCCGGCCTGTCGCGACAAGCGGCTGATCGATTGGCTGCGCCGCCAGCATCCGCTATGCGAAACCGTTCATCCGATCGCAGACGGAAAGCTTCTCCTGGATGCGGCAGGTCTTCCGAGCGGATTTCGTGCCGCCAACGACACGCCCGACATGCAGGCCGCCAGATCGCCGGGCGGCGAGCCTGATGCCATTCGCATTGCGTTGCGCGTGGTCGAAGACGATTTGGGCGGCGAGCTCGCGCGGCAAGTGTCCGGGTCTCTGGCGATGCCGGCGCCTGCACCGTCGGATGCGTTCGTTGCGGCGAGCAACGCGCCACGTGTGAGCGAGCAGATCACGGCATCCGCGCGCTGGCTGGAGGCGAACGTCGACCGGCCCGTCTCGATCGATGCTGCGGCGCAAGTCGCGGCCATGAGCGCGCGCAACTTCCTGAGAAGGTTCAAGAGCGAGATCGGCATGACGCCATCCGACTACCTGCAGCGCGCGCGCTTGAACATGAGCTGCAGGATGCTGGTGGAATCGAGCTTGCCGGTCGACAAGGTCGCGCGTCGCTGTGGCATCAACAGTGGCGCCCAACTGGCGCGGCTGTTCCGGAAATACCTGTCGACAACGCCGACTGAATATCGCATGCGTAACGATGCGACCACCGGCATGGCGTGAGTGCAACGTACATCGGCCGATGAAGCGCGTCGCAACCTGTTCGCCGTTTTCGGTCAAGCCGTCGGATGCGCTGCGTCGTCCACATGACGAATCGACGGAGCGCCGCCGCTCTTCCCCGCGCCCCCGTCGACACCCTACCGCGCCCGCACCGACACGAACTTGCGTGCGTTCTCGCGCTGAATCAGCACGGCGATCACGCCGCCTTTCGCTTCGAGCGCCTGCACGTCGTCCGGCGTTTCGAGCAGCGTGTCGTTGAGTTCGAGCACGACGTCGCCGGGCCGGATGCCCGCGTTCGCGGCCGGCCCGTGCACCGCATCCACCATCATCCCGACCGCGAGCCCGGTCGAACGCCGTTCGGCGTCGCTCAGCGGATGCATCGTCAGCCCGAGCCGATCGCCGGAGTCTGCCGGCCGCGCGGCGGCCATCGCCACGCCGGCGGCACCGGCCGTGCCGACCGTGCCCGCACTGCCCGCACTGCTGCCCGTCGCGGCCGCGGTGTCGATCGCGTCGCCGGCCCCAGCTCCCGCTCCCGCTCCCGTGACCGTCAGCATCATCGGCGTGCGGTTGCGGATCAGCCGCAGCGGCGCCTTTCCGCCGGGCGGCAACGCGGCGGCCAGGTCGTTCAGCTCGGCCGACCGTCCGATCGGCTTGCCGCCGAACTTCACGATCACGTCACCGGGCTTCACGCCGGCCGCGGCGGCGGGCGAGCCGGCATCGACGCCGTTGACGAGCGCGCCCGCCGGACGCGGCAGGCCGAACGCCGCGGCCAGCCCGACGCCGACATCCTGCACGTCGACACCCAGCGCATTGCCGGACGACGCACGCTGCGCCTGAGCATTGGCCCGCATCTGCGCCTGCACCTGCGCACGCACCTTGATGGCGAGTGCGATCGGAATCGCGAACGTCGTGCTCGCATAACGGTCGGCATCCGTATAGACCTGCACCGCGATGCCGATCACGTCGCCCGCGCGATTGAACACGGGGCCGCCCGAGTTGTCGGGGTTCACCGCGATATCGGTCTGGAAGAACGGAAACGCGCTGCCGTCCGGCAGCGCATGCGACGTCGCGCTGACGATGCCGGCCGTGACCGTGTTGCCCGAGCCGTCCGGCGCGCCGATCGTCATCACCGGTTCGCCGGCACGCACCCGCGACGAATCGCCGATATGCACGACCGGCAGCTTTGTCGCGTCGATGTGCAGCACGGCGACGTCGCTCTGCGGATCGACGGTCACCACCGTCGCCTTCAACTCTCGACGATCGGCCAGTCGCACCGTCACATCGGTCGCGTCGGCGACGACATGCGCGGAAGTCAGGATCACCCCGTCGGCGCCGACGATGAAGCCCGAACCGATGCCCGCGATCGCGCGCGGCGACGTATCAGGCGCAGGCGCCTGCGCGCCTTGCGCGGGCGGCAGCGGCGCGCCGCGGCGGAAGAACGCGGCAAGCGGATCGTCGGGATCGAGGTACACGAAGGACGGTCCGCCGGCCTGCTGGTCGGTCGCCGCGGTCATGACGGTCACGATCGTCGGGCCGTAGCGATCGACGATCGCCGAGAAGTCGACCGGCATCGAGTAAGACCGTGCGGCGGGCCTGTTCTTCATCACCGGTGGCGTGGCGAGCGGCGCGATGGTCCCGGCAGCGGCCGGCGGCGCCGCCAAAACCAGGGCGAACACGCCCCCGATCAACGCGGTGCGAAGCACGGCGCGAGCAAGCGTCTGGCGAACCACGGTGCACCTCCCCCGGGCAGTCGCGACGCCGACCCGCGCGAGACGCGCGGACGCCCGACAAGCACCGGTACACCCCTCCATTTATAGTCCACGCCACCTCCGGAACATACGAATCGAAACCCGCATGCCGGGTGGTCGGGCAGCGGCGGAACCGCGACAGCGTTCGTTCCGGACAAAGTTCGCGGTTCGTCAATCGGAACATTCCCCCGACGCGGCGGCGAGGCGCGACGCAATGCGTCCCGCGCTACCAGGCCAGCGCCAGAAAATTGCGCACCACCGCCGACGGATCGTCGCGCCGCGACGCAATCGCGAGCCTCGCGCGCAGCCCGTTGCCCGCGACCTGCCGATACACGACGCCCGCGACCTGCACCTGCGTGATCGCCTTCGGCACGATCGACACGCCGAGCCCGGCCGCGACGAGCGTCACCGCCGAAGCGATTTGCGGCGCGGGCTGCGCCATGCGCGGCTGGAAGCCGGCGGCATTGCACGCGGCGACGATGTCGTCGAACAGCGCGCTGCCCGCTTCGCGCGGCACCTGCACGAACGCCTCGTCGGCCAGCTCCGCCAGATCGATCCGACGCCGCTGCGCGAGCCGATGCGCGACCGGCATCGCGACGAACATCGGCTCCTCGTCCCAGTCCGCTGCCTGCAGCGTGTCCGCGATGCGGCGTTCCGGACGAACGATCGCGACGTCGAGCCGCCCGGCCGCCAGCGCGTCGAGCAGCACGCCGGAGGTCGCCTCCTGCAACGTCAGATCCGTATCGGGAAACGCTTCGCGAAAGCGGCGAATCAGGTCCGCTACTTTCGAATTGAAGGCCGCCGTCCCGGTGAACCCGACCCGCAACTGCCCGATCTCCCCGCGCGCCGCCCGTCTTGCCGCCCGCGCCGCGCGCTCCGCGTCGGCGAGCACGCGCCGTGCCTCTTCCGCGAACACCTCTCCGGCCACGGTCAGTTCGGCGCCGCGTGCGGTCCGCTTGAACAACGCCACGCCGAGTTCGTTCTCGAGCGCCTTGATCTGCTGGCTGAGCGGCGGCTGACCCATGCCGAGCGTTTCCGCGGCCTTCGTGAAGTTGGATGTGGCCGCCACGGCCAGAAAGTATCGGAGATGCCGAAGTTCCATGCGTTGACGTGATCCCGGGGTAGATGGAGGCGGCGTTCGAGCCAGTCGAAAAACGTATCGCTACGGTTCATTTCATATATTGGACATATACATGAGCGTGCGCAAGAATTCGGGCATTCCCTGACCCATCGGGCACCTGTCATGTCCACTCCCGCAATGTCACCCGCCACGAATCGCGCCGCGAACGCCGCGCCGGATGCGCTGCCTATCGGCGTGTCGCCGCGCTCGGCAGCCTACAAGCGCATCGCGCTGGCGCTGTTCCTCGCCGGCTTTTCCACCTTCTCGCTGCTGTACTGCGTGCAGCCGCTGCTGCCCGCGTTCGCACGCGAGTTCAACATCGGCGCGGCGTCGAGCTCGCTGTCCCTGTCGCTGTCGACCGGGCTGCTGGCGGTCTCCATCCTGTGCGCCGGCGCGCTGTCCGAACGCGTCGGACGACGCGGGCTGATGTTCGCGTCGATGACGCTGGCCGCGCTGTTCAACCTGCTCGCCGCGATTTCGCCGAACTGGAACCTGCTGCTGCTCTGGCGCGCGCTCGAAGGGTTCGCGCTCGGCGGCGTTCCGGCGGTGGCGATGGCCTATCTCGCCGAGGAAATCGCCGCCGACGGGCTGGGCCTGGCGATGGGACTTTACGTCGGCGGCACCGCGTTCGGCGGCATGATCGGGCGGATCGGGATGAGCGCGCTCGAAGAGTATTTCTCGTGGCGCACCGCGATGCTGACGATCGGCGTGGTCGACCTCGTCGCGGCGGTCGCGTTCGTGATGCTGCTGCCGCAGTCGCGACGCTTCGTGAAGCGCACCGACCTGACGCTGCGTCACCATCTGCGGCTGTGGAACGCGCAGCTGCATCACGCGCGGCTGCCGTTCGTGTTCGCGATCGGCTTCCTCGTGATGGGCGCGTTCGTGACCGTCTACAACTACGCCGGATTCCGGCTGACGGCCGCACCGTTCAACCTGAGCGCGACCGCCTGCGGGCTGATCTTCGGCGCCTATCTGTTCGGGATGGTGTCTTCGTCGAGCGCCGGTGCGCTCGCCGATCGTCTCGGGCGCGCGCCCGTCCTCGTCAGCGGCATGCTCGTGTTCGCGGCCGGCCTCGCGCTGACGCTGTCGCATTCGCTCGTCGCGATCATCGTCGGGATCGTGCTGATCACGATCGGCTTCTTCGTCGCCCATGCGGTCGCGAGCGGCTGGGTCGGGCATCTCGGCGGTTCCGCGAAGGGGCACGCCGCGTCGCTCTACCTGCTGGCCTATTATCTCGGGTCGAGCGTGCTGGGCTCGGTCGGCGGCTCGTTCTGGCAACACGGGGCGTGGAGCGCCGTCGTCGCGTATGTCGCGGTGCTGCTCGTGCTCGGCCTGGCGGCGGCGCACCGGATCATGCGCGCGGAACGCGTGCGGTAAGCACCGGCTCGCCCGCTGCGCCTCCCGGTGATTGGCGGCGGATTTGCGGTGAATTCGCGGCGATGCGACTGCGCCTCACTCGCCCGCGACCCGATGCGCGATCGTCGACAGCGTCCGCAGCATCGGCGCGAACGCATCGGCCGACGTATTGCCGAACCCGAGCACGAGCCCGTTTGCCAGCGACGTCGCGTGGATCGAGAACCCCGACAGCGGGAACGGCCCGATCCCGTGCGCGCGCGCCGCTTCGACGATCGCGCGGTCGCGATAACGGGCCGGCAGCCGCAACGCCAGATGCAGCCCGCACGGCCCGCCCTCGACCTGATGCGGCACGGTGAACGCGTCGTCCAGCGCGGCGAGCAGCGAGCGCCGCCGGTCGCGATACAGCCGTCGCATCCGCCCGAGATGGCGCCCGTACTCCCCCGTCTCGATGAAATCGGCGAGCGCGAGCTGCACGTGGCGCGTGCCGCCGCGCAGCATCTCCGGCAACGCTGGCCGCACTGCGGCGAGCAGCGCGTCGGGCAACACGAGAAAGCCGATCCGCAAGGCCGGAAACATCGTCTTGCTGAACGAGCCGAGATAGACGACCGGCGAATCGGCCGCGAGCCCGTGCAACGCGCCGATCGGCTCGCCGGTATGCCGAAACTCGCTGTCGTAATCGTCCTCGATGATCCACGCGCGATGCCGGCGTGCGGCGTCGATGAGCGCGAGCCGGCGCGAGATCGACAGCACCGCGCCGGTCGGGAACTGGTTCGACGGCGTGGTGTAGACGAGCCGGGGCGTCCGTTCGCGCCAGTCCGTGTCGGCCGCGCGCAGCCCCTCCGCGTCGACCGGCATCGGCACGACGTCGAGATCGGCCGCCTGCATCGCGGTGCGCGCACCGCGATAGCCGGGCTCCTCGACCCAGACCGTGTCGCCGGGGTTCGTCAGCAACTGCGCGCACAGCGCGATCGCGCCCTGCGCGCCTTCGGTGATCACGATCTGCTCCGGATCGCAGCGCACGCCGCGCGTCACGGCCAGGTGGCGCGCGATCGACTCGCGCAGCGCGCGTTCGCCGAGCGGGTCGCCATACGCGAGCAGGTCGCGGCCGGCGCGGCGCAGCGCGCGGTCGATCGCATGCCGCCATGCATCCACCGGGAAATGCGACAGCGCGGGCACGCCCGGCCGGAAGCCTTCCGACTCGCCGGCGCCGATCAGGCTCGGGCGGATCCGGCCGAGCCGCTGCGCGACGGCCGGCGGTGCGACCCGCCGGCGCGGCGTGGCCGGCCGCGACAGGCCGACCACGCGCGTTCCGCGGCGATCGGATTGCAGGAAGCCTTCGGCGACGAGTTGCTCGTAGACGGCCGCCGTCGTGTTGCGCGACACGCCGAGCGTCTCGGCCAGCGCGCGCGTGCCGGGCAGCCGCGTTCCGGCCGGCATCGCACCGCCGAGAATCGCGTCGCGCACGCGGCGCAGCAGTTGCCGCTGCAACGAAGGCGCGCCGGCCGTGCGCGCGAGCGGCGCGTCGAGCGGCAACAGCGGTGCGTCGCCGGAAGGAAAGGCAGTCGTCATCGGGATATCGCGGCGTGGAAGTCTCGGTGCATGGCGCGCCGATCGCGGCGCCGGCATGGCACCGGCGCGGCGCGTTCGTGGCACCTTCGTGGCACCATAAATTTGCTGTCGTCTGGCGCTTCTCATGGTACCTCGCCGGGACTACGATCGTCTGCATGCCGGCATGTCGCCGGCCGCCAACCGAAGCGAGATCGACCTTGTCCACGCTCACCAACGACTTCCAGCAGCCCATCGGCCACCCCGTTCCCGACTGGTCCGCGCGCCCTCGCCCGGAACGCATCGTGCTCGAGGGCCGCTACTGCCGCCTCGAACCGCTCGACGCCGACCGCCATGCCGCCGACCTGTACGCCGCGTACGCGCAGGCGCCGGACGGCAGCGACTGGACCTATCTCGCGCACGGGCCGTACGCCGACGAGTCGAGCTACCGCGACTACGCGCGCGGCGCGGCGGCCAGCGCCGATCCGCTGCACTACACGGTGATCGACCGCGCGACGAACCGCGCCGTCGGCACGCTCGCGCTGATGCGCATCGACCCGGCCAACGGCGTGATCGAGGTCGGTTCCGTCACCTTCTCGCCGCTACTGAAGCGCACGCCGATTTCGACCGAAGCGCAGTACCTGCTGATGAAGTACGCGTTCGACACGCTCGGCTACCGGCGCTACGAATGGAAGTGCGACGACCTCAACGAACCGTCGCGCAAGGCGGCCGCGCGGCTCGGCTTCCGTTACGAAGGCACGTTCCGGCAGGCGATCATCTACAAGGGCCGCAACCGCGACACGGCATGGTTCTCGATCGTTGACGGCGAATGGCCGGACGTGCGCGCCGCGTTCGAAGCCTGGCTCGCGCCGGAGAACTTCGACGCCAGCGGTACGCAGCGCGAGACGCTCGTCGCGATCCGCCACGCGCGGGCGCGTGCGCGCGACGCGGCCGGCCGCGCGAACGACGCGACGCGCGTCACGGTCCGGCCGCTCGTGGCCTCCGACGAAGCCGCGTGGCGCCCGCTGTGGCAGGGCTACCAGACTTTCTACGAGACCGCGCTGAGCGACGCCGTGTTCGCGACGACATGGGCGCGCCTGATGGATCCCGCCGAACCGATGTTCGCGCTCGGCGCCTTCGACGCGTCGGGTACGCTGGTCGGCATCGTGCACGCGATCTATCACCGCTCGTGCTGGACCGAAGGGCCGTACTGCTATCTGCAGGACCTGTTCACGGCGGCGGACGCCCGCGGGCAAGGCGCGGGCGGCGCACTGATCGAAGCCGTGTACGAGCGGGCCCGCGAAGCCGGCGCAAGCCGCGTGTACTGGCTCACGCACGAAACCAACACGACCGCCCGCGCGCTGTACGACAAGCTCGCGAACAACGCGGGGTTCATCCAGTACCGGAAGGATCTCAAGTAACGCGAGAGTGCAACCGGTCGCTCAGCCCGGGGTATCGACCGGATCCGTCGCCTCGCCGCGGCCTGGTGCCGCGCGACACGCGGCGCCAGCCGCAGGCGGCACCGACGCGGGGTGGATCATCTCGTCGCCGTTGACCGGCACCGGCCGCCGCACCGGCCGGTACACCGGTTCGCCCGGCTCGATCGCCTGCCCGGAGATCGCGCAGCGGCCCGCCTGCAACGCGACGCGCAAGCGCCAGCGTTGCTCGCCGTAATGGCAGCGCCCGCTTTCGCTCCAGCGCACCAGCAAGCCGTCGTCGCCCGCTTCCAGAACCGACACGAACAGTTGCGGCCGCAACGGTGAAACGCCAGGTGCGACAGGCTCCGGAGTCGGCGCGCGATCGGCACGCTCCTGTGGCCGCGCCATCCCGACGTCTGCCGGTAACGGCATCGCGTCCCGCTCTTCGGCTACCAGCATGTGGTACGACACATACTCGCAGATCAGGCATTCGATAACGTTTGGCATGCTTGACGACATTCCGTGAAGATTGAGACGAGCCGCGCTCGGCCCTTCGCACGGCAGCAACGACCGATTCGGTCATGCACCCCGCCTCCGGTGCAACCGCCATGCACGCATGGCGATCGGACATTGCCGCAGATGATACAAATTGAAGTTAACTTCAAGTAAAGGGGAAACATGCGCAACGATGCGTTTCGCTGATCGCCAATGGACCGCAACGACCGCGGCTACGACGCCCACGACCGAACCGCGCGTCTCGCGTTTCGTCTCAAACGGCTGAGACGAATGTCCCGGCGTCTCACCCGCCGCGTCCCGTCGCAATCGCAGCAAATTTCGCGTTTGACTCGCCCGGCCCCGGCTGACGTCGATGCAGCGCGGCCTGCTGCATCGCACACGGCCCGCCCGGCGCCTTCGCCACCCGAGCGCCGATTCGAGCTGGCCCCGTTCCTGCATGTCGGTCGCTCGCGCAATCGCGCGACGGACGAACCGGCCCCCTGGGTCGCGCGTCCGACGACAACCTGACGGAGACAGCAACGTGAGTACACCGGCATCGAACACCGCTCCCAGCATGAAGGCCGCCGTCTGGCATGGCCGCCACGACATCCGCGTCGAAGAGGTTCCCGTTCCGGCGCATCCGCCGGCCGGCTGGGTCCAGATCCGCGTGCACTGGTGCGGGATCTGCGGCTCCGACCTGCACGAGTACGTCGCCGGGCCCGTGTTCATTCCCGTCGACGCACCGCATCCGCTGACGGGCCTGAAGGGCCAGTGCATCCTCGGCCACGAGTTCAGCGGCGAGATCGCGGCGCTCGGCGCGGGCGTGACGGGCTTCGCGGTCGGCGAGCGCGTGACGGCCGACGCCTGCCAGCATTGCGGCACCTGCTGGTATTGCCGGCACGGGCTGTACAACATCTGCGAGAACCTCGCGTTCACCGGGCTGATGAACAACGGCGCGTTCGCCGAATTCGTGAACGTGCCGGCCGAGCTGCTGTACAAGCTGCCCGACAACTTCCCGACGGAGGCCGGCGCGCTGATCGAGCCGCTCGCGGTCGGGCTGCATGCGGTGAAGAAGGCCGGCAACATCGTCGGCCAGACCGTCGTCGTGGTCGGTGCCGGCACGATCGGCCTGTGCACGATCATGTGCGCGAAGGCCGCGGGCGCCGGACGCGTGATCGCGCTGGAAATGTCGGCCGCGCGCAAGCAGAAGGCGCTGGAGGTCGGCGCGACGGTCGTGATCGATCCGAAGGCGTCCGACGCGGTCGCGGAAGTCAAGGCGCTGACGGGCGGCTACGGCGCCGACGTGTCGTTCGAGTGCATCGGGCACACGGCCACCGCGCAGCTCGCGATCGACGTGATCCGCAAGGCCGGCAAGTCGGTGATGGTCGGCATCTTCGAGGAGCCGACGTCGTTCAACTTCTTCGACATCGTGTCGACCGAGAAGGAAGTGATCGGCTCGCTCGCGTACAACGGCGAATTCGCGGACGTGATCCGCTTCATCGCGGACGGCCGCATCGACGTGCAGCCGCTGATCACCGGCCGGATCACGCTCGGCGACATCGTCACGCACGGCTTCGAGGAGCTGGTCAACCACAAGGACCGGAACGTGAAGATCATCGTCCAGCCCGCGGCCGCCTGACGAACCGTTGACCGGACGATGACGGCCGCGCGGCGGCCGGACGCGGCACCGAACGGTCCCGGGGCATCCCGGGCGCGGCCCCGCCCCGGGCCACCGCATGTTTCCGCCCGTTTTCGGTGCGTGCACAACCGCGCCGGTGCGGCGCGCGGGGTCGGACTTCGATATACTCGAAGCGACATCACCGCCCCGCGCGCCACCCGCGCGCCCGCTTCCGTGAAACCACGAGCCGGCCTGATCCTCGAACTCTTCGTCAACCTGATGCTGCCCTGGGTCGCGTACCGGGTCGCGCATCCGTATTTCGGCGAAACCGGCGCGCTGTACGCGTCGGCGATTCCGCCCATCGTCTGGTCCGTCGTCGAATTCATCCGCTCGCGCCGCATCGATGCGGTGGCCGCCGTCGTGCTGCTCGGCATCGCGCTGTCGATCGCCGGCATGGCGCTCGGCGGCAGCGCGCGCACGCTGCTGATGCGCGAATCGCTCGCGTCCGGCACGATCGGCGTCGTGTTCCTGCTGTCGTTGTTCCGCGATCGTCCGCTGATCTTCTATCTCGCGCGCGCGACGGTGGCCCGCGAGATGGCCGGCGGCGCCGCGCGTTTCGAGACGGTCTGGGCCGAGCAGCCGGGGCTGCGCCAGATGCTGCGCCTGATGACCTTCGTGTGGGGCGCCTGCATGACGCTGGAGATGCTGCTGCGCCTGTGGATGGTCGTCACCTGGCCCGTCGAGCGCGTGCTCGTCGTGTCGCCGATCATGGGCTACACGGTGTTCGGCACGCTGCTGCTGTGGACCTTCTGGTACCGGCGGCGGATGCGCGAGCGCAACAGCGTCGACATCCCGACCCGCGACGGCGTCACCGAGATCGCCGGCCGCTGAGCGCCCGCCCCGTCCGCCCGGCGCGGCCGTCACGGCCGCTGGGGTATGATGCGCGGCTCTCGTTCGCCGCCTGCATCGCCCCATGTCTCTCTCGCTTCTCCCGTGTGCCACGATCTGGCTCGCACTGTTCGCGGCCGCCGCGTTCGCGTGGCAGCGCCCGCTGCATGGCCTGAGCATCGCCGTTGCCGCGCTCGGCTATGCCGGCGCGCTGGCGTTCGGCAAGCTCGAACCGATCGTGCTCGCGCCGCTCGCGCTGCTCGCGGCCGCCGCCTGGGGCGTCGCGCCGGGCCGCCCGCTCGCGCTGCGGATCGTCGCGCACGTCGTGTTTGCCGCGCTCGCGATCGCGCTGAGCCTGCACCTGCTTCCCGGCTTCCACAATCCGCGCGTGATCGAGCCGACGCGTTTCACGCCGGATGCCGTGCCGTTCACGATGTACCTGAATTTCGACAAGCCGCTCGTCGGCCTGTGGCTGCTGTGGGCGCTGCCGTGGGTGGCGCCGGACGTCCCGCCGGCACGCGCGCTGCGCACCGGCGCCGTGGCGGCCGTCGCGACGGCGGCGGCCTGCCTGGCCGGCGCGCTCGCGTTCGGCATGGTCGGCTGGGCGCCGAAATGGCCGGCGTCGGGCTGGATGTGGCTCGTCAACAATGTGCTGCTCGTCACGCTCGCCGAGGAAGCGCTGTTCCGCGGCTACGTGCAAGGCGGGCTCACGCGCGTGCTCGGCCGGTTCGGCTGGGGGCCGTGGGCCGCGCTCGCGATCGGCGCTGGGCTGTTCGGCGCCGCGCACGCGGCCGGCGGCTGGCCCTGGATCGCGCTCGGCACGGTGGCCGGCATCGGCTACGGCCTCGCATGGCGGCGCGGCGGACTGCTCGCATCCGCGCTCGCGCATGCGGGGCTGAACGTGATCCACTTCGCGCTGTTCACCTATCCGATGTTCGCCGCCGCACGCTGAACGCCGCACGCGGCGGCATCCCGCCGGTTTCGCGCGGTCGAACTCAGTTGAAGCCGGCTACCGCGTGCGGCACGTAAGGGCCTTCGAGCGTCGCGATTTCATCGTCCGTCAGCTTCAGCTGCAGCGCGCCGAGCGCATCGTCCAGATGATGCGGCTTCGAGATGCCGACGATCGGCGCGGTGACGCCGCGCTTGTGTGCGACCCACGCGAGCGCGACCTGCGCACGCGGCACGTTGCGCGCGGCGGCGATCGCCGCGACGGCCTCGACGACCGCGCGATCGGCACCGGCCGTCGCGTCGTACATCCGCTGACCGACCTCGTCGCTCTGCTGCCGGCCGGACGACTCGTCCCAATTGCGCGTCAGCCGGCCGCGCGCGAGCGGGCTCCACGGAATCACCGCGATGCCTTCGGCCTCGCACAGCGGCAGCATTTCCCGTTCTTCCTCGCGATACAGCAGGTTCAGGTGGTTCTGCATGCTGACGAAGCGGGTCCAGCCGTTCTGCTTCGACGTATACAGCGCCTTCGCGAACTGCCACGCGAACATCGACGATGCGCCGATGTAGCGCGCCTTGCCGGCCTTCACGACGTCGTGCAGCGCCTCGAGCGTCTCCTCGATCGGCGTGCCGTAGTCCCAGCGGTGGATCTGGTACAGGTCGACGTAGTCGGTGCCGAGCCGCTTCAGGCTCTGGTCGATGTCGGTCATGATCGCCTTGCGCGACAAGCCCGCGCCGTTCGGCCCCGGGCGCATCCGGTAGAACACCTTGGTCGCGATCACGACGTCGTCGCGCTTCGCGAAGTCGCGCAACGCACGGCCGACGATCTCCTCGGACGTGCCGTCCGAATACATGTTCGCGGTATCGAAGAAGTTGATGCCGGCCTCGATCGCCCGCTGGATGATCGGGCGGCTTTCCGCTTCCGGCAGCGTCCAAGGGTGGGTGCCGCGCGACGGCTCGCCGAACGTCATGCAGCCCAGCACCAGCTTCGACACGTCCATCCCGGTCGACCCGAATTTCACGTATTCCATCGCTCGCCTCGTCATTGAAGTGGGGTTGCGGCCGGATGCGCGGCACCGGCTCGGTGCACCGGGCACGAACGCCGTGCGCAGCATCGGCCAGACGTCGCATGGTATCGCGCAGCGCGCGAACGCGTAGTCGACGCGACGGCCTGCTGCGGCCGGGTCGCCCAGGAACGCCGACGCGCCGGAACCGCAGCCCAATCCCACTCGAGCAAGGCTTCGACGGCGCACACCAACGCGCCACGCCGCATCCATGATCAGAATGCGCGGCGTGGCGCCGCGCCGGTTGCCGCGTCGACGAACGAACGGATTACTCGCGAACGACGAACGGCTTACTTGATCTGGTCGGCGAGCGGCTGCAGGAATTCGGAGAAGCCGGTCAGCATGATCTGCACGCCGATGCACAGCAGCAGGAATGCCGACACGCGCTTCGCGACCTTGGTGCCTTCGGTGCCGAGATAGCGGGAGAGCAGCGCGGCACGGCTGTAGGTCAGCCAGATCACGACCGCGACGAGCGCCGACACCGAGATCGACACGATGCTCGACAGCATGAATTCCGACAGCTTGTGCGTGCGGTTCGCGTTCAGCGCGATCGCGGTGGCGATCGAGCCGGGGCCGACGGTCAGCGGCACGGTCAGCGGGAAGAACGCGCGGGTCATGATCGCGTTCGCATCGATCGGCTTGATCGGCGTATCGCCGCCGCCCGCCGGCCCGTCCGGCTCGTTCAGCATCTGCCAGCCCGCGACGGCGACCGCGAAGCCGCCGCCGATCCGCAGCGCTTCCATCGAGATCCCGAAGAAGTGCAGCACCGGCGTGCCGGCGAAGAACGCGACCAGCAACACGATGAACGCGTTGAACGCCACCTTCTTCGCGAGCAGGTTGCGCTCGTGCTCGGTCAGCGCCTCGGTGCGTTCGAGAAACAGGAACGCGATGCCGATCGGATTGATGATGCCGATCAGGCCGGTAAAGCCGAACAGGATCTCGGAGATAAGGCGATTGACGATCATCGGGTGCGAAGAAGCGGTCGGGGCTGGGCCGGCGGCGCGCCGGGGGTCACGCATTGTAGAGCAAGCGCCCGCGCGCGAGACGCAAATCGCGCCCCGGGCCCGGCGGCCCGCGCCGCCGCCTTATTCGGCGCCCGGCTCCCAGGCCGGCGGCCGCTTCGCGAAGAACGCGGCGAAGCCCTCCTTCGCTTCCGGCGTCGCACGCACGCGGGAGATCGTCTGCGCGGTGAACGCCGCGCGTTCGTCCGACGGCGGGTACTCGCCGATCGCGTCGAAAAAGCGCTTGATCTCCATCAGCGCGTTCGGGCCGTTGCGGCTCAGCTCGGCGAGCGTCTTGTCGAGTGCGGCGTCGAGCGCGTCGAGCGGCACGGCCTGGTGGATCAGCCCGATCGCGACGGCTTCGGCGGCCGCGAGTTGCGTCGCGGTCAGCGCGAGCCGGCGCGCCTGGCGCTGGCCGACCGCCTCGACCAGGTACGGGCCTATCACCGACGGCAGGATCCCGAAACGGGCCTCGCTGACCGAAAAGCGCGCGTGATCGCTCGCGATCACGATGTCGCAGGCCGCGCACAGGCCGACGCCGCCGCCGAACGCGTGGCCCTGCACGCGCGCGACCGTCGGCTTCGGGCACTGCCGGATCGCCCGCATCATCGCGGCGAACCGCTCGGCGTCGCGCAGGTTCGCGGCCGCGTCGTTCGCGCTCGCGCGCTGCATCCACTGCAGGTCGGCGCCCGCGCAGAACGCGCGACCGTCCGAGCGCAGCACGATCGCGCGCACGTCGTCGCGCCGGCCGAGCGTGGTAAACGCGTCGGTCAGCTCGGCGATCATCGTCTCGTCGAACGCGTTGAGCACGTCGCCGCGCTGCAGCGCGACAGTCGCGATGCCGCGCGCATCGACGGCCACGGCCAGGGTTTTCAATCCATCCATCGAACAGGTTTCCTCGGGGTAGAAACAGGGAACGGCGAAACTCAGGCGGCCTGCCGGCGGTCGATCACGCGCCGGGCCTTGCCGGTCGCGCTCGCGGGAATGCCGCCCGCGGCGAGCACCGTCACGCCGGCCGACACGCCGATCATCGTCTTGATCCGGTGCTGCAGCTCGCGCGCGATCGCCGCGCGCTCGGCATCGGTCACGCACGCGACGGCCTCGGAGCGCAGCTCGACCGCGAGATCGAGCCGGTCCATGTGGCCGTCGCGCGAAAGCGTGATCTGGAACTGCCCCGACAGCTTCGTCTGCGCGACGACGATTTCCTCGATCTGGCTCGGGAACACGTTCACGCCGCGCACGATCAGCATGTCGTCGGAGCGGCCCGTGATCTTCGCGAGCCGGCGCATCGCGCGCGCGGTCGGCGGCAGCAGCGCGGTGAGGTCGCGCGTGCGGTAGCGGATCACCGGCATCGCCTCCTTCGTCAGCGACGTGAACACGAGCTCGCCCTCGCTGCCGTCCGGCAGCACCTCGCCGGTCGCCGGGTCGATGATCTCCGGATAGAAATGGTCTTCCCAGATCACCGGGCCGTCCTTCGTCTCGACGCATTCGCACGCGACGCCCGGGCCCATCACTTCCGACAGCCCGTAGATGTCGAGCGCGTCGATGCCCACGCGTGTCTCCACTTCCTCGCGCAGCGCCTGCGTCCACGGCTCCGCGCCGAAGATGCCGATCTTCAGCGACGACTCGGCCGGGTCCATGCCCTGCCGCACCATCTCGTCGATCAGGTTCAGCATGTACGACGGCGTGACGAGGATGATCTTCGGCTCGAAATCGCGGATCAGCTGCACCTGCTTTTCAGTCTGCCCGCCCGACATCGGCACGACCATGCAGCCGAGCCGCTCCGCGCCGTAGTGAATCCCGAGGCCGCCCGTGAAGAGCCCGTAGCCGAATGCGTTGTGCAGCGTGTCGCCCGGGCGGCCGCCGGCCGCGCGGATCGAACGCGCGGTCACGTTCGCCCACGTGTCGATGTCGCGCGCGGTGTAGCCGACCACCGTCGGCTTGCCGGTCGTGCCGCTCGACGCATGCACGCGCACGACCTGCTCGCGCGGCACCGCGAAGAGGCCGAACGGGTAGTTGTCGCGCAGGTCGTGCTTGGTCGAGAACGGGAATTTCGCGAGATCGGCGAGCGTCTTCAGGTCGTCCGGATGCACGCCCGCCGCGTCGAACGTGCGGCGATAGTGCGGGACGTTGTCGTACGCGTGGCGCAGCGACCACTTGAGGCGCTCGAGCTGCAGCGCCTGCAGTTCGTCGCGGCTGGCGGTCTCGATCGGCTCGAGGGCGGCGGCGGGGTGCGTCGGGTGAGTCATCGGGGTGCTCCTCCAGTGGAGTGATGTCGTTATCGTGATCGGGGTGACGCGGCCGGCGGCTAGCGGAACGTGCGGCCGGCCGCGTGCAGCGCGGCGATGCGCGGCGACACGCGATAGCGGTCCTCGCCGTAGCTCGCCGCCAGGTTCGACAGCACGCGATACACGCGGCCGATGCCGATCGCATCGGCCCACGCGAGCGGGCCGCACGGGTAGTTCACGCCCTTCTCCATCGCGAGATCGAGATCGGCGGGCGAGCACACGCCCTGGTTCACCGTGTCGGCCGCCTCGTTCGCGAGCATCGCGACGGTGCGCATCGCGACCATGCCCGGCACGTCGGCGATGCCGACGACGCGAAAACCCGCTTGCTGGAACAGCCCGACCGCATCCGCATAGGCCGCGTCGCTGCACTGCAGCGCGCGCGTCAGCGCGACGAGCCCGGCCTGCGCGTAATCGCGCGCGAGATCGACGAGCACGAGGTCGGCCACGCCGGTTTGCGCGGCGCGCACGGTCGCGGTGCGGCCGTCGGTCAGCGCGATCGACGCGCGTCCGGCCACGGCGAGCAGTTCGTCGGCATGCGCGCCGTTCTGCCGCGCGAGCGCGATGCGTTCGACAACGCGGGCATGCAGCGCGGCGGCCGGGCCGTCCTGCGCGAACAGCACGACGTCGGCCGGCGCATCGCACGGCGGTTCGAACGCGGGCGCGGGCGGCGTCGCGCCGTCCGCATACGAATAGAAGCCGCGCCCCGACTTGCGCCCGAGGAAGCCCGCGTTCACGAGTTCCTGCTGGATCAGCGACGGCGTATAGCGCGGATCGTTGAAGTACGCGCGGAACACCGACTCGGTCACCGCGAAGTTCACGTCGTGGCCGATCAGGTCCATCAGCTCGAACGGCCCCATCCGGAAGCCGCCGGCGTCGCGCATCACCGCATCGATCGAGGCCGGCGTGCCGCCCTGCTCGTTCAGCACGCGCAGCGCCTCCGCGTAATACGGCCGCGCGACGCGGTTCACGATGAAGCCGGGCGTCGACTTCGCCAGCACCGGCCGCTTGCCCCACGCGGCGGCCGTGTCGTAGAGCGCCTGTGCGACGTCCGGCGCGGTCGCGAGCCCGCTGACCACCTCGACGAGCGCCATCAGCGGCGCCGGATTGAAGAAATGCAGGCCGGCCACGCGCTGCGGCGCGCGCAGCCCGGCCGCGATCGACGTGATCGAGATCGACGACGTGTTGGTCGCCAGCACGCAGCTGTCGTCGACATGGCGTTCGAGCGTCGCGAAGATCTCGCGCTTCACGTCGAGCCGCTCGGCCGCCGCCTCGACGATCAGCGCGGCGCCCGCGAAGTCGGCCAGCGCGCGCACCGCGCGAATCCGGCTGCCGGCCGCGTCGGCCTGGGCCGGTTCCATCCGGCCCTTTTCCGCGAGCCGTGCGAACTGCGCGCGGATGCCGGCCAGCGCCTTGTCGCATGCGGCTTCGTTCAGGTCGTACAGCAGCACCGCATGACCGGCCGCCGCGGCCACCTGCGCGATGCCCGCGCCCATCGCGCCCGCGCCGATCACGCCGACGACCGCCGACTGCGCCAGCGCGCTCGAATTCACCGAATGTGCAGAAGAAACAGCCATCGCTTGCGATCCGTCATGAAGTGGAAGTGCGAGCGATTATAAACCGACCGGTCGGTAGATTTATGTCAGGGCGAGCCCGAATTTGTCGTGCAAGAGACCGTTACGAAAAGCGCAAGAACAAAAATTCGACCGATCGGGGCACTTTTTTGAAACAGAAAGGTCAATGAAAGCGTCCGATTATGAGATAGTGTCCCCCGAACGCCTGATAAAATTCGACAAATCGCCGAATTTCAGGGGGAAACCGCGTGTCACGCCGCTGCCGTCCACCGCCTGCCGTCCTTTCGGGGTCGGAATCGCGCCACCCGCCTGTCGTGACGTACCCGCGCCCCGCCCTCGGCACCCGGTCGCATCGAACCGTTTCATCCAGCGACGGGCTTCGGCCCGCCCGCGCCCCTCGCCGCTTCACGGCGGCGAATCCAGGGCAGCACGGCTCCGCGCTGCCGCCCATCAGCATCATCGTCCACGTTCGGCGGATCATCCGGCCGGGCTTCGTCAACCCGTGACGGCGCGTCGCGCGCCGCCACTCGCATAGGAAACCGTCCATGCCGCTCTCGTCCAACCAGCTCCCGCGCTGGACCCTCGTGGCCCCGCTTGCCGCCTGGCTGGTACTCGCGCTGTCGCGCGTCGTGCCGGCCGAAGGCCTCGTCATCGCCGTGTTCGCCGCCGCCCTCGCCGGCGCCGTGTTCGCCGCCGTCCACCATGCCGAAGTCGTCGCGCACCGCGTCGGCGAGCCGTTCGGCACGCTCGTGCTGGCGGTCGCCGTGACCGTCATCGAGGTCGCGCTGATCGTGTCGGTGATGCTCGGCGCCGGCCCCGAGAAATCGGGCCTCGCGCGCGATACCGTGTTCGCCGCGGTGATGATCATCTGCAACGGCATCGTCGGCCTCTGCCTGCTGGTCGGTGCGTGGAAGCATGGCGAGCAGGATTTCCAGGGGCGCGGCGCGAGCAAGGCGCTCGCGGTGCTCGCGTCGCTGTCGGTGCTGTCGCTCGTGATGCCGAACTACCTGAACGCCGCGCCGGGCCCGTTCTTTTCGAAATCGCAGCTTGCGTTCGCCGGCGTGTCGTCGCTCGTGCTGTACGGCGCATTCGTATTCGTGCAGACCGTGCGCCACCGCGACTACTTCCTCACCGAGCACGACAGCGCGAACGAATCAGTGCATGCGGCCCCCCCGAGCGGCCGCACCGCGCTGATCAGCCTCGTGCTGCTGTTCGCGAGCCTCGTCGCGGTCGTGCTGCTCGCGAAGCTGCTGTCGCCCGCCGTCGAGCATGCGGTGATGAAGCTCGGCGCGCCGGAAGCGGCGGTCGGCATCGTGATCGCCGCGCTGGTGCTGCTGCCCGAAGGGCTCGCGGCCGTCACCGCCGCGCGGGCGAATCGCCTGCAGACCAGCATGAACCTCGCGCTCGGTTCGGCGCTCGCGAGCATCGGGCTCACGATCCCGACCGTCGCGGCCGTGTTCATCTGGGTCGGCCAGCCGCTCACGCTCGGCATCGGCGCGATGGAAACCGTGCTGCTGTCGCTGACGCTGCTCGTCAGCACGCTGACGCTCAGCCAGGGACGCACGACGGTGCTGCACGGCGTCGTGCATCTGTCGCTGTTCGCGGCGTACCTGTTCCTGTCGGTCACGCACTGATGTAAAGCGGCGCGGGGGGGGGGGGGGGGGGGGAGACAACACCCACCACCCCCCGGCAGCCCCGCACCCCCACGCCCGGCCACACGAGGAACCCCGAGGCGAAGACGACGCGCGCCCGCA